>JBBRSY010000003.1:0-91161 GCA_038244965.1 Candidatus Nanopelagicales bacterium | reverse complement strand
GTCTGCAGATCCTGTCCTTTTCGAGGAACACGCCGACCGCCGCCGCCAAATAAATTGGCAAAGATATCTTGCGAATCCGAGCCACCGAAGAGATCAGCGTAATCACGATTGGCGCCCTGAGTGCCCTGCCCGCCCTGAGTGCCACCTTGAAAACCACCTTGGGGTTGGCGAAAACCCCCGCGTTCAAAAAGAGATCTCGCCTCATCGTATTCAGCGCGCGATTTAGCCTCAGATAGAATTTCGTAAGCCTCCGAGACCGCCTTAAATTCCTCTTCGGACTTCTTATTTCCTTTGTTTTTGTCGGGGTGGAGTTTGTGGGCCAATTCGCGATACTTCTTCTTTATTTCTTTGTTTGTGGCGCTCTTGCTAACGCCAAGGATTTTGTAGAAATCCTTCTCATACAAATCCTTAGCAGCCACCCCTTACTCCGGATCCGTAACTGCCACGCGGGCAGCTCGCAATATTCGATCTCTGTATTTGTAGCCTGGTTGCAAGATTGCTGTTGCCGTTGGCTCAGTGACTTCGGAGGAAGTCGAGTGCATCAGTGCTTCGTGAATTTGTGGGTCGAAAGAACTTCCGACGTCACCAAATGACTGCAAACCAATGCGCGTCGTCACATTGGTTAGCTGATCTGCCACCGCCTTGAACCCGCCTAGCAACTCATCGTGCTCTCTTGCTCGATTGATATCGTCAAGAATGGGAAGTAACTCGGTGAGGACGGCGCTAATAGCCAACTCGTGAGCGAGGGCTCGGTCGCGTTCAACTCGCTTTCGATAATTGAGGTACTCGGCTTGAAGTCTCTGGAGATCCGCGGTGAGAACGGCGAGGTCTCCCTCGACCGCCTCACTCTGCAGATCTTCAATTACATCATCCGCGAGGGAATCGTTACTCTCGCTCATTTCTACTCTTCAACTATCTCTGCGTCTTCAACGCCCTCTTCTGCTGATTGGCTTTCAGATGGTTGTGAAGTTGCCGCATTGGCCGCATACAACGCTGATCCCAGTGCCTGACTCAGAGTAGAAACCTTCTCCGTCCCACTCTTAATCATCTCGAAGTTTGCTCCACCAAGTGCCGTCTTAAGTTCTGCAAGTGCAGCCTCGGTCTCGACCTTCTTCGCGGCAGCTTCTCCCTCATTGAGTTTCTCGCCATTTTCTGCCAAGAACTTCTCAGTCTGATAGACAAGACTGTCACCGGTGTTTCGAATTTCTGCTTCTTCTTTCCGCTTGCGATCATCCTCGGCGTTTGCATCGGCGTCCTTCATCATCCGATCAATCTCGTCCTTGGAGAGTGCCGAGCCGCCTGTAATGGTCATGCTCTGCTCTTTACCAGTTCCAAGATCCTTTGCCGAAACATGGACAATGCCGTTGGCATCGATATCGAAGGTAACTTCAATCTGCGGAACTCCACGCGGTGCAGGCGGAAGGCCAGTGAGTTCGAACATACCCAATTTCTTATTGTAGGCAGCCATTTCGCGCTCGCCCTGGTAAGCCTGAATCTGCACCGCTGGCTGATTGTCATCGGCCGTCGTGAATATTTCGCTACGTTTTGTCGGGATAGTCGTGTTCCGCTCGATCAACCTAGTCATGACCCCACCCTTAGTTTCAATACCAAGAGATAGTGGAGTGACGTCGAGAAGAAGAACATCCTTAACTTCACCTTTGAGAACCCCAGCTTGTAATGATGCACCTACGGCAACAACTTCATCGGGGTTTACGCCCTTGTTGGGTTCGCGTCCGCCCGTGAGATCGCGTACTAAGTCAACAACTGCTGGCATACGAGTTGATCCGCCTACAAGAACAACATTATGGATTTCCGAAACTGGAATTCCGGCATCTTTAAGGACGGATTGGAACGGCTTCTTGCAACGCTCCAGCAGGTCGGCAGTCAATGATTGAAACTGCGCACGAGTGATTGTTTCATCAAGGAAGAGCGGATTCTTCTCTGCATCCACCGTAATGTAGGGCAAGTTGATTGATGCTTGCTGTGACGAGGAGAGTTCGATTTTCGCCTTTTCAGCAGCTTCACGAATTCGCTGCATTGCCATCTTGTCCTTGGCTAGATCGATTCCATTTTGTGAACCAAATTTTTTAACCAAGTAGTCGACAAGCACTTGATCCCAATCGTCGCCACCTAAGTGGTTATCACCGTTGGTTGCCTTGACCTCTACAACGCCTCCGCCAATTTCAAGAAGGGAAACATCGAATGTTCCACCGCCCAGGTCGAAAACGAGAATCGTGTGCTCTTCATCGGCCTTATCGAGTCCATACGCAAGCGCTGCAGCGGTTGGCTCGTTAATAATGCGTAGAACATTGAGACCGGCAATCTCCCCAGCCTCTTTTGTAGCCTGACGTTGCGCGTCGTTAAAATAAGCAGGAACCGTTATCACCGCATCGGTGACAGGCTCTCCAAGGTATGACTCCGCATCACGCTTCAATTTCTGAAGAATGCGAGCGCTGATTTCTTGTGGGGTGTACTTCTTGCCATCGATATCAATCGACCATGAGGTTCCCATGTGACGCTTGACTGAGCGGACAGTCCGGTCGACGTTGGTGACCGATTGCCGCTTGGCAATTTCGCCGACCAGGACCTCGCCGTTCTTGGCGAAAGCCACAATCGAGGGGGTCGTGCGTGCGCCCTCTGAGTTGGCGATTACCGTTGGCTCGCCGCCTTCGAGAACAGAAACACAACTATTGGTCGTACCCAGGTCAATTCCAACTGATCTTGCCATCTTTATTACTCCTTTTTCTTCGTATCCGAGCCCTGGGGCGGGCCATGTGACTATTCTCAACCTTGCGTCGACTTTTGTCAAAAGATTGAGTCGACCCGACTCAAGGCTGCTACTAGCATCACCGTCGAGCCTGCCTATTTATTCCGGCCGAACCTACTCCCCGCATATACCCTCTTCCCTATGTCCTACTGGTTGAACTTGATACTTCCGACCCTTTCCTACGGAATCACCCTCGCGGCCCTGATTCTGGTTTTCACTAAAGGGAAGAAATTGCTGGCCATTTACCGCAAAGGACAGCCCGACCCGACCCGTAAGAACAATCCCAGATCACGACTCTCGCACATGCTGGGCGAAATTCTTGGCCATACCAAGATGCTCAACTTCACTGCCACGGGAATCGCCCATTGGGTCGTGATGGTCGGGTTTGTCACGCTCTTTGGCACTCTTCTCACCGCATACGGACAAGTTCTGAATCCGAATTTTACTCTCCCATTCATCGGGCACTTCATCCCCTATGAGTACTTCACCGAACTCATCACCTTCTTAACTGCGCTTGGAATTCTTGGTTTGATATTTATCCGCCAGTACACCCGGATCTTCCAGAAAGGCAAACGATCAAGATTTTTCGGCTCCGGCTCACTCAAGGCCTACTACGTCGAAGCAACAATTGTCGCAATCGTCATCTGTGTCGCGCTCTTGCGCGGACTTGAGGGCGCACTATCTAACGACACGGCATGGAGTTGGCACTATCCCTTCTCCTGGCGGATTGTTCTGGTCTTCAAGCAACTTTCGTTGGGCACGATTACCAACTGGATTCAGATCATCGCGGCGATCAAGATTGTCGTCTCAATGCTCTGGTTCATCGTTATCGCATTGAACTTAACTATGGGCGTGGCATGGCACCGCTTTCTTGCCTTCTTCAATGTGTACTACCGGCGCCACAGCGATGGAACGAACTCGCTAGGTGAGCTCCCTGAAATGTTGTCACATGGACATCCCATTGATTTTGATGACCCGGCAGAGGAAGACATTTTCGGTTTAGGAACGCGAGCAGATATCTCTTGGAAGGGTCTGCTAGATATGACGACCTGCACGGAATGCGGTCGTTGCCAATCCCAGTGCCCCGCGTGGCACACTGATAAACCCTTATCTCCCAAGCTTTTAATCATGGCGATGCGCGATCACGCGATGGCCAAAGTTGTTGAAACTGAATCCTTGGTGGGGCCATCTGCACCAATCTCCTATGACGTTTTGTGGTCTTGTACGACCTGCGGTGCTTGCGTAAACGAATGCCCGGTCGACATCGAACACATTGACCACGTCGTAAACATGCGGCGTTTTCAGGTGCTCGTTGAGTCTGAATTTCCTTCCGAACTTGGCGGTACATTCCGTAATTTGGAGAACTCTGGCAACCCATGGGGCGCCAATCGCAGTGATCGCGACGGCTGGATTGCAGAGTGCGACTTCCCGATTCGCATAGTTGAAGGTGAACTACCCGAGGATGTAGACTATTTGTTCTGGGTCGGGTGCGCGGGAGCATTTGAAGAGCGAGCTAAGAAGACGACTAAGGCCGTAGCCGAGTTGCTGTACATGGCAGGTGTTAAATTCGCCGTGCTTGGTAAACGTGAAACCTGCACGGGTGATTCGGCGCGTCGAACTGGCAACGAATTCCTCTACCAAATCCTGGCCAAGGAAAATATTGCAACATTCAACGAAGTATTTGCCAGTCGACCAACTAAAGGCCAAAAGAAGATCGTCGTCACCTGCCCGCACTGCTTCACAACAATTGGTCGCGACTATGCTCAAAGCGGTTTTGAATTGGAAATGATCCATCACACCCAACTTCTCAATCAATTAGTTCGAGACGGAAAGCTCACGCCCGTTAACAAGAGTGAAAAGACGCTCACGTATCACGACCCTTGCTACTTGGGCCGACATAACCAGATTTATGCACCTCCGCGCGAATTGCTCGGCGCCACGGGTATCAAGGTCACGGAGATGCCACGTAACCAAGAGCGCTCTTTCTGCTGTGGTGGTGGCGGAGGTCGGATGTGGATGGAAGAAAAACTGGGAACTCGCATAAACATGAACCGGGTCGATGAGGCCCTGGCCACCGGAGTGGAGGAAGTAGCGGTGGCCTGCCCGTTCTGCCGTGTCATGGTGAGCGACGGGGTCAGCGCACGTGAGAGCAGCGTAGAAGTCCTCGACGTCGCTCAGGCTCTGCTGCGCTCAGTAAAGCCCCTCACCTAGATCCCTAGCGGGCGTTAGGTCTATTCTCAGATAATCCTCAGGTTCACAGACAATTATCTGCCTTAGAGGTGATGAATATGACGACTCTCAGGGAGCGTGCAGAAGTGCAAGATAAAAAGGAAGTAATAGCCCATCGTATTTTGGTGGTCGATGATGAGTCCAGCATTAGTGACCTCATCTCTACCAGTCTTCGCTTCGTTGGTTTTGATGTGAAGACTGCGGCCAGCGGTGCCCAGGCCCTACAAGTGGCGGAAGATTTCCAACCCCATGCCATCGTTCTAGATGTCATGTTGCCCGACCAAGATGGCTTTGAGGTCTGCCGCCAACTACGCAGTGAGGGTCACGATGTTGGGGTCCTTTTCCTTACCGCCAAAGATGGAATGGAAGACAAAGTTGCTGGCCTGACTATCGGTGGCGATGATTACATGACCAAGCCATTTAGTTTGGAAGAGTTGGTAGCCCGCCTGCGCGCGCTGTTGCGCCGCACCGGTGCCATTGAATCCGTGCCAGATGACCAGAAAATTCGCTTCGCTGACCTGGAATTGGACGAAGCCACTCATGAGGTACGACGAGCCGGACAACTCATTGATCTTTCTCCTACTGAGTTTCTCCTTCTTCGCTACCTGCTTATCAACGCCGACCGTGTCGTATCTAAATCACAAATTCTCGACCATGTATGGCAGTACGACTTCCGGGGCGATGCAGGCATCGTTGAAACGTATATCTCCTACCTTCGTAAGAAGATTGATATCTTCGAACCGCCACTGATTCACACTGTTCGTGGCGTCGGCTATCGCTTGCGTATGCCGCCAAAGCAATAACTTTCCTCTAAACTGCGGCAACCATGGTCTCTCCTTTGCGTAAGGTCTCCAATCCGCTGAGCCTTTGGAGCTTACGCAATCGATTAATCGTGGGCGTCGTAGTTTTATCTGCTCTTGGATTTATCGCATCGGATTTGGTGGCGCGTAGTTCGCTCCATTTTTTCTTAATGGAGCAAGTGGATACCCAACTGACAAGTGTTGCAGGTGGTTCGGTGTTGCGCTTGGATCGTGCCGGAATCGCTCCAGATGAAAACGCCACGCTACCGTCACAAGGTGATGAAACCAGTAATAAGTCTTCAGAAACAAAGATGCCGACGAAAAGTACTTTGAGTCCGCTTCGACAAGTTCCGACGACAATGTCGGTCACACTCTTGAATCCTTCCGGAAAAGTTCTCGGCGTAATTGGTGGAGATCTAAATACTCAGGCGATTAGCAATTTCGTAGCGGGATTCACACCTGCCATGGTTGCCAGCCACAAGAACTTACCTTTCACAATCGAAGCACCGGGCGCCGATTTCCGCGTGCTGGCGCGAATTCTTCCCTCTGCTCTAGGTAGCGTCATTGTTGCGCAATCCCTCGATAACATCGATCAGACGGTGCATAGGCTTCAAACTCTCTTTATTTTTATCGGGCTTATCGCCCTCTTGCTCATAGCTCTGGCATCGCGAAAAGTCATCGACATTGGCCTGCGTCCATTGGAAGCCGTGGAGGTTACAGCGGAATCCATTGCAGGGGGTAACCTTTCGGCACGTCTTCCCGCCGCAAAGCCTGATACCGAAGTGGGGCGACTTGTAGGATCGCTCAACAAAATGTTGACACGCATTGAAGAGTCCTTCGCTGCTCGAACTGCTAGTGAAAATCGTCTCCGCCGATTCGTGGCCGACGCCAGCCATGAATTGCGAACTCCCTTAACTGCCATTCGCGGTTTTGCAGAATTACATCGTCAAGGCGCGGTGCAAGGTGAAACGCAAACAAAAGAATTAATAGCGCGTATCGAAAAGGAATCTTTGCGCATGGGCTCCCTTGTAGAAGATCTTTTGCTCCTGGCTCGACTAGATCAAGCCCCGGAGATGTCTTCTGCTCCGGTAAATATCTCATCATCGGTAACGGAAGCTATTGCATCCGCCCGGGCCGCTGGACCAGACCATCCGATCACGGTGGCAATGCCCGAAGAAGAAGTGTATGTACTAGGTGACGCCAATCGAATCCACCAAGTAATAGCAAACCTTTTAGCCAATGCCCGCGCGCACACTCCGGTGGGAACGCCGATTCAGGTCACCCTGTGGCAAACAGAATCTGGAACAACGGTCTCGGTCTCGGATAAAGGACCTGGTCTTAGCGATGCTGATCAGGAGCGAATCTTCGAGCGCTTCTATCGCGCCGATCCGTCGCGGGTTCGAACGAGTGTCGAGGGAAGCGGACTGGGTCTTTCCATTGTGGACGCCGTTATGCGCGCACACGGAGGCCAGGTAAATGTCACATCGACGCTAGGAGATGGAGCTACTTTTACGCTCTTCTTCCCCGCGAATTAGGTAGCAGGTCCCAGGTTTTCCATCGCTCGAAGTGCGGCGATTCGCTCTTCAATCGGAGGATGCGTAGCGAATAACCGAGATATGCCCTTCGCATCAAGCGGCGACTCAATCCAGATGTGGGCAACCGCAGTTGAACGTTGATGCACAACCGTGTTATCCGCTGCAAGAACCTCCAGGGCCGAACGTAATCCGGCTGGGTTACGGGTGAAAGCAACGGCAGTCGCATCGGCCAATGCCTCGCGCCGGCGAGATATTGCCGCTTTCAAGAGCAAGGCCGCGATGGGTGCGAGGATCAAGACAACTAGGGAAACAATAAGAGCCAGCGGATTTGAGTTGCTGTCGCGATTATCGCGCCTGCCTCCCCCAAACCACATCATCCTTGTCAAAATGTCACTCAGCATTGCAATTGCGCCCGCCGTTGTCGCGGCAACCGCCGCAACGAGCGTGTCACGATTGCCAACGTGGGACATTTCGTGGGCGATTACTCCTTGCAACTGATCCCGATCCATGACATCGAGAATCCCGGTGGTAAATGCGATGACGGCATGTTCGGGGTTTCTACCAGTGGCAAACGCATTTGGCGCGCTGTCTTGCACGATGGCAACCTTCGGCATTGGTAATCCGCTTGCAATCGTCACCTCTTGAATCAAGTTGAAAAGATTCTGGTTGTCGCTCTCCTGAATCTCGCGTGCCCCCGTCATCCGCAGGACAATCGAATCAGAAGCGTAATAGGAACCCCAAACGGAAATGAGAGCGATGCCGACTGCAATTGGAACGATCGCAGTTGTGCTCTTTCCAAAATATGTCAGAGCCGCGAATACCACGAGCCAGACGAGGGCGCCCATACCCGCCAGCAACAAGTAGGTTTTTCTTTTATTGGCGCCCTGAGATGCGCGAAAGGATATGTCCGCCATATGTGCGGTTTAAAACTTAACGGTGGGAGCTTGGCGAGAGGCAGGATCTTCCACAGCGTAGAAATCTCGCTGGGCGACCTTGGCCATTCCTGCAAAAAGCGAAGTGGGGATGGTTTTGACCGCCGCATTAAGCGCCCTTACGTTGTCGTTATAAAACTGACGAGCAAAGGAGACCTTGTTTTCCGTAGTCGATAATTCCTCTTGCAGAGCCAGAAAGTTTGTGGATGCTTTGAGATCAGGATAGGCCTCGGCGACGGCGAGCAAGCCACGAAGTGCTTGCGTGACCATACCATCGGCTGCGGCCACATCTGCGACGGTGGTGGCAGTGGTTGCTTTAGCTCTAGCGGCGACCACTTTCTCAAAGGTGTCCTTCTCGTGAGATGCATAGCCCTTGACGGTCTCGACTAAATTTGGAATCAGGTCCGAGCGACGCTTGAGTTGAACTTCTATTTGAGCAAAAGCCTCATTGACGTTGATGTTGAGTCGAACAAGCCGGTTATAAATAGAAATTACGAAAAGCGCAATTACAACGATGACAACTATTGCGATGATAAGTGTTTTCATGCCTCTAATTTACTCTCTCTTGGCGGGTCTATTGAATTTCGCTCTGATGAAAATTCATCCACGAACGACTCTGCGTTGGGCCGCGCTGGCCCTGATATCGGGAACCATATAAGGCAGAGCCGTATGGATGCTCGGCTGGAGATGAGAGTCGGATGAGACAGAGTTGACCGATCTTCATCCCTGGGAAAAGTTTGACGGGCAAATTCGCAACATTTGAGAGCTCGAGGGTGATGTGGCCGGAAAATCCTGGATCAATAAAACCGGCAGTGGAGTGGGTAAGCAGGCCTAAGCGCCCGAGCGAGGACTTTCCCTCAAGGCGCCCGGCTAAATCGTCGGGTAGCGATATAACTTCATAAGTACTGGCGAGAACAAATTCACCCGGGTGCAGGATAAAGAATTCCTTCGGTCCAACCTCAACTTCTCGAGTGAGTTCGCTCTGCTCAACGGAGGGGTCGATCACCGAGTATTTGTGGTTTTCAAATACTCTGAAATAACGATCTAAGCGAACATCGATACTGGATGGCTGGATCATTGCCTCGTTATAAGGCTCGACTCGGACTCGGCCCGACTGGACTTCTACGCGGATATCTCGATCACTGAGCAACATGGTTGGCGACTTTACCGTCTCTCTCTATGCTTACCCAATATAGCCGCTCGCGGGCGTAGTGAAATGGCATCACGTCAGCTTCCCAAGCTGACAGCGCGGGTTCGATTCCCGTCGCCCGCTCCAAAAAGTCATCGAATTCGGAAGTTAGACTACTCGTCTAATTTCCAGCCAGTGTTCTCCGTTAACCGAATCAAAAACCGCGCGGGTTCGCTCGTCCCCAGCGCGTAGGCCACTTCCAATGGCCGCTGCAGCGCGTTGCAAATCAAGGCAAGAGGAAACGACGGTGAGGCACTCTTCACCTTCGTCAATATAAAGGGTTATCTGGCACGGACCGGTTTCGATTCCAGTAAAGGCTTCACGCAGCGCCGACTGCACCTGTGGGGAGACCGGATCTGAATCAGTCAAAGCCTCAACTACCACGATGGTCGGAGTCCACTTTGCTCTGGCGGCAACATTTACTAGATCCAGTGCCAACTGTGCAAAACCGCCGGTGATGAAAGGGTCTATCTGAATTCGGGCGCGCAAGCGCGCTTCTTCAATATGCGCCTGCTTGGCCATCTCCGTCTCGGCAATAAGTCCAGTGCTGGCAGATTTTGCGAAATTGTCTAAGTATCCCATTGCGGCAAACCATTGCTCGGCGCGGTCAGCATCAATCTTTCGCTCAATTCGTCGACGCGTGAGTTCTGCGCTACGCGCCTTGGTGATTCGCAAACTTGCTCTCCATCGATTGGTCTGACGCCACAGTGTGACAAGTACTAGGAAGAATCCGAAAAGTGCAGACGCGGGAGTCAGTAGCGCACTGGAACATGCATTGGGTAGCACTAAGCCCATTAAATATAGTGCGGCGATAGTGACGGCGATAAGAATAAGACGAAGCCTTCTTGGTACATAAAAGACTGCGCCAATACTGGTACTGCTACAAAGGAAATTTGCGGCCCAACGAAGTTGACCGATGTTCTCGCATGCATTTGCGCTATTTGAAATCAGAAAAACAATTAGCAGGCCCGCAAAAAGACCAATGACAATTAGGGTCCACGCCCCTTTACGACGAGGGTTAACTGATGCCACCAAGACGGCTACCACATGGATAGCAAGCAATCCCATCAAGATAGGTTTTGGGCCATAGGGTGCAACTAGCCACCAACTAAGTCCAGCTACTGCAAGTGCCGGAGCCGCGAGAAGAATCCTTCCAACCGAATCAAACATCTCGAATAATGACTGCGGCGGAGTATGAGATAGCGCTGGTTGGTCCTCTTCTTCCTCAAGCGGCACCACCATTTCGATGTGCGTGCCGCCTCCTTCGCCATTTGCGATATTCATCGTCGCCCGTCGATCTGCGAGAATCTCCGGAAGTATCTGGCCCAGGCCTAAGCCCTTGCCCGATTTCGGCGAAATCCCAACGCCGTCATCTATTACCTTTATAACTAGATCGTTCTGCCTTTTCTCCCAGGAGATGCGCACATGACTTCCACTGGAATGACGGATCGCATTGAGAATGAGTTCTGCCATTGCATCTCGAACATCCCGAGCGATCTTCTGCGGCAGCAGAATGTTTTCGCCTCTTTCGATTTCTACTGATGGATCGCCGGGGGCACAAGCCGGCACAACTGAGTCGATAATATCCGACATAGAGGTGGGTGCGACTAGGCCTTGGTAAAAACGAGCCTCGGCAATCTCGCTTTTTAATCGAGTAAGGAGGGTCTCGGCCTCTCCGGTATTTCTTCGAACTAACGTGGCTAACGTACTTAAGACCGTTTCGTGCAGGCGTCGACGCTGCGAGGAGTGCTCTTCCGCTACGGCCCGCATGACGGCATCGCGGGCCTTCAGGGTTTCCATCGACTCAGCAATTCGATCTTCTTGGGCAAAAGTTTCCTCAAGCCCGTGGAAAGCAAAGCCAACAAAGGCTCCGAGAAGAAAAATCCATAGTGGTGTTACCCAACCGTTCATCCAATAAACACCAGAGGTAAACAAGGTGTTGAGCTGGCTCAAGATCACGAAATGCGCTACTAGGGCAGATACCCCAATAAATGCGAGCGATATCGGCCAGGAGGCGTAGAGAGCGGCCAGAACAACTGTTGCAACTCCGGCGAGATTTACCGAGAACCAGATTTGCGTATGGGCACTGTGTTCAAAGGTCGGCACGAAAAGAATCGCGATCGCCAGAAGAATTGATATGAAATTGCCCTCTTTTCGAGGGAGGGCATACTCAAGTAAATACCAGAGTAGGAGTGAGAGATAGAGAAGAATCGGCAGGCTACTCCTCCCAGCAAACCAGTTAACTAGCGATAAGGCGATAGACGGTAACCAGCAGAGAGTGAAGGTGGCGCGGGCGAGCGCGTGCTTCACCTGTACCAATTGAGCAGCCCAAGTCGGCTTTATTCTCACTGCGCGTGAATATGCACGGACTTTCATGCAGAGTGCATCCAGAGTGGCGAGATCATTAGAAGAGTTTAGGTTATGGACTTCATTGCTACGCTAGACCTACGAAAGGAGCACTTGAGTGTCATTTGTCATTCTGGAAGACCATCCTCTCCTCCTCTCTGCCCTTGTTACACAGATCCGGGGGTTCTATCCCGATGACCATATTGCCTACGAAGGTAAGGACGTAATTGCCGCGGCCGAATTCTGCAATCCGGATACCGTGGCCATTGTCGACCTTGACCTGGGTGATAACCGCTCGGCCGCCGAAGTAGTAGCAATAATTGCGGCTAAGGGTGCACGCATTCTCGTTGTCTCCGCACTCGGACAAGCCGAAACTATTCAATCTGTGATGATTTCTGGTGCGCATGGGTATATGTCGAAACGGGCCAACGATGCTCAATTTAAGGAAGCAATCGATGCGGTGAAATTAGGAGGGGACTGGATGTCTCCTGAGGTTGCGGGGGCCATCGCCTCAATTAAATCAGGGCGCGTAAATCTTTCAAATCAAGAGCGTAAGGCGCTAGTTCTCTATGCATCTGGGTTAAAACTTGAAACCGTTGCGCGGCGAATGGGGCTTGCTCCGTCAACGGTCAAGGAATATTTAGATCGCGTGCGCGCAAAGTACGACGCTACTGGCCTTGACGCCCGAACCCGGATGGACTTGTACCACGCAGCCCGCAGTGAGGGTTTACTGCCTTAATTAAGTAAGACATAAATGAAGCCAGTAACGGAGCAATCTACTCTCTGTCCTCCGGCGGAAGGTGTGGAACTGCCTTTTACACTGTTTGAATTTGTAGAACCCATGCTCGAGAGGGCGGACACTAAGAACAACCTCCGTCCAAGTTGGACGTCGTTGACAAAGTCCAACACTTTCGCGTACTCACCGCTCACGGAAATCTGCACCGGGATCGGGAAGAAATTACTTGCCGTGATCTTTGGATTCGTCTGCGATGTTCCAGAGGAACTACTTTTCCCATTCGAACCCTGAGGTGTCGGGGTGTATGGCTTTGCATCGCCTACAGAAAATGATTTCACTATCACCCCTCGCGCATTAGCCAAACTGTTCAATTCTGTGACAAAAGAGGGAATGTCTGCCTTGGGCGGAACGGATTCTTGCAGCGTCAAAATTTGATTCTTGAGCGCATCAATATTTAGATAGTCACGCTTCAGTTTGGCGAGCAAGATCTGATTTCTCTGATTGGCCGCCATCACGTTAGAACGATCAGCTTTAGCAGATTTGGCCACTGCTAATTGAGGAGAGATGCCAATAAACCACCCGCCGCCAATTGCCACAACTACGGCAAGTACCGCCGCCATCACCCAAATTCTGCTTCTATTCATGGCTACTTCCCGGACTTCAAGTATCGCTGAGTAAAGGCGGCTTGATTGATATGCAGGGTGATGTTGACCGAATAACTGCCCTTCTCGGTCCGATTTACCGAACCTGGATTCGCATCCGCATAACCAGGGAGGGTGGCCAAGGCGATAAGCCATTTGGGAACCTGTGGCAGCGTTGAACTAAGCGCGGTGAAACTCAATGTTGCAATTCGCTCTCCTTGAAGTGGAGCGCTAGCTTGGGCAAAGCTGGAAAAAGGAGTTGCTGAATCGATATTGACCGAGTCAAGTGAGACGTTTGGCGGCAAAGTTGCTTGGACAGAGCTTAAGTAGTTTTTCCAATTAATTTCCGTGGAGGTTCCAACCTGTTGGGCTGCCAGAATCGTGTCCGCCGTCCTTTGAATATTCTGAATTTCGATGTACTTCCTCTCTTCAAGAACGATCGATCGAGCATTAGCCTGTTCAATAGAAAGGTCGAATTTTGCCTGAATCGCCTGTGCTCGTACCAGAGCGCTCAGACCTACAACTACTACCACCGCCACAAACACCAAAAATCCCATCCGTCGGCGCACAACTGCAACCTTGCGTTTGTCCCGGAGTTCTTGCGGCAGTAGATCGACGCTCGACTCGCCCCCGATGACGAGAGTGGATTTTCGAGATGATGTCCTCACGTCGCGACCCGCAAGGCCAAACCTAGGGCGACTGCGATCGAGCTATCTAAACGGAGCTTCTTGGTATTCGCCTTGCGAGTTAGGGCGATCATCGAAAATGGGTTGGCCTGGACCACAGGAATGTGGGTGATATCCGAAAGTGCCCCAACGATCCCGGAAAGTAACGCGCCCCCGCCGGTGAGCATGATTTGTTGAACTGGATCCTGCGGTCGGGAGTTATTGAAGTAATTGATGGTACTTCGAAGACTGCCCAATAATTCGCCACCAACCCTATGCAATATTTCAGTCGCCCGAGCATCGCCAATATCTGGCTCATCGGCCCTGCACCTGGCACATTTGCATCGAATTACTTTGGAATTGGGATCCTCCTCTTCGATTTCACCGAAACCTAGTTTGAGACCACGTTTGAGATCTTCGGCATCTGGTGCATCGATTCCTAGGCCCTCCATGAGTGCTTCCGTTAAATCATTGCCACCCGCGGGAATGATACGTACGAACCAAGGAACCCCGTTACTAGAAATAATGATGCTCGTGGTAGTGCATCCAATGTCGATCAAGGCTACGGTGCCCGCTATCTGAGGCCGACTGATCAATAGTCTGTTAAGCGCAAACGGAATAAGGTCCACTTCAACCGGGGTCAATCCAGCCTGTTCTACGACGCTAACATTTTCCAAAATTTCCTTCTTCTCTGCGGCAACTAAGAGGCCGTTAATGAGCTGGCCCTGCTCGCCCGAAGTTTCAGAAGTCGGATAAAAGTCCAGCAGTGAATCCGCGAGTTGCATCTGTAGCGAAGACTGCACCTGAAACGGAAGGGATTCGCGAATGTGTGCCAGAGACATTTTTGGTACGGTTAAATTGCGTACAATAACACCTTGGTTTCCGGTCCCTAACGCCACATTCTTGCTCTTGAAGCCACCTTGCGACCAGAGTCTTTTTAACGCAGCACCCACAATTTCCGGCTCCATAACTTCCCCACGTACCATCGCCCCCCGTGGAAGAGGAATTTCATAGAACCGAATTACGACCGGCTTTGATTTTGTGTTGGAGCTCAATTCGACTCCCCGCACGGCCGTACTTCCTATATCCAATCCCACAACATTTCTAGCCAATGAGTAGCCCCTTTGTCAGTAGTTATTGACTGCAACTAAATGAGATTGTTTAATCCGAAAAGTGAGAGATACTGTTGGATTATTGAAGTACTAAAAAAGACACCAACCCAAGCCCCCGTTAGCATCCATGGACCAAAGGGAATTCCGCTGGAACTGCTTGCCTTTCGCAAAATCATCAGGACCATTGCGAAGCAGCCTCCCAGCACAAAAGCTGAAAAAGCTCCGACTAGTAGAACATCCCAACCAAGATAGCCCAGAAATAGGCCCAAAACTCCGGCAAATTTCACGTCTCCCATACCCATACCACCCGGGTAGATCAATGCCGCGCCGAAATAGAAAAGGCTCAATGCGATCATCCCCAAGAGTGCGCGCACAATTGCAGCAAGATTGTGATCGATAGCAGAACTCGCACCGAGAAGGAGGATGCCGACGATATAACTTGGAATCACGATGCGATTAGGCAGAGTATGAGTATCAAGATCAATGAAGGCCAAAGCGATACTCACTGCCGCTAAGTACAAGAATGCCAACAGCAACGACAGAGTACCGCCCTGAAATTTCCAAGCCACAATTCCGAAAAAGGCACATGTACCTAATTCGACCATTGGATAGCGTCCCGAAATGACACATTCGCAGGTTCGACACCTGCCCCGGAGAATAATCCAGGAGATGATCGGAATATTGTCGTACCCCTTTATTCTCGTCCCGCAGCCGGTGCATGAACTCGGTGGGGTTACGATCGAACGTTTCAGAGGGATTCGATATATGACCACATTTAGAAAGGAGCCAACAAGTGCGCCAAAGACTCCGAAAATAATTGCCATGCTAATTTGATACCAAGTCGCGAATCGAAGTCTGCCCACCTAAGATACCTGTACCTGATGGCGCTAGGTATTGCCCCGTGCTCAAGTTCACAGTCGGCAAGCCAACTTGCAGAAAATTTAGAACAAAATTTGAGCTGGTACCGATGGATGACGAATACATTTGTCCCGCCCACACGTCTCCCCCATTGTTAATTGCGCACGGGGAATAGATCATCGATGCAACGTGTGGGCCGATTTGCACATTATTTCCGATACTGGCAGAACTACCTGGCGGACATGTGGGCTGGCGATCTGCCACCGTGTCGGGAATAATGATCCAGAGCCTCTTATCTGGTGCGCTAGAGGCTTGAATATTGTTCGTGCTGAATTTGAAACCATTGGCAAGGATTACCGAATCACTCTTCAAGGTCATGTTGTAGCCAGAGAAATCTGTAATAGCTCCACACGACCGCGTGTCCAGAATCATCGGCGATGCGGAGGCGGCAAGTGCGGCAAGGGAAGTCGATAGGACATTTGACGTGCACGACGCCATCGTGCGGAATAAATAAGGATTTCCATTGGCGGCCACCCAGTCGCTCGGGCTATATGCGTAATCAACCCATGGGGGGGCAAAAGGCACGACCGGAGTAACTATGCCGGCTTTATTTTGCGTGATCGTGCCTTTGATCGATCCGTTGGCGGCTGAGACTGTTCCCGCGGATACGACCGACCCCCCCACCGATGAGTGATTAGAAAATGTCGAAGTCCCTGCGGTCGGCCCCGCGACAACGTTGCCTCCCACAATTCCAGAAATGGAAACAGGTCCCGCTCCATAGATGCTTCCGTCAATCTCAGCTGGTGTTGCAATTGTTACCGATGTGCCACTCTGCACTCCTGCAGCATTTACATTTCCAGTGATTTCCCCGGATTGAACATTCACTACCCCGGATGTGGAAAGGTCGCCGTTTATGGTGCAACCAGCGGTTATCGATAGTCCGCCGCCTCCCAGGATTACATCGCCGGTGATTTGCGATCCCGATGTACACGTTGCACTTCCAGATAAGTAGACAAGGGTCGGACGTACATTCCCACCTTGTGTGATGGTGAGGTTATTGATCGTAGGATCCTGTTGCGAATAGGAATAAGTCGCAGGGCCTGAGGGCGTGATCGTGTATGCAGGCGGCGACGGCACGTACGGATAAATCGCTTCAACTTTGCGGATATTTCCGGTTGTATTTCCGGCCACGCCGGGCGAATTCGCCGTTCCAGTGGAAACGAGTTTGAGTCTTTGTGCACTCGCCAGAGTCGGACATCCGCTTACCCATGATGCATCCGTGGTCCCAGGAGAAGTTGCTAGATTGGAGTACGAGACCACGACGGAGAAGATTGGAGCGGTTGAACTTGTGTATTGCGCTGCACATACTGAGGTAGCCAACATGGAGGCTGCATAATCGATGCCAGCTTCGGCAGCCGCCTCAGCTTCCACACTTGCGCGATTTGCGGAAGTAATGCCGACTGCGTGCAGCGATGCTGTTGTGGTGGTTACCGCTATGACGACAGTTACGCCCATGACCCCCAATACGCCAAGAATGGCGCTGCCTTTCTCATTTAGAAACATGGCGCGCTCGTTGATGTTGATTGCGAGTTGTAAGTCATTGTGTTAATGAGTACATAAGGATGCGCCCCGGCCGCAACATCGAATTTGAGTTCAACTCGGCCTCCATTTGGGGCGTTAAACACCTTGCCAGTAATTGGATCGGCCGGGCTTACGCCAGTGCCGAGAATCGTCCAACTTCCTTGCGGGCCGCCTATAGGTAATGTAATGGCAACTGCCGGAGTGGTTCTTTTCGTATACACAGCCCCACCATTGGTCGGCGTGTAATACCACGCTTGACATGATGCTGCCGTTGAATTTGGATCAGAACTCAGTGTGCGAACAAGAAGTAATTGTGTGCCTGTGGCGGCATCGCTAGTCACTGTCATCGCGGAGGCATTTTTCACTCCGGCCTGAACAGAGTGCACTATTTGTTGTGCGGTATTGGCAGCATCAGTAACGCTGCGCGCGACCTCCTGCGTCCTAAGGCCGCTGATAAGAATCCCACCGGCGATGACGAGCACAATGAGCGTTAACCCGGTAGAAACTGTTAACTCGATAAGAGTAAACCCTTCATCCCGGGCTTTGGGAAAGGTGATCTTCATTATGTTGCCGATGCGACGAAGATTAGGGTCGTAGCCTGAGCCAGCGTCGCTGAACTACCGAGACGCGTTACGGAAATTCTCGCTCTGACAACTCCAGGATAACTTGAGGGACACGATGTCGTATCCCATTTCGGCAGGAGCGTTACGCGCCTTGGGTCAGTTACTGACGCTAAGGTGACGCTGAGATAGTTAGTTACATCGAGACAACTAGGAGTTGTCGAAGTTGGAGATCGGACAGCGCGGGCACCTTCAATCTGTTGATTTACAATCTGCGTTGCCGTCGCGATCGTCGTGTTCGTCCCAGTGCTCTTAATGGAATTTACGAGTAAGGGAATAAACGAGACTGAAATTAATGAGAGAAGAAATAGTGAGATGACCACCTCAATCGCCCCAAATCCATCCTGCAACGAAAGCCTGTTGCGGAGATAATTGGGCCATGATCCAGGCGTAGTCATTGTTTATCCTTCTCATCGTGGGGGTTAAATCGCATAGGTGGGAGGCGCTTTGACTGCTTCCCACCTATGCGAATTTAAACTTTAAGCAACTAACAAGTTGCCGGTTTAGTAGATGTCACACCACCGGAATCGGTTACCCAGTACTTCTTACTCGTTACCCCCGTACCCTCTAGGCAGAAGGCGCCAGAGGCGGCGCTAGGAGAGCTGGCAGAGAGCCCGCCACTATATGTAATCGATGACGTATTGGCGCTTTGCGTGAAGCCATAAGTACCCAATGAACCAACGGTGAGAGTGGTTGCATCGGGTGAAAATCCTGGAAGTGTGTTCTTATCTGTCAGGTAGGCAATGACAGCCGTCTTAGCGTTTGTGAGGTCGGACTGCACGGCGGAGTTCTTAGCGTTGTCCTGCACACCCATGTACACCGGAATTGCTATAGCGGCAAGAATGCCGATGATGACGATTACAACAAGGAGTTCGATCAGGGTAAAACCCTTTTCTTTCTCCTGCAGGGAAGTGCGGCGAGAATTCATCGCGCCAGCGAAGCGAGAAATCATTAGTTCATCCTTTTCGAGTTGTTTATGTGTGAAACATCTGACTCATGAAAAGTTAGCAGTATGTTTTTTGGGCGACAAGGAAAAAGTTGTCCCCTCTTTGGAGTTAGTGAATAAGTTTTGAAATATTAAAAATCGGGAGATAGAGAGCAACGACCATCCCGCCGATTACCACGCCGAGAAATGCAACCATCAAGGGTTCGATCATTGCAGTTAACTGTTCAGTAGCAGCTTCGACTTCTTGGTCGTAAAATTCTGCAATCTTGTTCAACATGACTTCCAATGATCCGGCATCTTCACCCACGGCAATCATCTGGGTAACCATTGGCGGAAATACCGGATGATCTGAAAGCGGACCAGAAAGTGAATAACCTTGCCTCACTGAGTCCGCAACTTCCTCTAATGATCTCTGTATTACCCAGTTGCCTGAAGTTTCACCGACGATTGCCAGGGCGCGCAATATTGGCACTCCGGCACGAATCATGTCGGAGAAATTCCGGGAAAAGCGAGCTATGGCAATCTTCTTGATCAAGATTCCAAATACCGGAAGTTTGAGTTTGAGAGGATCTAGTTTCTTACGCACGCGTTCGGTATTTTTGTTCTTCGGCCACCAGACCGAAAAAGCAATGAAAAACGCCACTATTAGCGGACCTATCCAAACCATTGCCTGCGAGAGATACACCAGAATCAACGTTGGCAGCGGAAGTTTTCCTCCGAGACTCGCAAACATTTTTTGAAACACAGGAACGATAAACACCAGCATTGCGACTACGGAAACCAAAGACATGATGAGAACGATTACCGGGTAGGTCAAGGCAGATTTTATTTTGCCCTTGAGCCTGACCTCCTTCTCAAAGTTAGTAGCGATGGAGTCAAGGGCGCCTTCCAGGAACCCGCCTGCCTCGCCCGCTCGAATCATGCTCAGCATAAGTGGGGGAAAGACTTCCGGATGTTTGGCGAAAGCCTCAGATGTTGCGGCACCTATCTCAACATCGTCGCAGACCTTGCGCAGAACTTTCGCGAGCGCTCGATTCTCAGTCTGGTCGGCAAGAATATTCAATGAGCGAAGAAGGGAAAGCCCTGCCCCGATCATCGTCGCCATTTGACGACTCATAACCGCGAGTTCCTTCAATTTGATCTTTTTTTTGAAGCCTGGAAAAGCAATCTCCCGTTGCAGCCCAGCATGCTCTGACGCTCGAGCGATAGAGACGGGCGAGAGCCCTAAGGAGACTAGTCGAGATGCCACCGCAACTTCACTGGAGGCCTCAAGTGAACCTTTCACGAGCTTGCCACTGCTGTTTCTTCCGGAATAAACGAACCCTTGCGCTGTTGCCATCACCGCACCGCCATGGAAAAGGAGTCGCCAAAATCAATGGCTCCATTTGAAATGCGCGCAGCTGTTAGTTTTGAATCAAACCCATCGAGTAGGCGATCAAACCCATCGAGGTCATGTGCTGTCTCCCTAGCCGCCTCAAAGGTGACTACTCCAGATTTCACTAGATCGACTAAGTGCTGATCCATGGTGTGCATACCTTGGGCTCGACCTGCCTGCATCATTGAAGTGATCTGATAAGTCTTGCCCTCCCGGATCAGATTGGAGATGGCCGACGTCATGACAAGAACCTCTGTCGCAACTACCCGCCCATCACCGGCGGCTCGCTTTACCAACGATTGGCAGATGACTCCCTGCAATGTGGCCGCCAATTGCGCCCGCACTTGCCCCTGCTGATGAGGCGGAAAAACGTCAATTACACGGTCAATCGTCTGGGCAGCGTCCTGCGTATGAAGGGTCGCAAAGACCAAGTGGCCAGTTTCGGCCGCCGTGAGCGCAACTGAAATCGTCTCCAAGTCACGAAGTTCGCCAATAAGAATGACATCGGGATCTTGGCGCAAGACATGTTTCAGTGCCGCGGCGAAACTATGAGTGTCCGTTCCAACTTCGCGCTGGTTAACAATGGACTTTTTATGGTGGTGAAGAAATTCGATGGGATCCTCCACCGTAACTATGTGATCGGCGCGAGTGCTGTTTACCAGGTCGATGAGAGCTGCAAGGGTGGTTGACTTTCCCGAGCCGGTCGGTCCGGTAACAAGTACAAGCCCGCGTGCTAACGTTGCAAAATCCCCGACAGAATCTGGAACACCAAGAGCTTTCAATGGCTTGATCTGTGATGGAATGATGCGGAAGGCCCCACCCATGGAGCCGCGTTGTTGGTACAGATTTACTCGGAACCGAGCATCCGTTGAGTTCGTAAAGGCGAAATCCAATTCGTGTTGATTCTCAAAAGTTTCTTTCTGCTCCTCCGAAAGAATGCTAAACAGTGCGGCGGCAACTTTTTCAGCAGACCACGGATCGGTGCCGCCCAGAGGCTGAAGGCTGCCATTGACACGCAGCATAAGCGGCGAGTTAACCGTCACGTGCAGATCCGACGCTCCTTGCAAAACTACCTCTTGAAGTGCGTCAAAGAGTTGCGAATCGACCGGTCCCGAGGTATGCATCAAGCCACGACTCTCAAGATTTCTTCAACTGAGGTCAATCCCAGTTGAGCTTTCGCCCATCCATCCTCGCGCAAGGTGATCATCCCTTGTTCTCGCGCGAGTTTGCCGATCTCAGCACTAGAAGCCCGAGCCACGGCCATTCGCTCAATCTCTTCGCTCACGGTCATAACTTCATGGATAGCGATTCGACCACGATAGCCAGTGTTGGAGCAACTTGTACATCCGACGGGTTGGTAAATCGTCGGCGGCGGAAGATCTGGATTGAAAGTGAATCGTAGATCGGCTAGGTACTGTGGCTGATGAACAACCGGCAATTTACAGTGCGCACAGAGTCGGCGAGCGAGACGTTGGGCAACAACACAGTCCAGCGCAGAGCCCACTAGAAATGGCTCAATATCCATCTCTGTCAGGCGCGTAATGGCACTTGGTGCGTCATTAGTATGAAGGGTTGAAAGGACCAAGTGACCAGTGAGTGCGGCCTCAATCGCGATCTGCGCAGTTTCGTGATCGCGAATTTCCCCGATGAGTACCACGTCTGGGTCGCTGCGAAGAATTGATCGAAGAGCGCTAGCGAAAGTCAATCCGGCTTTTGGATTCACTTGGACTTGATTAATACCTTCCATACGATATTCCACGGGATCTTCCACGGTAATTACATTAATCTCTGGTTTGGCGACCGCACTGAGGGTCGTATACAAAGTTGTGGATTTTCCCGAACCCGTCGGTCCGGTAACCAAAATCATTCCATACGGTTTCTGGTACGCAGTTTCGTATGCCTTAAAGTTACGATCGAGCAATGCCAGGTCGCGCACATCCAAACTTGAATTTGGATTATCAAGAATACGCATGACAATCTTCTCACCCCAAACAGTCGGGAGAGTTGCCACTCGCAAATCAATCTTGCGGCCCGCATGTCGAACCGACATCCGTCCATCTTGAGGTTTGCGTCGCTCAGCAATATCAATATCACTCATGATTTTTAGTCGTGAAATGACGCCGTTCTGAATACTCTTAGGAGCGTTGGGCATTTCATGGAGAACGCCATCGATGCGATACCTAACGCGCACGTCATGCTCGGCTGGTTCGATGTGAATGTCAGAGGCGTGATCCTGAATGGCTTGGCTTACAAGTAAATTTACGAATCGAACGATTGGTGCATCGCCCTCTGGGGATTCCACAATGCCAAAGTCGTTGGTATCTGCGGGTGCATTCGACTCAACTATCGCGGAAGTAAGATCATTCAATTCGTCGTCAGCGCGCAGATATCTATCAATGCTGCTGAGAAGATCACTGCGTGTTACTCCAACTGCCTCAACTTGAATCCGTGCAGCAGCGCGAACATCGTCAATCGCGATGACATTTCCAGGGTCAGCCATTGCCAATACAAGACGACCATTGTTGATGCGCAATGGAAGGACTTCATGGCGACGACAGATTGTTGCCGAAACCAAAGAGATCGCGGTGCGGTCAATTGGATAATCAATCAATTCGACAAAAGCGATTCCGGCCATGGCGGCCAGGGTCTTGGCGTAATCCAACTCGGTAAGTGCGGCGGAGTCTTTGACCAGAACTAGAGCTGGCGGGTTGGCCGCTTCCCCGGCCTGCACTTTCTTGGGGGGCAGGATCTCGAAGGAGGGCGAAATTTCTGTTATTGACATCGCGATGCACCCCCACCCCTTTTTAGGGTAGGCAAAGAAACCAGGGAAGTGCCTTTCACATTGCCCAGTATCTGCACGCTTGATTAGCACCGTAAGAGGTCATTCAGGGGACAGCCGACGGGTTTCGGCTTGCATAAGTTACTCGCCAGTAGCATCCTAGGGCTCTACCAGACCGACCCGGGGGGATTTCCAGATGGGCCATTACACCGCCAACCTGCGCGATATTGAATTCTGTCTCTTTGATCTTTTGGATCGCGAGCAGATCTTAGGAAAATCCATCTATAAAGATCTAGATCGCGACACCGCCATGGGAATGTTAGAAGAAGTCAAGCGCCTAGCCGAAAATGATTTGGCAGCATCCTTTGTAGAAGGAGATCGCATGGGGGTCGACTTCAACCCAACGACTGGAGATGTGAAAGTACCCGACTCGTTTAAGAAATCTTACAACGCATATATTGATGGTGAGTGGTGGCGCCTCGATACCCCTCCCGAATTGGGAGGCACAAAAATTCCCGCATCACTTCGCTGGGCTATTGCCGAAATGGTTCTCGGATCTAATCCATCTATTCATATTTATGCTTCCGGTTACGCCTTTGCTCAAGTCGCCTACTACCTCGGCACGCAAGAGCAGAAGAAGATTGCCAAACTGATGGTTGATCGGCATTGGGGCGCAAGCATGATGCTCACCGAACCTGACGCGGGCAGTGACGTGGGCGCCGGTCGAACAAAAGCAGTGAAACAAGGTGATGGCACCTGGCATATTACCGGAACAAAAAGATTTATCACATCGGGGGATAGTGATCTCAATGAAAATATTGTGCACTTCGTTCTGGCACGAAGCGAAGGCGCAGGTCCAGGAACGAAGGGATTGAGCCTTTTTCTTATTCCTAAATTTATGTTCGATATGGAAACTGGTGCCTTGGGAAAGCGCAATGGTGTTTACGTCACGAAAGTTGAGCACAAGATGGGATTGAATGTCTCCTCAACTTGTGAAATGAATCTTGGAGAGAATGAGCCTGCGGTTGGATATCTTTTAGGAGAAGTCCATGAAGGCATCGCGCAAATGTTTAAGATCATCGAATTTGCGCGGATGATGGTGGGAACCAAGGCAATTGCAACTCTTTCTGCCGGCTACCAGCAAGCGCTTGCCTATGCAAAGACACGTGTGCAGGGAGGTGACATGAAAATTATGACCGACAAATCAAGTCCGCGCGTCACGATTATTCACCACCCCGATGTGCGACGCTCTTTGATGGTGCAAAAGGCATACTCCGAGGGAATGCGCGCCCTGGTCTTATACGCTGCATCAATTCAAGATGATGTTGCCATTGCTCGTGCGGAAGGCGCAGATGCTCAGAAGCAAGAAGACCTCGATGCCTTGGCAGATCTCCTACTTCCAGTTGTGAAGGGATATGGAAGTGAGAAGTCTTGGACGCTACTGGGCACCGAATCTCTGCAAACTTTCGGCGGTTCGGGGTTTACGCAGGATTGGCCAATAGAGCAGTATGTACGTGACGCCAAGATCGACACTCTTTACGAAGGAACTACCGCGATACAGGGTCTGGATTTCTTCTTCCGTAAGATTATTAAAGACAACGGGCGTGCCATAGATTTATTGACAAAGACAATAGCTGCCTTTGCAGAATCAGGTGGAGTTCACACTGAAGAGAAAATTGCGCTTCAAGGGGCACTTAGTGATCTTGATCGTATAAAAACGATATTCGTAAACCACGCCATGAAATCCCTCTCTAAACCGGAAGAGATCTATATGGTGGGGCTCAATACCTCGCGCTGTCTCATGGCCGTGGGTGACACAATCACCGCATGGCTATTGCTACGACAAGCAGATATTGCCGCGGCAAAACTTCCAACTGCTACCGGTAAGGATGCCGACTTCTATTCCGGCAAGATTGCTGCCGCGAAATTCTTTGCTCTCAACTATCTGCCACACATTGCCGCAGATCGCGAAATCATCGAAGGCACTGATAACTCCATTATGGAGATTTCGGAAGCTGCTTTTTAAAGTATCCTGTATGAGTGCTTAGGTCACTGCGTGCTGAGGCGTTCCTAGTCTTTGGTGCGGTGACTTTTGCCTTCAACGGTGTAATCTCGAAATTGGTACTGGCTGGCGGTTTATCCGCCTGGCGATTGACGCAAGTCAGATGCACTGGGGCTTTCCTAGTCCTTTTTCTGTATGTATTCCTTAGACGGCGCGAATCTCTCAGAACAAGCCCGGGCGAGTTGCCTTGGCTTGTTGCTTATGGCGTGATTGGGTTTGCCGCCGTTCAGGTTGGGTATTTTATTGCCATAGCTCGAATGCCGATAAGCATTGCCCTGATTATCGAATTTACCGCGCCCATTTGGATCGTTCTCTACATCCGATTTATCCGCAAACGTCACGTACCCTCAATGATGTGGCTCTCGCTCGGCCTTGCTTTTTCTGGACTCCTCCTTGTGGGTCAAGTTTGGCGAGGTCTGACCCTGAATGGGGTCGGAATGATCGCTGCCTTTATAGATGCCTTTGCACTTGCAGCATACTTTCTCTTGGGAGAAAAACTTGTGGCACGTCGTTCGCCCGATACGTTAACGGTCTGGGGGCTTGGTTTTGCATCCCTAGTCTGGGCGATCGTTACGCCACTTTGGAGTTTTCCTACGGCAATCTTTAGACAGCAAATCAATTTACAGGGAATATTTAAGAATTACTCGCTCCCAGGTTGGGCGCTTATTCTTTGGATAATTCTAATGGGCACAATTGTTCCTTACGTCCTTGTGCTTAGCGGCCTCAAGCATCTCTCGGCTTCAACAAGCAGTGTCATTGGAATGCTTGAACCGGTGATTGCAGGTGGCTTTGCCTGGTGGTGGTTGAGTGAGATGCTCAGGCCGATTCAATTGATTGGTGGCGCAATTGTCATCGCAGGAATAATTCTTGCTGATCGGGTTCGCCGGCAAGCCCAGTAATTAGCTAATTGCCTTCGCCCCTTTGCTGGGTGTAATCAGCGGGCGCAGAACTCTGTGGCATATCAACAAAGCGTGCAAAATGAAGTTGGGCCGATACGGTAATCGTGCGAGTAGGACCATTGCGGTGTTTGGCGATAATAAGATCAGCTTCACCCGAACGATTCTGACTGTCATAAAGGTCATCTCTATGCAAGAGAATAACGACGTCGGCATCCTGCTCAATCGAACCGGATTCGCGCAGGTCCGAAAGCATCGGCTTTTTATCAGAGCGCTGTTCAGGCGATCGGTTCAGCTGGGAGATGGCGATTACCGGAACATCCAATTCTTTAGCGAGAAGCTTTAACTGTCGCGAAAATTCCGAGACTTCTTGCTGGCGACTTTCGACCCGCTTTCCGCTCGTCATCAACTGTAAATAATCAATAACGATTAACTTTAAATCATGCCTCTGCTTCAAACGTCTGGCTTTGGCTCGAATTTCCATGAGCGAGAGATTGGGTGAATCATCTATAAACAATGGGGCGGCAGAGATTTCGCCCATGCGACGAGCAAGACGTGACCACTCTTCATCGCTCAGATTTCCGGCACGAATATTGTTGAGTCCAACCCGAGCTTCGGCCGACAACATACGCATGGTTATTTCGGATCGACTCATTTCCAGCGAGAAGATGACAGAAGTGTTCCCGCCCTGAATGGATGCGTACCGTGCAATGTCTAGTCCGAGAGTAGATTTTCCAACAGCAGGGCGCGCAGCAAGAACGATCATATTTCCCGGATGGAGTCCGTTTGTGAGAGTGTCCAGATCCTTAAATCCAGTTTTCACTCCTTCGGCGCCAACGCCTTTTGAGATTGCCTCGATCTCATCAAGTGCTTGCGGTAAAAGTGTGCTGAGTTGGACATAATCCTCATTGGCTCGCCGTTCGGTAACGGAGTAGACCTCTGCTTGCGCTTGGTCGACGCAATCGTCTACGTCCCCTTCGGGGCTGTATCCAAGTTGGACAATCTTGGTACCTGCTTCAACGAGACGACGCATAATGGCACGCTCTCGTACGATCTTGGCGTAGTAACCAGCATTGGCTGCCGTTGGTACAGAGGAGATCAATGTATGAAGATACGGAGCTCCACCGGCCCGCGCGATTTCTCCGCGCTTGGTTAACTCTGCGGAAACAGTGACTGCGTCGGCTGGTTCGCCCCGCCCATAGAGATCTAAAACCGCGTCATAAATAATTTCGTGGGCCGGTCGATAAAAATCGCGCTCGCGTAGAATCTCAATAACATCAGCGATCGCGTCTTTGCTGAGCAACATTCCGCCAAGAACGCTCTGCTCGGCAATGAGATCTTGGGGAGGCGTCCGTTCAAACTCGGGCTCAGATCGTGGCCTTTGGGGAAGTTCAGTAATGCTCACAACCACCACTTTCTCAGTCACCACTGACATGGCGCGTGGATGAACCGTAAGCAGTGGGCGCCAAAGATGCTATAAGAGCTGTTGGTCCCCTGTGGATAAGAGGGGAATAACGCGCTATTTCCTGTGTAACGCCCTGTGGATGGACTGTGGAGAACTAGCTGCTTGTCTCACCCTTTCACGCAACAGGGCAGGTCAAGGGCGTCTGTCTCCTCCACACCCTGTGAAGAAAACTTTTTTTCTACGTCTCATATTTTGGTATCTACATCCGTATTTTAGAATTTGTGGGATCGAAAAGCGGCTCTGCCGCAACTACGCCGCTTCTCCATTCGCCAAAGAATTCCACGTCCACTTCTGTCCCAATCCCGCAATGCGCTAACGGCAGGTAGGCATAAGCGATCGCTTTATTAATACTGTAGCCCTGACCGCCGCTTTTTATCCGCCCGATGATCTGCCTCCCAACTCCAATAGGTTCATTTCCAAGTGGCACCTGCCTTATGTCATCAAAAAGGATCGGAACTAATTTTCGATGCAGATCCTTTTTACTCGCCATCAAAGCTTCCTTACCAATAAAAATTTCTTTCTTAAACGCAACTGCAAATTCGAGCCCGGCCTCAAACGGATTAGTTTCGGTAGAAATTTCTACTCCCCAAGCTCTATAACCTTTCTCTAATCGCAGTGACTCAATCGCCCTATAGCCGCATACCTTCATGCCATGCTCATCGCCGGCGGAAATCAATGAGTTCCATACGGCGTCACTATGCTCGATTGGAACATAAATTTCCCAGCCAAGTTCGCCCACATATGTAATTCTGGTGGCGCGTACCTTTGCACCAGCAATAACAATTTCGCGTGAGTGCATGAACGGAAAATTGGAATGGCTCATGTCATAGGAGGTGACCGCCTGCAATATTTCACGAGAGCGTGGCCCCCACAACCCGAAGCACGCTAGAGATGAAGTGATATCCTCAATAATTACCTGAAAGTTGTACTCTCTGCGAATCTTCTCTAACCACTCCTTATCATGATCCAAAAATGCAGTACCTGTCACAATCATGAATTCCTGATCTGAAATTTGAGTAACGGTGTAGTCGGATTCGATTCCACCGCGGGAATTTAGGGCTTGCGTATAAACAGTTCGACCAACCCCTTTGACAACGTCATTTGCGCACGCAAAGTTAAGGAATGACGCTGCTTTTTCGCCTTTGACACGAATCTTCGCGAAACTAGATTCGTCGAAGAGACCGGCCCTTTCACGCGTCGCAAGATGCTCAACTCTAACCGCGCTCGACCAATGCTTACCGGCCCATCCATATGGAGCGAACTCATCATCGCTCACATTTTCGGCGTAATAATTGACGCGCTCCCAGCCCGCCTTCTCCCCAAACACCGCACTGTGATTTTCATGCCACCCATAGACAGGCGATTTCTTTAACGGGCGAGCGCTCTTTCGTTCCTCACTAGGGTAGTGAATGTCGTAATACTCTTCATAGTTCTCAGTTACTCGTTCGAGTGTAAACTTCGGGGATTTGTAGGCTTCTCCGAATCGGCGAATGTCCATGTGCCAAAGATCCATCGTGGGCTCGCCCGCCGCGACCCATTCAGCGACAGCCTTGCCAATACCGCCTGCCCCCGCAATACCATGTGCACAGAAGCCAGCGGCCACATAGAAGCCGCCCACCGATGTTTCACCCAAACAGAATTCATTATCTGGCGTAAAGCCTTCGGGGCCATTGATGAAATTCTTAACCCCCACCTCGCCCATTTTTGGAACGCGCCTTTGAGAGTTCTCTGCGATTTCTTCAAATCGATCCCACTCCTCTGGTAGTAATCGCCCGTTGAAGTCGGCGGGAATATCGTCGAGATGTTGGTAATCTGCTGTCCACGCCTTGGAATGCCGTTCATATCCACCCATCAGCAATCCACTTACTTCTTGGCGAAAATAGATCAGAAGATCTGGATCGCGTAGCGAGGGGAGGTATGGCGTACCCGCAGGAAGAAAGTTCTCGGTAATTAAATATTGATGGCTCATCGGAATAATTGGTATTCGTACATCCACCATCCGCCCAATCTCGGCGGCAAACATTCCGCCACAATTAACTACGATTTCGCATTCAATCTTGCCCTTATCAGTCTCAACGTGGGTAACCCGTCCGTGTTTCCTCGAAATGCCAAGTACTCGCGTGTGTGTAAAGATTTGAACACCGCCGCCTCTGGCGCCAGAGGCTAGAGCTTGTGCCAATTGAGAGGGATCGACCTGGCCATCTGCGGCCATATAACAGGCTCCAACTACCCCATCCAGATCCATAAGGGGGAAGAGCTCCTGGGCTTGCCTCGGTGATATCTCATTCAGATCCAATCCGAAAGTGCGCGCCCATCCGATCTGGCGGCGGATCTCCTCCATTCGCTCAGGTGTTGAAGCAACTTTGATGCTTCCACATTCCTTCCAACCCGGCGGTGTCTGTGATTCTTCCAATCTTCTATAGAGATCAACGGAATGCATATTCATTTTCGTCAGCGTGGGATCCGCCCTTAACTGCCCCACCAGGCCGGCTGAGTGAAAGGTCGACCCGCTGGTCAAATCACTGCGATCGAGCAAGATGACATCTTTCTCGCCAAGTTCGGCCAAATGGTAAGCCACTGATGTGCCGCCAACACCTCCGCCAATAATGACAATCTTTGCTCGTTCAGGAATTGCAGACTTGGTCATGGGTGCAAATGTATCCTGACCGCATGAGCGACTCCAGTACTTCCCTAGAAGAGATTTACAAGTCTCTCTTTGATCAAGTGCCTTGCTTGCAAAATCGTCAATCGGTCAGCGAACTTTCGGGTGGTTTGACGAATAGAAATCTGCTCGTTCAGGGACCTGAATCGAAGTATGTAGCGAGAATTTCCAGTAATAGCTCCTCCCTTCTCTCAATTGATCGTGAAAGCGAATATCGTAATTCGCTACTTGCCGCCGAAATTGGAATCGCCCCACAGGTGCATTCTTATCTTCCTGGTCAAGGATTACTCGTAATCGCATATCTGGAAGGTCGAACCTACTCTGCAGCCGATGTCTCAGAAAATCTGCCAGCTATAGCCAAAAGTTGCCGTGCCTTGCATTCTGCCAAGCCTTTTGTCAGGGATTTCGATATGTTTGACATCCAGAAGTCATACTTAAAGATCGTACAAGAGCGCAAATTCCGTCTTCCTGAGAACTATCTAAAGTATGCAGATCATATTTCGCAGATGCATAAAGCCATGAATGTTTTGAAGGAACCAAAAGTGCCCTGCAATAACGACCTTCTACCCGGAAATTTTATTGACGACGGGGCGAAGATTTGGATAATCGATTATGAATATTCAGGAAACAACGATGCCTGTTTTGAACTAGGCAATATTTGGGCAGAATCCTTTCTAGAACTTGACCAGCTAGCTGAACTCGTCGATGCCTACTATGGGACTCACCGCCCGGAGAAAGTTGCCAGAGCTTGGCTCCAAGCGCTACTAGGAAAGTACGGATGGACTTTATGGGCCTCGATCCAAAGTTCGGTCTCTGAGCTAGATTTTGATTTCTGGTCATGGGGTATGGCTAAGTACGAACTTGCGCAATCTGAATTCACGAGTCCCTACTTCTCAAAAATGCTCGGACTGGTTACCCAAAAATAAAACGGGCCTGCTGTAATCAGCAGACCCGTTCTAAACATAGGCAATTAGGAAGCAGCGACCACCGATATGGAAACGTTGGCGACAACCTGATGTGCAAGTGAAACTTTTACAGCGTAGGTGCCGATCTTTTTTATGTGCCCCGTCATCTTGAGGTTATGTCGATCAATATCCAACCCCGTAGCAACTTTGATTGCCGCTGCCACATCTTTGTCTGTTACAGAACCAAATAGACGACCCGCTGAGCCAACTTTTACGGCGACGGTGACAGTTGCGCCTTCCAATGTCGCTTTTATCTCTCTGGCATGATCAAGATCGCGAACTTCGCGCGATGCGCGAGCACGACGAATACCATCGATCTGCTTTTCTCCGCCGAGTGACCATGCGATGGCATTGCCACGAGGAAGCAGGAAATTGCGAGCAAAACCGTCTTTAACGGTTACGACATCGCCGGCTTGGCCTAGGCCTGAGACTTCACGCGTAAGGATTAGTTTCATTTTTCTCAGATCCCCTTATCGCGCTGTCGAGGTGTAAGGCAGGAGAGCGACTTCACGGCTGTTCTTAACAGCGGTCGCTATCGAGCGTTGATGTTGGGTACATGCTCCAGTGACACGGCGAGCGCGGATCTTTCCGCGATCTGAAATGTACTTTCGCAGTGTTGCAATATCTTTGTAGTCGATATAACTAACCTTGTCGCGACAGAAGCTGCATGGCTTCTTTTTGAACTTTTTATTGAGCGCAGCAGCCTTGGCAGATTTATTCTTCGGCTCTTTGAGCGCTCTATTATTACGTGCTCCCATTGTGGTGCTCCTTTACGGGTGCCCTGCGAATGCAGGAATGGATGGATGGTGGATTTAGAAAGGTGGTTCGTCGTTGGTGGTGGTTGCCCATCCACCGCTGGCAGGTGAGGTCGAAGCAGCAGCCCATGGATCGTCGCTGTAAGTGTCAGTTGCTGGAGGTGAGAATGAACCGCTAGCGCCACCTTGGCGAGTGGTCTTGGTTACCTTCGCCGTTGCGTTTCGCAGTGATGGACCGACCTCATCAACTTCTACTTCAAAAACTGTGCGCTTTTCGCCCTCTTTTGTTTCGTATGAACGTTGTTTCAAGCGTCCGGAAAGAATGACTCGCATTCCCTTCGTTAGTGACTCTGCAACATTTTCTGCTGCTTGTCGCCAAATTTGGCACTGGAGGAAGAGGCTATCTCCGTCTTTCCACTCGTTTGTATTCTTATCCAAATACCGAGGGGTAGAGGCAACGCGGAATTTTGCTACTGCTGCACCTGATGGGGTGAAGCGAAGTTCTGGATCATCGACAAGATTGCCGATCATGGTGATGTTTGTATCTCCTGCAGCCATTTTTCGTCTCTTCTCTTAAGTGTTTTGCGGTCGCTGAAAATTATGCGCTAAATAGTCGCGTGATTATTCAGGACGTATAACTTTTGTGCGCAGAACAGCCTCGTTCAAATTGAGCTGACGATCTAACTCTTTAATAGCGGCTGGCTCGCAGTGCATATCAACTACCGCGTAGATGCCTTCAGACTTCTTAGTAATCTCAAAGGACATGCGGCGCTTGCCCCAAACATCAAGCTTGTCGACGCGGCCACCACTCTCTTTAATGATTTTGAGATATGTCTCAAGGCTTGGTGTGACCGTGCGTTCTTCAAGTTCTGGATCAAGAATGACCATTAATTCATAGTGACGCATGCGTTAACCCGACCTCCTCTGGACTAAAGCGGTCACGGTATTTCCGTGACAGGAGGGTTAGTGCTCCCCATCCGGGTGGCGGGGAAGGCTAAGGGTAACTTGCGGCTGGCCCAATAGAAAATCCGCCAACTGGCCCTGCGGAATGTGAGCCTGCGGGGATGGGGGTCTGAGCCAATATCTCCCCAGAACAAAGATGAGGTAGACCGACGTTGCGATCCTGCCCACGCTGGCCAGCGCGTACCCGAATTCGGGCAAGCCAAAGTGGGAACCGGAGACCAAGGCGAGGTGCTGCCAAATCGCCACATGATAAATCACCTCTCCGACCTGCCAGAGCCAGAAAGCGAAAAGTTGGCTCCGCTCTCGAAGAGCAATGACAGCAAGGGGTACCAACCAGAGAACATATTGTGGCGAGTAGACCTTTCCAATACATAGCGTTGCGGCCAGAAGAATGAAACTCACGTCCGCAAGCAATAGCGGTCGTTCGATTTCCAAAAGAAAGACCACCATCGCAAGAAGAACGAGGAGCAGAAACAATACCGTCAGGTAATTGAGGAATTTAAGGTGCAACCCAAGAAGAGAAAGGGAGTACCACAATGACCCCCAATCTGAGCCGCGATCCAAATTCAACTTGTAGAAATGCCACCATCCCTGCGGTGTTGTCAGCATTACGGGCGCGTTAATCGCAAGCCACACGACGCCTGTAATGAGCAAGTACTTCAGGATTGCTCTGACATTTTCGCGGCGCCAGAGAATAAGAATAATTGGCAGAAGTAGAAATACCGGAAAAAATTTCGTAGCAATGGAGACGGCAAGTAAGGCAGCGCTTAGACCTTCTTTTCTTCGGTCGAAATAGTAGATGGCCAATAACATCGTCACAATGCCCCAAAGATCCCAATTGATGTAGAGGGCGACCATTACACCAGGCGAGAGAGCCGACAAATAAGCGTATTCGGGTCGGATCTTCCACACGATGAAAACCGAGAAGACGAATAAGAGCGCAATAAGAATTGCATTGAGGTCAAAGTAACTTCGAAGTGAATGCGAGCCACTCACCCAAGAAGTAGCCCACATGACCGCTCCCATAACTACGGGATATTCGACCGCGTTATTTCCTCCTTGATAGGCCCATTGATGGGTATCTAAGGATCGAGCGCTGAAAAGAATCGGTATGTCGGAATAGCATGCGTGCACATATGAATCTGGTGCCGCCCAATTGGAATTGCGACAGTGGTCAAATTTTGCAAACGAGAGAACACTGGCGAGCACGGCTAGAAGGATGAGCACCTTTACCGTGGAACGTGATCGAATCATTGTCAATTTTAAGGAGTTGGAGTTGGAGTTGGAGTTGGCGTATTGGTTGTGATGGGCGTTGGTGTATCGGTTGCGATGGGCGTTGGTGTATCGGTTGCGATGGGCGTTGGCGTTGGTATGGGCGTTGGCGTTTGAAGGGAGGAGGACATCGGTGTGGGAGCAATTCCGCCAATATGTACCGGAGCAGGAAAGGCCAATTTGGGTTGACCCAGCAAGGCGCCTTTCATGAATGCCGTCCATACCTTCGCCGGGAAGGTACCCCCGGTGACAGAGTTCAATCCACCAATTCCATTGAGTGATTGAGACGCGTTCTCTCTAAAAAAAGCAACAGAGGCGGCAAGCTGAGGGGTGTATCCGCTAAACCAAGCAGAGGCATTCTGTTCACTTGTCCCGGTTTTGCCGGCCGCAGGTCGGCCCAGTCCAGCGGTCCCATAAGTGGCAGTTCCGCTTCGCACGACTTCACCGAGGGCATACGTTAGATCTGCCATCACGTCCTTTGAAAAAACCTCTTGGCCTTGCGGCTTAGCCTGGTAAAGCACACCTTTATTCGACCCGAGTACTTGATTAACAAGAAACGGTTTCGCATAGATGCCCTGCGCCGCGAAGGTTGCAAAGGCGGAGGCAACATCAATCACGTGGGGGCTGGCAACTCCCAACACCACAGAAGGCGTTGGCATCATTGCAACATTTTGGGGGATTCCGGCGCGGCGAGCGGCATCAACGACAGCATTTGGACCGACATTAATTCCCAATGGGACAAAGACAGTATTTACCGAATGTGCAGTCGCTTTGAGCAAAGATACCTTTGGAAACTGTTCATTTCCATAATTGGAAACAGGGTAGGGCTTTCCTAGATCATCAAAAAGTTGCGGAGAACTTCCATCCCACATAGACGTGAGTGGAATTCCTTTCTCCAGCGCCGCAATTAGTGCAAAGGGTTTAAAAGTGGATCCAGCCAATGCGATCGACTGTGTCGCATCACTTAACTGTCGAACGAGGTAATCTTTCCCGCCATAGAGAGCGATAATTTCACCAGTGCCTGGTCGTATCGCAACCAAACCGACATGTAAATTGCTTGGCGCTTTTTTAGGTGTCTGTTTCTTCACCGCGTCAACGGCGGATTGTTGTGCTTTCTGAATAAGCGTTGTCTTAACCACCAAGCCGCCTACCAACAATTGTTCATCGGTGAAGCCGAGCGCATTCAATTCTTTCTGTGCCAGCGCAATAATATAACCCTTAGGACCAGAAAGCGAACCCGATGTCACACGCGCGCTAACAGATGGGAATTTGACTTTGGCAGCTTCCTCTCGCGTAATCCACTTCGCGATTACCATTCCATTTATTACGTAGGAAAAACGAGCATGAAGGCGTTGGTTATTCGCCTCCGAATAAGAAGGGTCGTAATAACCCGGAGAGCGCAAAATGCTGGCGATTACGGCTGCTTGAGCAAGGGTCAACTCGCTTACATCACGATGGAAATATTGTTGCGATGCCGTCTCCACACCGTATGAGCCGCGTCCAAAATAGATGGTATTTAGATAGTTCTCCAAAATTTGATCCTTGGAAAGTTGTTGTTCGAGTTTGATCGCAATGACAAGTTCCTTTATCTTGCGCGCAATCTTACGATCCGGGGTTAAAAAAGCTGTCTTTGCATACTGCTGGGTGATGGTGGAACCGCCTTGCAACGCGCCGCCGCGCAGATTATTGAGCACGGCACGACCAATCCCAGTGACACTGAAGGCGTGCTCTGAGTAAAAATTCCTGTCTTCAGCCGCAAGTACGGCTCTTCGCACATTGAGCGGGATGTTTGCTAAAGGGACACTCGTGCGATTTTGAGCGCCCAACCTGCCGATCTCGACCCCATTGGAGTATTCAATGACGGTGGATTGGCTATTTACATACGCCTTTGGGTTGGGAATACTCACCGTAAAATACGCGTATATAAAGAGGCCGCCGACTGCGATAAAGCTTAGGCCCATAATGAAAACCGCCGACCGGGCGAGGATTTTGCGTATCACTCGTGAAGGTTACCGCCTAACCCAATCTTCATCTTCTAACGTCCGCGCCCGCCTCGGCGCCTTTCTTGTAATGCCGTCGCCTAGGACAAAGGAGGCGCATAGGTGGTTCCATGAGCACTCTCGGCAGACTTCAACCACGTAAACCCTAAATTCTCCGAACTCCAGCTCCATTTCTAGAAGTTCTTTGTGGGACTTGATTCTTCCGGAATATTGGCCAAGTTGGTCGCCGAAGGTGTACTGGAGTTCAACCAATGATTTCTTCTTGCACACAGGGCAGGCCCGATTTGCTGGGGATCCGTGGAATTTAGCAGCCTTCAATAAATAAGGATCCGCATCACAAGCGTCCACCTTGCCGCGGTAGAGCGCCATTAACGTTGCACGTTTGTCCAACGTGTAGTCAACGTAGGCCCGCTGCGAATTCATAGCGATAAGAGTAACGAGACTATTGAAGTTAAAGAAACTACTCTTGCAATGTGCAACCTCTGAGTTTTCTGGGACTAGTTCGCCACCCGAGGCTCGCAAGATTATTAATACTTCGCTGGGCTGGACAGGGTGTCGATGGAATATTTCAGAGCGCCCTTGCCTCCTTTGTCCTTTTCTCCCCTGAGCGTCAAGCGAGCGGGCTTGGGGCGGCCCTTGCCTTTGCGGTTGTGCTTCTGCCCTATTCACTTGTCGGCCCTTTCGTCGGTACTATCCTCGATCGGATATCGCGGCAACGAGCCGTTTTTGTGGCAAATCTTATTCGAGCTATTGATCTGCTTGTTGTTGCTTTCTTGGTCTTTCATGGGAGAACCGGGGTTGAACTCACCGTTGCTGTTCTTATCACATTTGGAATCAATCGATTAATCCTTGCCGGATTATCTGCAGGTTTACCGTTGATGGTTGATTCGAAATCGCTCATAACCGCCAATGCATTAGCCGTAACGGGTGGCTCGCTATTGGTCGTATTAGGTGGAGGAATCGGCCTTGGTCTTCGCAAGATTCTGGACACGATGCACAATGCTAATCATTCTGACGCCTCGGTGATCCTGTTTGCTGCAATTGGATACTTTATCGCTGCCACATTAACCCTTCGTCTCAAACGCAAAGAAATCGGCCCTCTTGATCATGAAAAGGTGAAAGCGAGTTTTGTGGAGGGCCTAATTGAAATGCGCCAAGGCTTCAGTTACCTGCTTCAGCATGCCGATGCCGTGCGAGGGATTTTTGCAACCGCAATACAACGTGGCGGCCTTACTGCCCTTGTGTTGGTTGCACTTCTACTCGAGCGCAATTCATTTCATCCTTCATCCAAACCACAGGCTGGACTATCGGGACTAGCAATTGCACTATCTATTGCCGGTATCGGGATTACTTGCGGAGCATTGATCGCGCCCACAGGAGTTGCCCGAGTTGGGCGTCACACATGGATGCGATTTATGATGGCTGGTAGCGCGTTCTCACCCCTTTTTCTGGCGATATCCGCTACTCCTTTGACTCTTTTCCTGGCTTCCTTTTTCGTCAGTTTCTTTGGGCAGAGCCTTAAAATCACCAACGACGCGCTAGTACAGGCGAAAATAGCTGATATTTACCGGGGAAGGGTCTTCGCTGTTTACGACGTATTGGTTAATGGGGCAATCGTTTTGGGCGCAGTTCTGGCAGCACTAATACTCCCTACATCGGGCAAGGAGCCACTGGTTCCCATTTCAATCGCTCTTGTTTATTTACTGGCGTTAACGTTTGTTCTACCCCGGGCCAAATTCAATGCTGGCCTTCCCACCATTTCATAAGTTCTGCCGCTGCTGCATCGATTCCTAATGGCCCTCTGTCCAGACGTAGTTCAAGGAGAAAATCAAGGGCTTTGCCGACAGTTGCAGAAGGTTTGATATTCAGTAACGCCATAACTTGCGCACCATCGAGATCTGGACGAATTTTAGATAACTCCTCCTCCTCCATTAGTACTTCTATCCGCTCTTCCAGATTTTTGTAGGTCGTAGCCAATGCGTCTGCCTTACGCTTATTTCTAGTGGTGCAGTCGGCTCGCGTCAAGACATGCAGATGCTTCAGTAGAGGGCCTGCATCTCGCACATATCGTCTAACTGCCGAATCGGTCCATTCACCTTGACCATAGCCGTGAAATCGAAGATGAAGAGCAATAAGTTTTTCAACTGCCTCAATAGTCTCTCCATCAAATCGCAGTTTCCTTAAACGTTCTCGCGCCAGTCGCGCGCCAACAACTTCATGATGGTGGAAAGAGACTCCCCCACCTGGAATTAAGCTTCGGGTCTTTGGCTTACCAATATCATGCAAAAGGGAAGCTAACCTGATCACGAGATTTGGCCCGTCAAGGCGATCCTCTAGCGAGATTGCTTGCTCGAGCACTGTTAGAGAATGCTCATACACATCTTTGTGGTGATGGTGCTCATCGATTTCCAGTTTCAATTTTGGGATCTCAGGTAAAACAATATCTGCCAGACCAACGTCCACCAACATCGTAATTCCTTTACGCGGTATCTCTGACATCAAAAGCTTCACAAGCTCATCGCGAATTCGCTCGGCGGAGATTATTGAAATTCTTCCTGCCATGTCACGCATCCCTTGAAGCACCTCGTCATCAACTGTGAAGCCAAGTTGGCTCGCGAATCTTGCCGCACGCAGCATTCTCAATGGATCATCAGAGAAAGATTGCACAGCGCTACTTGGCGTTTTAAGAACTCGATTTGCCAGGTCTCGTAAACCGTTATGTGGATCAACAAATATGGGGGCACCCTGCGTTAACTCAAGTGCCATAGCGTTGATCGTGAAATCACGACGAGATAGATCTCCTTCTAATGAATCACCATACTCAACCGTTGGTTTTCGACTGTCGGCTTCGTAGTTTTCGCTTCGATAGGTCGTTACCTCGACTGTTGTTTCTCCGCGCCTGGCCACGACGGTGCCAAAAGCAATTCCTGTCTCCCATACGTTCTCAGCCCAATTACTTAAGATCTTCTTTGATATCTGAGGTGCGGCATTGGTGGTGAAATCCAAATCATTGCTAAGCCGTCCCAAGATTGCATCCCGCACGGAGCCACCAACGAGTGCCAGACGAAATCCAGCATTTTTGTAGGCATCGGCCAAAGAACTAGCCAGCGGGGCGCGGTCAATGAGAGATTTGATCGCAAGTTCTCCCGCGGCACCCAAGGCTCTCTTCATAATGGGTAAGGCTAGGGCAGTACGCTTCCCCCATGATCCCTGCACCTGGTGCGGGCAGCGAAGGTACGAAAAAGAGGAGGCGGCGCAAACGCTCCGCCAATCGCGCCCCCCAATCTCAAGATTTGACGGTAGCTACACCCCCCTCACGCAAGTCTGTCCCAAAGAATGATCGGGCCGCCTTCGCCAAACGCGTAGATGAAGTAAGCGCGGGAGGGTTGGTGATCGACTTCAATGGCACTCACGGTTTGTTGATCGGACGCATCGACCAGAAGGACACGGCGCGCACTCGACTGCTGTGGTCTCTTCCCAAAGGGCATATCGAAATAGGGGAAACGCCAGAGGAGGCCGCTCTTCGAGAAGTTATGGAAGAGACCGGAATCCAGAGCCAAATATCTCGGTCTCTTGGGATTATTGACTTCTGGTTTATGGCCGGCGGAAAGAGAATTCATAAGACCGTCCACCACTATCTCTTCCGCGAAGTCGGAGGAGTTCTCGCCCCTCAGGTGACTGAGGTAGACGAAGTTGCGTGGTTTCCCTTAGGCGAAATCATTGAAAGGCTGGCATACCCAGATGAGAAAAAGCTCATTGCGCGCACTGGGGACCTTCAAATATGAAAAGAAGATTCGCCACCGTACTCCTGGTGCTCGTTGCAATAGCAATTTTTCCCGCGCCCGCACAGGCAGCCGATTCGAAAATAATTCTATTAGACTCCCCACATTCTGACCTGCTCGGCATATTCATCAACAATGAGCTGAGTGCTTCGTTACTGCCAACGGGAGTTTTGGGCCAGCTCGTGTTTGTACCGCCACCCAAGCCACGCATCTGGTTTATAGATGCAGCTCTCATTGATGAGATTTCTACTCTCGCCGTGAAGGATACCTCTGCTAAAAATTGGCTGGACGAATTGAAGTTGGCAAGTGCCGACGACAAAATCGTAGCAATCCCTTATGGACACCCAGAACTATCCCTCGCAAAACGACTCGCGCCAAGCGAACTCAATTACTACTACGACTCGAGCAAGACCAAACTTGAGTTAGTGCTCGGTCGAGAGATTCTCATCGACCGTCGAGCGAAGTGGAACTCAAAAGGCACAAAAGTAATCGTCGAAGCCATCCGCTCGTACACATTCAATCGCCGTGCATTAGCACTGCTAACGACTGTTGTACCCGCGCAACAACTAGATGATCTACGCTCAAAAATGGCCTTCCTCCTAGCTTCAGGCTCTACCTCTAAAGAGCAACTATTCTTTGCCAATAACGCCGATCTAGCCATGACCGCGGCAAACCATAAATTGCGGATTGTTCCTGGAAAATACCGATTTACCTCAGAACACGAGCGCGTGCCAATTACGTTGGTTAATGATTTTGCGCAGACCATTAAAGTTACTCTTCAATTAACTCCACTCAATTCTCGGATAAAAGCCGGCGGACCAGAGACGCTTTCATTATCAGCTAATTCAAAAACACAAATTTCTATTCCATTTACAGTCATCGCACCTGGCTCTACCGCTGTGCTCGCTGAGTTTCGGAATTCGCAAGGTAAACCACTTGGCGATTCGGTAATCCTAACTCTCAGTGTTTCCGTCATTAGTCCAGCCGTGGTCTGGTTCACCACTGGAGCAGCCATACTGCTTTTTTTGGCGGCAATTGCGCAGAGTGTTCGTAGAATGAGACGGTCTAGAAGATGAAGCCCAATGAACTTCTCCATGCCTCTGGCGTAATGGCAGCTGGAACTATCATCTCTCGGATCACCGGATTCATCCGCAATATCTTGGCTGCCGCAGTATTGGGCACCGCCCTCCTTGCCGACACGTACAACGTTGCCAACACAATGCCAAACATTCTTTACAACCTACTTATTGGCGGCGCGCTGACTGCCATCTTTGTCCCACAATTGATTCGCTCCTTTAGTGACTCTGATGGCGGGCACGCCTTTGCATCCAAATTAGTTACCACCGTAAGTGCGGTGCTCCTCGTGCTCGTGATAATTGGAATAATATTTGCACCGATACTTGTGCGCATATACGCTCCAGAATTTGCATCTAAAGGGTTCGAAAGTGAGTATCACCTGGCAGTTGCGTTTACCCGCTACTGCCTGCCTCAGGTTTTCTTTCTTGGGCTATTTACCATGTTAGGGCAGGTAGCAAACGCTCGCGGATCATTTGCTCCGTTAATGTGGGCACCTATTGTCAATAACCTGATTGTGATTGCAGTTTTCGTGACATTATTAATGAACGCTCCGCACCTTTCTACGAAACATATTTCATCCGCACAGACGCAATTCCTAGGATGGGGAACCACTCTGGGTGTTGTGGTTCAAGCACTCATCCTTATTCCTGTCGTGAAACGCACTGGGATAAGCCTCCGGCCAAAGTTCGGCTTGAGTGGACTCGGTAAATCATTTTCTCTTGCTGGTTGGACCCTTGTTTATGTCCTAATTTCCCAACTTGGGTACCTTGTCACTGTTAATGTTTCAACGAGTGCTGCTGTGCGTACCGCCAAAGAGGGCGTGATTACAGGGGTTGGTTACACGCCTTTCGGAAACGCATACCTAATAATGATGTTGCCCTACTCCATTGTCACCATTTCAATCGTGACGGCACTACTTCCTCACTTATCTAAATTAGCGATCGAAAAGCGTCGTGAGGATGTGCGAAGCCAGCTAATTCGAGCCATAAAAATGGTAGGAGTTGTAACCATTCCATCTGCGGTCGCGTTTATGTTATTTGGACCACTCATCACTCGCGTCCTATACGTTGGACTGAGCAAGGCGGACTCGATTTATGTCGGACAGGTTCTTGCGGCTTTTGGTCTGGGCCTGGTTGCGTTTAGCATCAACATAATCTTAATTCGCGGTTTCAACGCATTCGAGGATACTAGGACTCAAGTTCTATCTATATTACTGATAAATGTAATTGCCGTTGCTTTATCCTATTTATCTTTAGTCTTGCTCCCAAGCAGATGGGTTACCGTTGGATTAGGTATTGCCTTCTCTATAAGTTATCTCCTAGGTCTGTTTTACACTCTCTCGCTCTTGGACCGTCATACCAGTCGCATTCGCATTAAAGACTTTTCGGGGCAACATGCTCGTCTGCTAGCAGCATCGTTGACCGCAATGTTGCCACTCTTTGCAATATCTCAATACTTCGATTGGACCGACGCCGATACGGGCGCACTAATCAGATTAGGCAAACTCGTGTTAATTATGATTCTGGGATTAGCCGGGTATTTTGTTGTGGCCCGTTGCATTGGTGTTGCAGAGATCTCAATCTCCAGCGAACTTATAAAGACTCAGTTCACCAGATTCCGCCGTAAATCATTGGGCGGGGAATAATCCGCTTCGGAGTTGGGTTATCATGGAACTATGCCGTCCACAGAGAAAATCCAAGATTTGGTAATTGTCGGGTCAGGACCGGCCGGGTACACCGCCGCAATCTATGCCGCACGCGCTCAATTGTCGCCGCTTATCTATGAAGGCTCCGTCACCGCCGGCGGCGCGCTCATGAACACAACAGAGGTAGAGAATTTCCCAGGATTTACAGACGGTGTTATGGGTCCTGATCTAATGGATTCAATGCGCAAACAAGCTTTGCGGTTCGGAGCAACTTTGGTCACCGATGATATTGTCGAAATGGAGTTATCCGGTCCTGTAAAAACTTTGAAGGATGGTTCGGGAAACTTCATTAAGGCTCGCTCGGTTATTTTGGCCATGGGTTCGGCATTTCGTGAAATTGGTATTCCAAACGAGAAGCGACTTTCCGGCAGAGGAGTTTCTTGGTGCGCAACTTGTGATGGCTTCTTCTTCCGCAATCAAGTGATCGCCGTTGTCGGTGGTGGTGACTCGGCCATCGAAGAAGCAACCTTTTTGACTCGCTTTGCCACCAAGGTCGTTCTCATTCACCGTCGAGAGAGTTTACGCGCCTCAAAAATAATGGCCGAGCGTGCACTCGCCAACCCGAAAATAGAATTCCTTTGGAATCATGAAGTAACTGATGTCCTTGGAGAAAATAAGGTTGAAGCGCTCGCTTTAAGAAACACAATTACTGGAGAAATATCTACCCGTGAGTTTTCTGGCTTGTTCGTAGCGATCGGACATGATCCTCGCAGTGAACTTGTCATAAACCAGATCGATGTGGATTTAGAGGGATATGTTGAAGTCGAGGGGCGATCCACTCGGACAAAACTTGAGGGCGTTTTCGCCTGTGGCGATTTAGTCGACCATGTCTATCGGCAGGCAATCACGGCGGCCGGCTCAGGCTGTCAAGCTGCCCTCGACGCAGAACGATTCCTATCGCACCATTAGCTCAATATTGGTGACCATTTGGCCACAAGGCACTAGTCACACAGTTCACGATTTCCGACAGTAGTGTTGGGAAGTGGAATATACGAGTAGGGGAAGAAAATGAGCGCATCGCAACCAGTAACGACATCAACCTTTGACGAGGTTGTTCTAAAGAGCAGTAAGCCCGTATTGGTAGATTTTTGGGCCGAATGGTGTGGACCATGTCGCGCCGTTTCACCAATTCTCGAAGAGATCGCTAAAGAACACGGCGACAAATTGACAGTCGTGAAACTTAATACTGACGAAGAGTCAGCCATTGCCATCAAATACGGGATTACATCTATCCCGACACTCAATGTCTTTGTCAATGGTCAAGTTGTTAAGACGATCATCGGCGCTAAGCCAAAGCCGGCCCTTTTACGAGAGCTTGAAGCTTTTATTTAATTTGTAATGGAAGAACTCTCGGTTGGCAAAGGTGCACGTGGCGATGTTGCGACCCACATTATTAACATTCTCAATCGTTTGGGGTTACTTCTACCTACTCCAGGGGAGGTAGATGATGGTGTCGTACGAGCGATAAGAACTTTCCAGCAGATGCGTGGTCTAAGCGTCAGTGGGGTAGTCAACTCAGCGACTCTTGGCGCGCTAGAGGAAGCGCAGTGGAAGTTGGGGGACCGCTCACTCTATTTGCAATCGACTCAACTTCTTCGCGGTGATGACGTAGCCACTTTGCAATCCCGTCTCACGGATATGGGCTTTGATTGCGGCCGGGTAGATGGCGTTTTTGGTAGTAAAACGGAGAATGCAGTGCGAGAGTTTCAAAAATCCGTAGGTGTTTCGGCTGATGGAAAGTGTGGACCCGCAACCATTACGGCTTTGATCCGACTCACACGCACAGTTTCTGGAGGTGCGCCCTCAATTCTTCGCGAGAGCGCAACAAGGAAGGACCGCGGCCCATCTCTGACTAACAAAATAATTGTTTTGGACCCAAGTTGCGGGGGTGATGATCGCGGAATCAGAGTCCAGGGCGTGGAAGAGTCAGAGGTGGTCTATGACATCGCACAAAGACTGGAAGGGCGCCTACTCGCGCTAGGGGTGAGTGTTTTTCTCACTCGCGGTGCAAATAATTCACCTGCCGAAACTGAGCGTATCGCTTTCACAAATGGAACTAGCGCAGATTTAATCGTTTCTTTCCATGTAGATGTCTACGAGAATGAACGAGCCCATGGAGTGGCCACGTACTACTACGGGGCGCAAGCACATGGAATTCATTCCGTGGTGGGTGAGCGCTTTGCCTCCCTCGTTCAACGAGAGATTTGTGCACGAACGGATTTGCTCAACTGCCGGTCCCACCCTAAAACGTGGGATCTCCTGCGTCTAACGAAATCACCCACCGTTCGGATAGATATTGGTTATTTATCCAACCCGGGCGATGCCGAACGCTTGGCTAGACCTGATTTTCGTGACGTAATAGCTGAGGCGATTGTCGTCGCAATTCAGAGGCTCTACCTGGCCTCTGAAGATGACGCAAAAACTGGGACCTTGCGTATTTCAGATCTTCAGAAGGCTGGTCTTCGAAACTAGGTAGCCATCTAGGCGTGAGGGTGTGGGAGACTTCGCAAATGTCCAATATTATTGCGCGCCATCAAACGGGAGAGCCTCAGAATTTAGAAGAGCGCTTCGCGGCCCGGGCGGCCGGGATGCAGGCCAGTGAGATCCGCTCACTCTTCGCTGTCGCCTCACGTCCTGAGATCGTTTCCCTTGCTGGTGGCATGCCCAACTTATCTGCCCTGCCTATGGAAATGATGGCATCGGTTGTCAATCAACTTATTTTGACCAATGGTGCCGAAGCTTTGCAGTATGGCAGTGGGCAGGGCCATCCAAAACTGCGCGAGCAAATATGTGATGTCATGGCACTGGAAGGAATCCGGGCCAATCCCGATGACGTCATCGTTACTACAGGATCACAACAAGCCCTTGATCTGATCTCGCGAATCTTCATCGATCCCGGTGATGTCGTGCTGGTCGAAGCGCCTTCCTATGTAGGCGCCCTCGGAACATTTAGACAGTACGAAGCGCAAGTCGTTCATGTCTCCTTAGATGAGCAAGGTCTCATCCCGAGCGCGCTGCGAGAAGCGATCGCCACGGTTCGTGCGGCGGGGCGCAAAATAAAGTTCTTGTACTTGATTCCTAACTACCAAAATCCTACCGGCGTACTGCTACCGGCAGATCGCCGGACAGAGATCCTGGATATCTGCCGTGAGGAAAGTATTTTTGTTGTAGAAGATAACCCCTATGGATTGTTGGGTTTTGATCGCCCGTCACCAAATGCAATGCGGGCTGAAGATAGCGAGAATGTTATTTACTTGGGTTCATTCTCCAAAACAATTGCCGCCGGGCTTCGAGTGGGGTGGGCACTAGTCCCTCCTTCACTTAAAGAGAAATTGGTAGTTGCCAGCGAATCCTCAATTCTCTGCCCTTCCAACTTCACACAGATGACCATCTCAAATTATTTGGCAGATCAGCCCTGGCGAGACCAGATTGCTTCCTTTGTCGAGTTGTACAAGGTGCGACGAGATGCAATGTTGGAATCTCTCGAACAGCACTTCCCCGCATCCGCGACGTGGACAAAGCCCGGTGGTGGTTTTTATGTTTGGGTGAATCTCCCGCCTGAGATCGACACAAAGCTCATGATGCCGAAAGCCATCGTTGCCAAAGTCGCTTACGTTCCAGGAACAGCCTTCTACGCGGACGGATTTGGTAGTTGGGCAATGCGATTGTCTTACTGCCACCCAACCCCTGAAAGAATTCGTGAAGGAGTTAAGGCTCTAGGTGGGGTGGTAAAACAGGAGATCGCGCGCAGAAGTAGTGGATTTGAAATTACAGATTAGTTTTACTTCTCGAGCAACTTAAGTATTCGCGCTAAATCATCTACTCCAGAAAACTCGATAACGATTTTGCCTTTTGCTTGCCCTGATTGAACCTGAACTCTTGTGTCGTAATAGTTGGAAAGTCTCTCGGCAATTTCATTGAGTTGTGGCGAGTAGCGCGTGGTGTTTTTGCGCTTTGTCTTCGAATTTATCATTCCTGCCGCGACAATTTCTTCAATAGAGCGAACACTTAGACCTTCAGCAACAATTCGATTTGCTAGGTGTTCCATTTCAGTTTCATCAGTAATCGCTAGAAGAGCCCGTGCGTGTCCAGCTGAAAGAACGCCTGCTGCGACTTTGCGCTGAACAGAGGTCGGTAAATTAAGAAGCCGCATTGTGTTGGAAATATGCGATCGAGATTTTCCAAGCTTTTGAGCCAATTCTTCGTGCGTGCAGTTAAAATCATTAAGTAGTTCAGTGTAGGCCGCGGCCTCTTCTAATGCATTCAATTGACTGCGATGAATGTTTTCAATTAGGGCATCACGTAAAAGTTCGTCGTCATTTGTCTGACGAATAATTACTGGGATCGATATCAGGCCCGCTGCCTTCGCAGCTCGAAAACGGCGCTCCCCCATTATCAATTCATAATGTCCGTTTGATGTTTCTCGAACTACAGGCGGTTGCAGTAAACCTACTTCTTTAATTGATGCAGTTAATTCGCGAAGTGCGTCTTCATCAAAGATGATTCTGGGCTGCCTGGGGTTTGGTAAAATCAAATCAATTGACACTTCATTTTGTTTTGCGATTTCTTGGCCATCAAGGGTCAACGAAGTTGGAATCAGCGCATCGAGATTGGTACCGAGACCGCCACGTTTGAGACTCATGCACTTTCTCCTTTTTTGTAATTAATATTTACAACATTGGAGTCGAAGGGCTTTCCGCGCTCTGAAATTTCCTTTGCGATTTGCATGTAGGCGAATGCACCCGGAGATATCGGGTCATACGTCATTACTGTCTGCCCATAAGAGGGAGCCTCTGAAATTCTTACTGCTCGTGGAATTGGAATATCTATAAGTTCTTTCGGAAAATGTGAGCGGACACTTGCTGCCACGTCATTTGCTAAACGTGTTCTACCGTCAAACATCGTTAAAACTATCGTCGTGAGTTTGAGGTCTGCATTTAATCTTTTCCTCACAATCGAATACGTTTCCAATAATTGAGTTAAGCCCTCAAGGGCGTAATACTCACACTGAATAGGAATCAGTAATTCCTGCGCTGCTGCGAGGGCATTAATAGTGAGCAATCCCAAACTGGGAGGGCAATCAATAAGGATGTAGTCATAACCAATTCCTGCCTGCTTGCGGGCAAAGACAAGTTCATCAATAGCTTCCTTTAGTCTTAATTCGCGGGCAACCATGGAGACTAGATTGATCTCGGCCTGAGCCAGGGCGGTGTTAGAAGATATGCACTCAAGATGGGGAAATCCAGCGACTTTTTGTACAACAGATCCAATGGAAGCGCTGCCCATGAGGACTTCATAAATTCCTGCATTGTTCTGATGCTCTACCCCAAGGGCAGTACTGGCATTTCCTTGGGGGTCTAGGTCAATCACAAGGGTGCGAAGACCGCCCATAGCCAACGATGCAGCAATATTTACCGCCGTTGTGGTCTTACCAACGCCCCCTTTCTGATTTGAGACTGAAAATATTCTCACGTGTGAAGGTTTGGCCATCGCCTCTTTGAGGCGACGCACACCGATGACGATTCGGCTTGAATTGGGTGTTTCACGTGAATCCGTCACGGACACTAGTTAACCAGTCTTTTGTAGCGAGATGACTCGACCTATGGGAAGTCCTTCCAGGGATATCTCATGAAGATAGGCGCCCTTAACGGTGGCGACTTCCTGCCTGGCACTCTCACCTTTAATTGCCAACAGACTCCCGCCCTTCTTAATCAAGTGCCAGCTCATGCTTCTCAATTTTTCTAAGGGGGCCACGGCCCGAGCGGTAACGAAATCTGCTTTCACTGTGAAGTCTTGCGCTCTACCCCGTAGGACAGTGATATTTAGGCCATCCACCGCCTCGCGTAAAAAATCGACCCTCCGTTGAAGGGGCTCGACAAGTGTTACCTGCAGATCGGGGCGCGCTAGTGCAATCGGAATGCCGGGCAGGCCTGCGCCAGATCCAACGTCAATGAGAGAGGAACCCTGCGGTAGTAACGAAATTACGGGAAGGGAGTTAAAAATGTGACGTTCCCAAATTATCTCACCCTCTCGTGGACCGATCAGCCCTCTCTCTATGCCAGCAGATAGGAGGAAATCCGCAAACTGTCGTATTTCGACCTCTCGCGCCGGAAAATAACGGGTGATCAGGGTTTCACGTGAAACCGGGACGGAGGTCAAGGCTAGTTAGGGAAGATTACGACTGAGCGAGCCGGGTCTTCGCCCTCAGACTCGCTCGTCAACCCCAAATCCTGAATAGCGTCGTGGATGATTTTTCGCTCGAAAGCGTTCATAGGGGCAAGTTTGAGTGAACTTTTAGAGGATATGACTTCCTCGGCGCTCTCTTTAGCAATCTTTCGGAGTTCTTCCTTCCGGCCAGCACGGTACCCATCAATATCTAGCATGAGGCGACTGCGATCCCCGGTTGAGGTCTGCACAGCAAGTCGAGTGAGTTCCTGAATGGCATCAAGGACTTCACCCTCTCGACCGACGAGATGGCCAAGTTTGCCGCCAACAATGGCTAACGCGGCACGGTCATTCTCAACGTCGATATCAATATCCCCGTCAAGGTCTGTGATATCCAATAAACCCTCTAAATAATCCGCGGCTATATCGCCCTCTTCCTCCAGTTTTGTCACCTTGGAAGGTTCATCTGCCTTATCTACATCAATCATACCCACTCCTTACACTTCTATTATAACCCTTTTGTCGGGTTTCTTCTGTTTTAAACCGTTTTGTCCTACTTTGATTTCTTTTTGGGCTTCTTTTTAGGTTGCTGGCGCTGGCCCTTGATCTCCTCGACCACAGGAGCGATTTCAGGCTGCGTTACCTCGGGCACAGGTCCGCCGATCTTTCTAGCCTTTTTGGCCTGCAATTCAATGTAGGCCGGTGACCCAGGAGTTGGGTTTCGCTTAATGACATAGAACTGTTGGCCCCAGGTCCAAAGGTTTGTGGTCGACCAATAAATAAGAACACCTATTGGAAAGTTCACGCCCGAAATTGCAAAAATTACCGGGAATGCATACAACATAATTTTTTGCTGTTGCAACATCATGTTATTACTTGAGTCCATTTTTGGCATGCCTTTTACCATCAGCTGCCTCTGTGTTGTGAAGGTAGTCGCCGACATAAAGACAATCAAAATAATTGTTACAAGTTTCACGGCCCCGCTTGTCGAACCTAAAAATGTCGCAGAAATTGGAGCGCCGAATATTGTTGCATGAGCTGCGTTCACGACGTCGGCCTGGGTAAGCACTCCGTGCGCTACTGGTGGTTTTTTGCCAATCCCGTTTAAAACAGTAAAGAGGGCAAAGAAGATTGGTGCTTGAGCTAAAATAGGAAAACATGAAGCGAGCGGATTTGTCTTGTGCTCTTTATAGAGCTTCATCATCTCCTCAGATTGCTTCTGTCTGTCATCCTTATGCTTTTTTTGGATCTCTTTTAAATGTGGTTGGAGTGCGGTAAGTGCGCGCTGACTTTTAATTTGTTTCACAAATAAAGGGATGAGAAGAACCCGAATTAGAATTACCAATCCAATTATAGACAGCGCCCACGACAGGCCGCTATCGGCACCAAACATGGGAGAGACCAATTTATGGATGGAGACAATGACCCAAGAAACCGCGATATATAAGGGTTTTAAGATAGAACTCATTGCGAAATTTCCTCGCTCATATGTGATTCAACTATTGTTTGTGATCCTGTTTTCTTCCCTTTCTCTGGGACGTAATCGACCCCACCCTGTGACCAAGGGTTACATCGCACCAATCGCCAACTGGCCATCGCTACACCTTTAAGTCCATAAATAGAAACTGCGGTCGCAGCGTACGAAGAACAGGATGGATAATATTTACAGCGCGGTGGAAACATGGGAGAGATCCATTTTTGATAGAACTTAATTAATGCAACCGCCAAAACTCTCATCGGTTCGCCTTCGCTTTTCCAAGGACTTTTGGTAGTAGTGAAGTTAAGTCTCTTTTCAGATCTTGCCCCGCGCAACCGGGCAAAGCTCGGACCACAATATGGGCACCTGGCGGAAGTAAATCGAGATGATCCTTAATTGAATGCCGGATTTGACGCGCCATTTTATGGCGAATGACAGAGCCGCCTACACTTTTGTTGATGATTAAGCCCGCCTGGGCAGGTACGTCGGTCATTGTCGGATATAGGTAGACAACTAGAAACTTACTCGACACACGAAAACCGCTTTTTGTAGTCCGCGCGAAGTTATTCGCAGATGTGAGCCGTGCATGACGTGGTAGCACGAGTGGTGGTTACGCGGAAAGGCGTGCGCGACCTTTTGCACGGCGAGCCGAAAGGACAGCGCGACCGGCTCGAGTGGCCATACGAGCGCGGAAACCATGTTTCTTCGCTCGCCGGCGTACGTTCGGCTGGAAAGTGCGCTTGGTCATGAGGACTCCTTGAAAATTCTTAGACTTCGATTAATGGGTATTGAGGAGGTAACGGTAGAGGTCTGGGGATAAAAGGGTCAAACCGAGTCGCCGGGGATGAGGTTCTACCCCTATTAAAAGGTGGAATTGTGGATAACTACTTGCTTTTATTGCCCAATCCCTCTACTTTTTCATCCTTACCGCAGGGCACTTGAGCCTCAACCTTTGGTTTAGACCACAGCCTGTGGATAACTTTGTGGATTATTCTCGAGAGGGCAGGTTTATGACCTTAGTTGAGAACGACCTCGCTGAACTATGGATCAGGGTCATTAAAGATATAGAAATCGACACTCCCCAACATAGGGCCTTTCTCTCGCTAACTAAGCCTTTGGGCCTGCTAAAGGGCAATGGAGTCACCAACCTCCTTGTGGCCGCCCCGAACGCTTTCGCTAAAGATGTTCTAGAGACGCGCCTTCGAAGTATTGTGAGTGAAGTTCTCTCTCGTGAACTTGGCGAGAAAACAAATATCGCCGTCACAATAGATGAGGGACTTGAGTTACCTAGCCCACCGCAGCCTGAAATTGAGATTGAATTTATCGCTCCGAAAGTTGGAACAGGACGCGATGATCGAGTCGCAAAGAAAAGCAATGAAGTTTCCCAACTTAACCCTAGGTATGTATTTGAAACATTTGTTATTGGCGCCTCTAATCGATTTGCCCATGCTGCCGCAGTCGCTGTGGCTGAAGCTCCAGCAAAGGCCTACAACCCGCTCTTTATTTATGGCGAATCTGGCCTAGGTAAAACCCACCTACTTCACGCGATTGGTGCTTACACTAAAGAGCTTTACGGAGGAGTGCGGGTTAGGTATGTATCCAGCGAAGAGTTCACAAATGATTTTATAAACTCAATCCGCGACGATAAAGCCTCTGTGTTCCAGCGACGATATCGCGATCTTGATGTTTTACTAGTTGACGATATTCAGTTTTTAGAGAACAAAGAACGCACCCAGGAAGAGTTTTTTCACACTTTTAACACGCTATATAACGCAAATAAACAAATCGTTATTTCCAGTGACCGACCTCCCAAACAACTTACGACATTAGAAGATCGCCTCCGGTCTCGTTTTGAATGGGGGTTAATTACCGACATCCAACCCCCAGAACTAGAAACCCGTATCGCTATCCTTCGTAAGAAGGCGGCGCAAGATAAACTCAATGCACCTGACGACGTCCTTGAATATATCGCTAGTAAAATCTCCACAAACATTCGAGAGCTCGAAGGTGCCTTAATACGTGTTACGGCCTTTGCTAGCTTGAACCGACAAGGCGTTGATTTAAGTCTGGCTGAAATTGTTTTAAAAGATCTAATTCCTAGTGAGTCCTCTTTAGAGATAACTAGCGCGACGATCATGGCCCAAACGGCTGCGTATTTTAGTTTGACACTAGATGATCTTTGTGGGACCTCGCGTTCTAGGGTTTTGGTAAATGCACGACAGATCGCGATGTATCTGTGTCGCGAACTCACCGAACTTTCGCTTCCCAAAATCGGACAGCTTTTTGGAGGGCGAGACCACACAACCGTTATGCATGCCGATAGAAAAATTCGGCAATTAATGGCCGAACGCCGATCTATCTACAACCAGGTCACAGAACTCACGAACCGGATTAAACAGCAGGCTAAAAATGGGTGATTTGCTGGTAATGTCCTATTTGCGGGTATTTACCCCCAGGGTGTGTATAAATTGTGGATAACTGTGGATGAACTGGCATTTTATGTGGGTAGAACGAAGGTTTTTCCCTCAATAAAAGCAACATGTTTAGGAATTGAGTTTGATGGCCCCCACAATCCCCAGAAGAAGGAAGGTTATCAACAGGTTACTGAAAGGGAAACGCGCTGGTGGTGAGGGATTTCACCTTTTATCCACAAGCAATAACTCTGGTTACTACGACTATATATAACTATTTAAAGGTTGAGGGTGGAGAACTTTATGAAAGACTTTAAAGGACAGGCACCTCGGTTTGAGGTTAACGAGCTACTACATGTGACGAGAGGTGCGGCGTGAAATTTACCGTCGAGCAACAAACCTTGACTGATGCGGTTAATTGGGTTTCCAGAAGTCTCTCTAACCGACCAATAATGACGGCGTTACTTGGAATCGTCATTAATGTGGAAGAAGATCAAGTATTCCTTTCAGGTTCAGATTTAGAGACATCTAGCAAAGTGCACTTTTCAGCCGAGGTCAACCAAACCGGAAAAGTGCTTGTACCAGGAAAACTCCTAGCCGAAATTATTAGAAGCCTTCCAAATAAAGTTGTCGTAGTTCAATTAGATGGATCAAGAGTTCTGGTCACATCAGGAACAGCGAAATTTACACTTCCAACACTTTCATTAAATGACTACCCAACACTGCCAGAGAATCCGGAGACTACTGGGATAATTTCCAGCGATATTTTTGCGACCGCGGTAGCTCAAGTGGCTATTGCTGCAGGGCGAGATGATTCACTTCCAACCCTTACCGGCATTCATGTGGAAATCAACCACGACACCATCACTTTAGCCGCTACCGACCGCTACCGACTAGCCGTCCGCGAAGTTCAATGGCAAGCCACACAACCAAATTTAGAAACAGCCGCTCTCTTACGTGCTAGAACCTTAGCGGAGGCAACAAAATCCCTAACAGGGACGAATAATCTTTCGATTTCACTTACCCCTCCAACCGCTCACGATCGGCTAGTTGGTTTTATCAGCGACGGCAAGTCCATGACATCTCGAATGTTGGATGGGACCTTTCCTCCCTATCGACACCTTCTCCCTCAGACTTTCACAACAACTGCCGTAATTGAAGTCGCACTCTTTTTGGAATCGGTCCGCCGTGTGGCACTCGTTACAGATAAAACCGTACCTTTAAGACTTTCTTTTAATACATCCACCCTAGAGCTAGAAGCAGGCGCAGGAGAAGAAGCACAAGCAACCGAAATATTGGAAATCTCATTAACAGGCGAACCCATCTCGATTGCTTTCAACCCAACATTTTTGGCTGATGGGCTTCAAGCTGTCGGAACACCCTATGTTCAGATCTCTTTCACGGGATCAAATAAACCAGCAATTCTCACCGGTAAGCAAGATAAAAACGGCGACCCAATCGAGAATTATCGCTACTTACTTATGCCGATGCGCTACGCCTCCTAAATGAATGCGAATCAACCAACTTTCGCTCACTAACTTTAGGTCATACTCCCAACTCGACCTAGAATTTCAACCTGGTACGACCACCTTTATTGGCGACAACGGATCTGGCAAAACGAATATCGCAGAAGCAATTATCTACCTTTCTTTTTTAAGTTCGCACCGCGTTTCCCAGAACCAACCCTTAATAGCATTGGGTGCCGATCAAGCTGTTATTAGAGCCGACATATGTCGAGATGAACGTTCGCTGCAGGTAGACCTCGAAATAAATCTAAATAAGGCAAATCGTGCCCGTTTAAATCAGAATCCCGTAAGAAGTCAAAGGGAAATTTTAGGCGCGTGCCAAAGTGTTTATTTTTCGCCCGAAGATTTAGATCTTGTAAAAGGGGAGCCTGCCGGTAGAAGAGATTTTCTAGACAAACTCCTTATCACTAGATCTCCAAGATTAGCCGGGGTAATCAGTGACTATGAAAGAATTTTGAAGCAACGAAACACTCTTCTTAAAACCCGATCCCCACAAAGTTCGCTACTCCCCTGGAATGAGCAGTTGATTTCCATAGGTTCCATTCTTACCACCGAGCGGTTTAGATTATGTGAAGCTTTAAATCCTTGGTCTGGCGAAAGTTATGCCAATCTCAATGAGGTCAAACACCTAGAGATTTCCTACAAGTCTTCCACAAAAGATTTATCTAACAATTTAGCGGAAAATCGAGCGGTTCTAACTAGGAAACTAGAAGAGGTGCAATACCAGGAGGTGGAACGCGGGTTGACCCTGGTTGGCCCCCACAGGGATGACTTACATTTACAACTCGGAGAATTTCCAGCCAAAGGATATGCAAGCCATGGTGAGTCATGGTCGGTCGCCATCTCTCTTCGGCTAGGTGCTTTTAACCTCTTAAAAATAGAAGGGGCCGAACCAATCCTTATACTTGATGATATTTTTTCAGAACTTGATACCTATCGACGGACGCAACTAATGAGGGCGACACAGGTGGCCGAGCAGACGATTATTACTGCAGCGGTCGAAAGTGATCTTCCTATCGGTCTAGAAACCCAACGGCGATATGTTCAACCAGGCAGAGTTTCGCTAATGAGGCAGTAATGGCAAAAAAAGATTTAGCGTTAGATCTATTCCATTCCTTCAAAGGTGGAAATAGGAAATCGAAGAAGGTTAAAGAGGCGCCTGCGATTATCGGCACTGAATCCTCAAACGACCCCCAACTTCTCAAAGAGGTAATTGCGCAGGTGATTCATGAAAGAGATTGGCAGAGCGGAATTGCCGAGGGAACCCTTTTTTCAACCTGGGCCGAAACGGTTGGTCCGGAGATTTCCCTTCACGCAACCCCAATATCCCTCCTAGACGGGGTACTCACAATTCAGACCTCATCTACGGCGTGGGCAGTCCAACTCCAATTGGTGGCCCCAAATCTTCTGGCCACAATACGGGCAAGTTCTCCTGGGGCATTGGTTGAAATGCTCTCCATTATTGGTCCCCATGGACCTTCATGGAAGAAAGGAGTTCGCACGATCCGAGGCGCCAAAGGTCCGCGCGATACCTACGGTTAAAGCCCTATCACAGAGCCTCCCTAATGGGAACCTTCACCCCCGGCAACTTCTCGCCCCTATACCCACTTCTAAGGCTTATCTGCGCTACAAAGAATCTAATTTCAGGCTAAGATGACGGAGTACTTTTTGGGATATCATCCTTAGAAGGCCGCTGGGGCCCCTTTCCTTAATGGAGAGGCGGGGTGTAGGAAGCAAGGAGTTTTGTGCCGGTAAAAACAGGCAATTACGACGCCAGTTCGATTACAGTCCTAGAGGGCCTAGCTGCGGTCCGTAAGCGCCCCGGCATGTATATCGGATCCACGGGAGAGCGGGGCCTACACCACCTCGTCACCGAGGTCGTCGATAACGCTGTCGATGAGGCCCTAGCTGGCTATTGCACGCAGATCGATGTGACCCTCATGGCTGATGGGAGCCTGCAGGTTGTCGATAACGGTCGAGGTATTCCAGTGGATCTTCACCCTGTTGAAAAAAGGTCAGCTTTAGAAGTTGTTATGACCGTTCTTCACGCAGGCGGCAAATTTGGAGATAGCGGGTACTCAGTTTCTGGTGGATTGCACGGGGTGGGTGTTTCGGTCGTAAATGCACTGAGCTCAGATCTATCGGTCATCGTGCTACGAGATGGCTTTGAGTGGAGCCAGGAATACAAACTTGGGGTACCAACAGCTCCGATTGCTAAAGGAGAACCATCGACCAAAAACGGAACAACAGTGAGGTTCTGGCCGTCGAAAGATATTTTTGAGACTACCGATTTCTCATTTGAAATCCTTTCAACACGGTTTAGGGAAATGGCGTTCCTCAATAGCGGTCTCACGATCACGCTTAGAGATGAGCGCGCTGGACATGTGGATGATAAAGGCGAGCCATTACATGTTAAATACCACTACGAAGATGGAATTTCAGATTTCGTCCGCCACTTGAATTCGACGCGCGGTGAGACACACAAATCTATTATTGCGTTTTCCGCTACAGATAAAGCCGCCAAGATGTCGTTGGATATATCGATGCAATGGAACGCTGGATTCTCTGAGTCGGTGTATACCTTTGCAAATACGATAAATACTCAGGAGGGCGGAACGCACGAAGAAGGTTTTCGGACTGCTCTCACATCGATTGTCAATAAATTCGGCGAAGAGTGGGGATTCATCCGCAAACGCGAAGATAGATTAACTGGCGAGGATGTCCGCGAAGGCTTAACCGCGATCGTTTCTGTGAAACTTACTGAACCGCAGTTTGAAGGTCAGACTAAAACCAAACTAGGAAATACGAACGTAAAATCTTTCACACAAAAAGCCATTAACGAAGAACTCACGGCATGGTTTGAAAAGAATCCAAGTGAAGGCAAAGATATTCTTCGAAAGAGTATCGATGCAGCGGCCGCTCGCGTTGCGGCGAGAAAGGCACGGGATCTTTCTCGTAACCGAAAGGGTCTACTGGAGGGCCGTGGCATGCCCGGAAAATTGGCAGATTGCCAGTGGACCGAACCTGAAAAATGCGAACTTTATATAGTTGAAGGTGATTCGGCGGGTGGATCCACAAAAGGTGGTCGAGATTCACGGTATCAAGCGGTTCTGCCAATTCGAGGCAAGATTCTCAATGTAGAAAAATCGCGTATCGACCGTGTTCTTCAAAATAACGAAGTGCAGGCTCTGATTACCGCCCTTGGCACTGGCGTTCACGATGATTTCAATATTGCCAAATTGAGGTATCACAAAATTATTTTAATGGCTGACGCCGACGTTGATGGTCAACACATCCGTACGCTCTTATTGACGCTTCTTTTCCGTTTCATGCGCCCACTTTTAGAGCAGGGCTACGTTTACCTAGCGCAGCCACCTCTATATAAGTTGAAGTGGGCTGGGAGGGAGCCAATTCAGTACGCATTCTCCGATCGCGAACGAGATGGGTTTATAAAAATTGGCTCGGACGCTGGCAAGCGCCTTCCAAAAGAAGATGGAATTCAACGCTTTAAAGGTTTAGGTGAAATGCCTGCCAAAGAACTTTGGGATACCACGATGGATCCACAACACCGTGTCCTAATCAAAGTGGGGCTTGAAGATGCTGCCGCGGCGGATGATCTCTTTTCGGTTCTTATGGGAGAAGACGTGGAACAACGTCGACTATTCATCCAACGCAATGCCAAAGATGTTCGGTTCCTAGATATTTAATGCACAATAAGAGGATAGGTAAAAATGGACGAGCCCAGTCAAAACTTTGATCGACAAGAGGTAGTCGATCTCCAAGTGGAGATGGCACGTTCATATCTCGATTACGCGATGAGCGTTATAGTCGGACGAGCCTTACCCGATGTGCGAGATGGTCTCAAACCCGTGCATCGTCGAGTCCTCTACGCGATGTACGACGGTGGATACCGTCCAGATAAGGGTTATTACAAGTCATCGCGTATCGTCGGCGACGTCATGGGTAATTACCATCCTCATGGTGACACGGCTATCTACGACACTGTTGTCCGATTGGCACAACCTTGGTCGCTTCGTTATCCCTTAATTGACGGAAATGGAAACTTTGGCTCCCCGGGCAACGACCCCGCTGCTGCCATGCGTTATACAGAGGCGCGTTTATCCCAGATTGCCATGGAGATGATGCGAGATATTGACGAGAATACGGTCAATTTCTCACCCAACTACGATGGTCGCTCTCAAGAGCCAGATGTGCTTCCCAGCCGATTTCCAAATTTACTTGTCAATGGAAGTGCCGGAATTGCAGTGGGTATGGCGACCAATATCCCACCGCATAATTTGCGTGAAATTGCAGAGGGTGTGCATTGGGCGCTGGCTCACCCAGAGGCCAAACCCGAGGAACTACTTGCGCAACTTTTAAAGGTTGTTAAAGGGCCAGATTTTCCAACGAGGGCACTCATAGTCGGCCGCACCGGAATTGAAGATGCTTATCGCACCGGTCGCGGTTCTATCACGATGCGCGCCGTAGTTAGCGTTGAAGAGATCAATAAACGCACCTGTCTGGTAGTTACTGAGTTGCCGTATCAAGTTAACCCCGACAACCTTGCATTGAAGATCGCCGAACTTGTAAAAGATGGAAAAATTAAGGGAATCGCCGATGTGCGAGATGAGGGCAACGAGCGCCTAGGCCAACGTCTAGTAATTGTTCTGCGCAATGATGCCATCCCAAAGGTTGTTCTCAACAACTTGTACAAACAAACACAATTGCAAGACACCTTCGGCGCAAACATGCTTGCTTTGGTTGATGGCGTACCGCGCACCCTGCGTTTGGACGAATTCGTTCGTTATTACATAGACCATCAAGTTGAGGTCATTATTCGTCGGACCACCTTCCGCCTTGCCGAAAAGGAGCGTCGCGCACATATCTTGCGGGGCTACCTCAAAGCACTAGATGCCCTCGACGCAGTTATCGCGTTAATTCGGGGGAGTTCGACACCTGAGGAAGCACGGACAGGTCTGATGAGATTGCTGGATGTTGATGAAATTCAGGCCAACGCCATTTTAGATATGCAGCTTCGTCGCATCGCTGCCCTTGAACGACAGAAAATCAATGATGAGTATGACGGCTTGATGGCTGATATAGTCGAACTCACTGCGATTCTTGCGAGTGAGGCCAAACAGCGTGAAATTATTAAAGCAGAGCTTGCAGATTTGGTGACTAAGTACGGAGATGAGCGACGCACGCTAATTGTGGCGAGCGAAGGTGACTTCTCTGCAGAAGATTTGATCCCAGATCAAGACGCGGTAGTGACCATTACACATACTGGTTACGCCAAGCGGACCAAGGCAGATTTGTACCGCTCGCAAAAACGAGGGGGCAAAGGGGTTAGGGGCGCTGCACTAAAGCAAGATGATGTTGTCGATCATTTCTTTGTTGCTTCAACGCATGATTGGCTTCTGTTCTTTACCAATCAAGGGCGCGTGTACAGATCCAAAGTCCATGAGTTGCCAGATGCAGGGCGCGATGCTCGCGGACAACATGTCGCCAACTTGATGGCGTTCAAAACCGACGAAAGTATTGCTCAAGTGCTGTCGATTAAAAATTATGAAGTTGAGCCTTATTTGGTTCTTGCGACGAAGAATGGGTTGGTGAAGAAGAGCGCCCTTACTGAATATGATTCTCCGCGCGCTGGGGGACTGATCGCCATCTCGTTGAGATCAGGCGATGAAGTTGTTAGCGCCTCACTCGTTAGTGGCAATGACGAACTTTTGCTCGTTTCCAAGAAGGGTATGGCCACGCGCTTCGCAGCAGATGATGAGACGCTTCGCCCAATGGGGCGATCTACAAGTGGAGTTATCGGAATGAAATTCCGCGTCGGTGATGAACTCTTGACTTTGTCCCGAATTAACTCCCAAGATTCCAATCTCTTAGTCTTTACGGCAACCGATGGCGGTTATGGCAAAAAAACCCCACTAGATGAGTACCGACTGCAGGGTCGCGGCGGCATTGGCATTAAAGCAGCCAAGATCGATGAAGGCTCGCGCGGAGTATTGGTGAGCGCTCTAGTGCTACGTGAAGGGGATGAAGTGCTTGCAATTACCTCTGCCGGAACTGTAATGCGCACCCCAGCCTCGGAAGTCCGCCAAACCAGTCGAGATTCCATGGGTGTTAGGCTCGTTAATCTGACTGATGGAGTTAGCGTCGTATCGGTGACCAAGAGCGCGGAGGTGGAATCACAGTAAGCAACTACCTCGGTTTGGGGTCTACCTCTGATTACCTGTAGCCTTACGCAGGTTTTGGGGCCTTTAGCTCAGCCTGGTTAGAGCGCTTCCCTGATAAGGAAGAGGTCGGAGGTTCGAGTCCTCCAAGGCCCACTCCCGGTGACCACGGGGACTTAGCTCAATTGGTAGAGCACCGCCTTTGCAAGGCGGGGGTTAGGGGTTCGATTCCCCTAGTCTCCACATGACAAATACTTTGGCAACCCTGCACACATCCCTAGGTGACATCGTCATCGAACTTTTTCCAAATCAGGCACCCAAAACGGTCGCCAACTTCGTCGAACTTGCAACAGGTGCGCGAGAGTGGACCGATCCCCGCTCTGGGGAGAAAAGTACGGCCAATCTTTACGACAACACGGTATTTCATCGCGTCATTGATGGCTTCATGATCCAAGGTGGTGACCCACTCGGTCGTGGCACTGGCGGACCAGGGTACAAATTCGCGGATGAGTTCCATGGCGAATTGGTCTTTGACCGTCCATACATTCTTGCAATGGCCAACTCGGGACCGGGTACCAATGGTTCACAGTTCTTTATCACCGTTGCGCCAACCACATGGCTCAACCGCAAGCACACAATCTTCGGTGAAGTAAAAGATGCAGCCAGTCAAGGTGTTGTTGACATGATTGCAAAGGCAAAGACCGACGGTCAAGATCGCCCATCTACACCGATAACGATAAATTCCCTCACAATCGCGTGAAGCGCAACGCCACCACAGGGCTTATATCTTTAATCTGTGGGTTTTACCTGCTGGAACTTGTTAATCCAGGCCTTCAAGAGAAACTATTTTTAGTCAACCGTGCCATTCTTAGTGACGGCATGGTTCATGGGGTGGGGCAGGGCGAGTGGTATCGAATTTTTACGGTGGCACTCGTTCATGCCAGCTTCACACACCTTGCCTTCAATATGTGGGCTCTCTTCGTTCTCGGCAATCCAATCGAGGCAACTTTTGGTCGCACTCGCTTCTTAACGATTTTTATTGTCTCTTTAATAGCCGGATCCATGACATCCCTTGGTCTTGCTGCTCAGAACCAAGTATCTGTCGGTGCATCCGGGGCGATCTTCGGATTGTTCGGGGCCTTTGCGGTGGCGGGCCGAAAAATTGGTGCCGACGTACGGAGCATCCTTGTTTTAATTGGCATCAATTTTGCTCTGGATTTCATTCTGCCCAACATTGATTGGCACGCTCATCTTGGTGGCCTCATCGGGGGCGCTATAATCGCGACCTTTCTGCTCCGAAAACGGGTCTGACTTATCCACAGGACTTATCCACTGTGTGGAGAATTACACCCTTGTTATTCCCTTAGCGCCACTTTGTAGCCAGAGAGAAGCCAACTGCGATAAAGCCAAAACCGATAACCATGTTCCATGGCCCAATACCGGGCACTGGATAACTAGTCGAGGTGACATAGAAGATGACAATCCAGATGAGACCAGCGAGAAAAGCTCCAACCATCACTGGAGCTAGCCATTTTGGGCTCTCCTTGGGAAGGGCCACGGGGTGAAGGACGTCGGCGGGGATAACCTTCTTCGTTTTTTTACGGAGCTTGGATTTAGGCATAGAAAAGGGTAACACGCGCAGGACCTATTTTTTCTGGTCATCTATTGGCCGGCAACGGGCTTGGCCGAGGATAGGAGAGAATTGCCTGCATGTCCTCACGCAAAATTCTCGTCATCGATAACTACGACTCTTTCGTGTTCAACCTTGTTCAATATCTAGCGCAGCTAGGTGCTTCGTGCACCGTTGTCCGCAATGATGAGATAGAAGTGAGTGAAGCATCGAGGTATGACGGCGTTCTGATCTCACCTGGACCTGGTACTCCCGAGCGCGCTGGAGTGAGTGTGGCAATGGTTCATCACTGTGCTGAAAATAAGATTCCGCTGTTCGGTGTCTGCCTGGGGCATCAAGCAATTTGTACAGCATTTGGCGGAAAGGTTTCGCAAGCCCCAGAATTGTTGCACGGCAAGACTTCACTCGTTCACCACACCGGAGTAGGTGTCTTGGCTGATATTCCAAACCCATTCACGGCAACTCGCTACCACTCACTCGCATTAGAGAGATCCACCTTGCCTGATGAACTCGTAATCACGAGTGAAACTGAATCTGGCGTTGTGATGTCGGTCAGACACAAGACTCTACCGATTGAAGGAGTTCAATTTCATCCAGAATCTGTTCTTACAGAACACGGCCACAAGATATTGGCAAATTGGCTCGCTGAGTGTGGAGATGAAAACGCTCGCGATCTGGCCGTGGGACTTTCTCCAGTAGTTGGGAAAGAGTTTTAAGGAAGTCGGTTAATAGTGATTGTGACAGTTGAACCAATCGTTTGAGTCGTATTGGCATCCGGTGCTTGAGCGAGAACGACGCCATTAAGTTGTGTGGTATCTGTTGCGTCTATTTGCTGAACAAGAAAGCCTGCTTGAACCAAAATAGTGCGCGCTTTAATTTCATTAAGTCCGACCAGCAAAGGCACTTCAACATCGCCACTTGCAATGAGTAAAGTGACTCCACTTCCAGCGGTGATTGTTGAACCTCCCCCTGGCGTGACCCCCAAGACGGTCCCTTGTGGCTTGTCCGAGGGAACCGCATTTGTTTGAGCGATCACCAATCCGGCAACGGCAAGAGTGGCCCGAGCGTCCGCTAAAGACTTTCCAACAAGATTGCTAGGGACCGTACTATCCCCAGGGCCGTCGGAGAGTGTGAGAACGACACCAGTAGCGCGCTGTACCTTGGCTGTTGCCAGAGGAAGTTGGCTTGTTACGCGCCCCATCGGAATGTTTGGATCGTGTGCGCGTTTGATGGTTATGGTAAATCCTGCGAGTAGACCTTGCGCATCCGGTTGCGTCAAGCCCACGACATTTGGCATCACGACTAAGACATTGGTCTGGGATACGTTCAAAGCTTGGATTCCAAATGTGACACCTGCGATAACAATGAGTAGTGCAACTACCGCGACTACCAATTTTCGACGATTAATTGGTTTACGCGCGACTTTGGTCAAGATAGTCCGACCAGCTCGAAGACTTCGAACGTCAGCCAACATGTCTGCGGCGCTCTGATAGCGATCGGCCGGCTTCTTCGCCAGAGCAACCAGGAGAAGCACATTAAGGCCTTTAGGTATTTCCGTATTTAACGTGCTCGGACTGATCAATTCTCCTGAGACATGTTGAAATGCAATCGATACTGGCGTGTCACCTGTGTAGGGAGGGCGACCCAGGAGAACTTCATATAGCAGACATCCAACGGAGTAAAGATCACTTCTATGATCGGCAGTCTCGCCCATCGCTTGTTCGGGCGAAAGGTATTGCGCAGTTCCCACTACGTTCCACGTGCTGGTAAGAGTTGCACCAAAATCATCTAAAGCACGGGCAATTCCAAAATCCATCACCTTCACTACACCCTGGTCTGTGATCATGACGTTTGCTGGCTTAATATCTCTATGGACGATTCCCTGTTCGTGGGAGTATTCAAGGGCAGAAAGAATACCTTCGGCGATTTCCAAGACACGATCAATGGGTAGATGTTCGCCATTGTGAATCAAATCTCTAAGTGTGTGACCTGATACCAATTCCATCACTATGTAAGGAGCAGGTTCTTCTCCCGAGTCATATACGGCGACAATCCCAGGGTGATTGAGGCCAGCTGCAGCAAATGCCTCTTTTCGAAAGCGCGCAACAAAAGAGGGATCCCGTGCCAAATCACTTCGCAATACTTTAACGGCGACTTTGCGAGAAAGGCGTTCGTCGGTTGCTACATAAACATCGGCCATACCACCAGTACCGATCATCGCTCCCAGTTTGTAACGACCACCAAGTAGTTTGCTCATGATGCCGAACCCATGAAAATCAATGAACCGGGCTTGGTCATTGGCTCAATATCTGCCAGAACAACAGTGACATTGTCGGAGGCTCCAGTGGAATATGCGGCGTCAATCAGGTGTGTCACCGCGTTCTCACGATCTAAAATTTTCATCCCATTTTTTATTGTTTTCTCATCTACAGCACTCGATAGGCCATCGCTGCAAAGAAGGAAACGATCCTTGGGATTCACGTCAAAAACAACGAGGACAGGAGCCAGGAGACCTTCGCCCATAAGGGCTTGAGTAAGGAAGGATCGCTGCGGATGCTCGCGTGCGTCATCTGGGCTTACCGAACCTTGATCTAAAAGTTCTTGAACAACGGTGTGATCGTGGCTGAGTTGCGTGAGAGTATTTCCTCGCAGGCGATAACATCGTGAATCACCAATGTGAAGAAGAGCCACCTTGGGTGCATCTGTTGTGCCATACAGTAAGAGTGCGCTCAATGTGGTTCCCATTCCCGAAAGGTGAATGTTCTCTTTAGCAACACGACCGATTTCCGAATCCATCTCTTCCAACATGTTCAGTAGTAGATCTTCGATTGAATCTGCGTCAATAACTCCATCATCAAGAATCGGAGTTAGATGGGAAAGGGTTCTAATAGCAAGAGAGGATGCAACTTCACCACCGGCGTGACCACCCATGCCATCGGCTACAGCAATCAAAAAAGGGTGGAGAAGTGCAGAATCTTCATTGTCGGAACGAACCAGACCAACAACCGAACGGGCGGCGATGGAGAAACCAAAAGCAGTCAACTCGTCCTCACCTTTCGCTACGTGGAAATTCTTAGGTGTCAGCCTAATGGTGCTAATCTGACTTTTATTAGGCGTGAGTGGCGGAACGGCAGACGCGCACGGTTCAGGTCCGTGTACTCGCAAGGGTGTGGGGGTTCAAATCCCCTCTCGCGCACTCATATGATGTTTGGCTTGAATTTCACTTGACTTCCGATCCCAGGCCAACTACAAGACGGTTCCAACCGTTGATGGCAACGACGGCGAAGGTAAGGGCTGATATTTCCTCTGGTGAAAATTCGGCGTCAATCCCGGCAAAGTCATTGGCCAGTTTGCTCGCGTGTGATAGGTCGGTCAGCGATTCGCACCAGGCCAAAGCGGCCTGCTCTCGCGCATTGAAGAAAGTGGTCTCACGCCAAGCCGCAACTGTGTCCAGTCGAACCTGATTTTCACCACGAGTTCTGGCATCTCGCATATGCATCGCCAGGTAGTAGGCACACCTGTTGATCTGTGAGACCCGAATACGGACGAGCTGTAGCAGTATTGGCTCCAGCGGACTCGCGCGGAGTGCTTCCTCTAGGCTCACTAACGCCGCCACACCACTGGGGAACTTTTCTCGATAGTCAATTCGCATCTTCACACTCTCCTTCCTTTGCACCAATTCACATTTTCCATCTCAGTGTGGCCTAATGAGTCAACCTACTAACATTTCAAGATACAGCCGCGCCAGTTCAGGAATTTGCCGATGGATGTACGACCGCCATGGCGTCCAAGGCGAGAGTGGACTGGGCAAACGCCCCGGCACGCATCGGCAATTTAGTGTGACCATTGATGCAGAATGGGCATTGGGTTACGTGCGCCGCCGCCACCGCAATGAGCTGCTTAGTCTTCTCGGGCAGAGCACCGTCAGCGAATACGGCCCTGCTGAAGGTCTGAAAAGCGTCGTAGGTGCCCGGTGCTAACTCCTTGCGACGTCGGATTTGCTCGGGGGTTGTGGGATGTTACAAGGGCTTCCTCGAATAATGCGAACCCGCCATATCTCACCATGTTTAACCTACCGATTTCGGAGAAACGGCAAGAAATGACTCAGACATCCAGTGATGCCTGAGTCAACTCAGGTATTTATTCCTTCTCTGATGAGGCATCAATTTTCTTTTCTGTTGACTTATCAACGTTTTGGCAACCGCATTCAACGCACATAATTCGCTCCTTTCCTATTTTTTGTTGAGGTAAAAAAGCTCAATGATTTCAAAGTATGCAAGCTCTGGCGAGCTTTGTGATGATGTACAACGTCGCAAGTCATCTGATCAAATCACCGAATGGAATGTTGGGATCGGCTAAGGCGTGGAGATCCACCGGCTTCCTTTGGGCCATAATCACTTTCAATTCCTTGAATACCTTCGCAACATTGACTGTTAAAGCCGCGTTGATAACGCCATCATGGTGATACATCGCGACAAACTTTGGCTGATTCAAATCTCCCCGAATTACCACTTCATCACCGGGTTGGGCATTTCCAACATATTCCAGGCTGGCGTCATATTGGTCAGAATAGAAATATGGCAATCGGTCATACGCCTCGTGTTTACCACTTGCATTGTTGCCGACAGTGGTTCCTTGATACCGAGCATTGGCCCAGTGCTCAACGCGCAAATGACGCTGATAGTGAGGGTGCCAAGCGTTTGCGACGTCACCAGCGGCAAATATCCCAGGCACGCTTGTCTCTAAAAATTCGTTCACCAGGATGCCATTCTCCATTTTTAGTCCTGCCGCTGCGGCCAGTTCGATTCGCGGCAATGCACCTATGCCAACCACGACAACGTCGGCATCCTCGATCCGACCGTCGGATAAGACCACCTGATTCACTGATCCATGGCCTCGAAGTTCCACAACTTGTACACCTAACCTCAGTTCAACACCGTGGTCGATGTGTAGTTGTTGGTATACAACGGCAATCTTTGGACCTAGTACTTTGTATAAAGGAAGTGGGTCAGAGCCGATTAGTAAGACATTAGCTCCCATCGATCGCGCGGAGGCTGCAACTTCAGAGCCAATCCAACCAGCACCAATTATTGCCACACGAGAAGCATTTTTTATCGCATGGTGGAGACTTGTCGCATCATCTGCTGTCCGGAGGTAGTGAACTCCGGAGAGATCTGCCCCAGGAATGGCGAGTCGGCGAGGTGCCATGCCCGTAGTAATGATGAGATTTTCGAATCCAATAGCTAGACCTTCTGAAAAATTGACAGAGCGAGTCTTAACATCAATGTCCAAGGCGTGAGTGCCCGCGAGTAATTCAATGGCCTGTTCGGAGTAGAAAGCCGCGTCATGCACGAACGTCGATTCAATTTCTGCTTCACCTCGGAGAACAGCTTTCGATAAGGGTGGCCTTTCATATGGTAGGAATTTTTCTTCACCCGCGATAACTACTCGGCCTTGGAAGTCGTTGGCGCGTGCTGCCTCGGCAGCTCTGGCACCGGCAAGCCCTCCGCCGATGATTAGGAGTGTGGACTCTGATTCCATATGGTTTCTCCGTTCAATCTACCCAGTGAGGAAGGTAATTTCTCAACGTCATCGTAACTTCCGTGTTATCCGCATGCCCTTACTCAAGTTCGCGGGAGGAGTGGGCGTGGGTCAAAAAAGGAGGCGAGACGGAAGAGCGTGATAGTTGCCAGGAGTAGACCGAAATCACGTAGGGCGATGTCGTAATAACCAGGGATCAGTAGCAAGTTGGTGATGATCCCAACCAACCAGATGGAGACGAGCAAACTGCCATACTTCGGTCGCATTGCTACGACCAACCCAGCCACAATTTCAATAATACCGACGGCATACATGGCCTGACGTGCCGTTCCGGGGATCAAACGATCCAGCCGCGGTGCGAGGTAAATATCCCAGTTGACGAGAACGTGAGTGAACTTGTCGAGACCAAAGAGGATTGGGGCAATAGTGAAGCCAATTCGCAGGAGGGTAAAAGCCTGAAAGACTGGATTGCTCCAGTCCTTTGCGCCGCCATACCTGATCGTGCTCGTGCGCTGATTCTCGGTAGTGTCCATTGGTAATCCTCTCTAAAAAATAATGTTGTTACTTATAGAACACCCTTTCTTCTGTTAAGTCAAGCGAATTATGTTATAGAATCTCAGGATGACTCCTAAAGTCTTCAACGACCAGGTAAAGGCGGTTGCCGCTTTAGAGAATGTCATCAGCCAGAACATATATCGACTTGTAATTGATAAAGGTTGGGTGAGTCGAGACGAAGCTGCAGAGGCACTCGACCTGGCACGGTCGGTGGCGGCCTTTCATCTTGAAAAATTGGTTGATACCGGTCTTCTCAAAGTTCGCTACGAACGACGCACCGGGCGCACGGGACCCGGAGCTGGACGGCCTTCCAAGCTTTATGGCCGATCAGAACTCGATTTCGATATCTCGCTGCCACCCCGACGGTACGACTTTGCCGGCGCATTGCTTGCTGAAGCAGTAACTCTGGCGGAGGGGACTGGCACACCGATTGGTAAAGCTGTAAGTGTGGTCTCACGAGAGGCTGGGGAACTTGCTGGCGCAAATTGCGAAGGTAGCAGGGACCTATTCGCAGTACTTGAACGGCAAGGTTATCAACCAAAAATGCAGGGTCAGATGATTAAATTGTTGAACTGCCCCTTTGATGCATTGGCGCAGAAGCATCGGGGTCTGGTCTGTGGAATGAATATTGACTTTCTCAAAGGAATCGTTACTGGTATGGGCATTGCCGCCGTCTTTGCTCCCCGACTAACACCAGAACCAGGATACTGCTGCGTCCGATTTGACGCACTCTAAACAACGATTAGCCCTTTATGTGTCCAGTTGACCCCGAAATATTGCCAGATCATTCGTCGGCAGATCACAGACGAAATTGCGACAAAGATAAACGGTCGGACCATTACCAATCATCGGCCTATCGCTCAAAAGATTGACTGTCGTATCTTCATTTGGTTTTCCAACTGCAATCACAGTACCTGGCTTGCTTGAATGCCAAGCAGCGCTCACAAATTGGTCTCTCTCCTGGCTATCGGATGCGATGATCGCTATTTGTACCGGACCGCACAGCAGTGCTTGTGCGGCGACTAAGCCCCAACCAGCACCCATCGGCGAAGTCCTAGCCATTTCTGAGACTGTCGCGAGCGCACTTTCCGCACGTTTTCGATACTCGGAGTCCCCGGTTAAGGCTGAGTGAGTAGTTAGCGCTTTTGCCAGAGCAAATACCCCAGATGGTTCCGCGTTGTCTTGAAGATTCCTAGGACGTTGTACTAAACCTGGCGCCAATGCGTCAGTGTAAAAGAATCCATTCGATTCGTCTGAGAAATTCTCAATGGCGATCTGAAGTAAATTGTCGGCCCGATCGAACCAGAGTTGGCGACCAGTCACTTGGTAAAGAGCGAGAAATCCCTCTGCGACATTGGCATAGTCATCAAGGACCCCCCAATTCGAACCCACTTCGCCATTACGTGAAGTTCTATTAATCCGATTATCACCATGATGCCCCATATGTACCTCTACCAGGAGTTCTGCCGCGTTCTCTGCGGCAGCAATCCAATCTTGTTGACCAAAAATAATTCCTGCTTCGGCGAGCGCCGCGATCGCTAAGCCGTTCCAGGATGCCACGATTTTGTCGTCTACTTGTGGCAGAGGCCGCGATTCTCTCTCTATAAAGAGCAGATGCCTAATCCGCATCCAACGAGAAAGATCATCGGGGTCGGATAAGAGTTGAAGTGTGGAGAAGCCATCTTCGAAGGTGCCAGCTGATGTGACGTTTAAAAGCTTACATGTCCAAGCGCCGTCTTCGGCTCCCAGCAATTTATATACCGATTCAGGCCTCCAGACATAGAAAGCGCCTTCTCTGCCCTCGCTATCTGCATCGATCGCAGAAGCAAAGCCGCCTTCTGCTGTACAAAGTTCGCGAAGTATGAAATCTGCGGTCTCATGAACAATTCGCTCCGCAATTGCGGAATCAGTTAACCGCCACCAATGCGCATACACTCGAAGTAATAGGGCATTGTCGTAAAGCATTTTTTCAAAGTGGGGAACAACCCAATTGGAGTCGACGGAGTAGCGGGAGAAGCCACCACCTACTTGATCGTAAATTCCACCACGTGCCATCGCCGTGAGGGTAGTTTCTGCCATCGTGAGGGCTTGCACATCACCTGCTCTCGCATACTCATTAAGTAAGAATTCTAAAATCATAGATGGAGGAAATTTTGGCGCCCCGCCAAATCCCCCATGTTCGGAATCAAAGAAACGGGCGAGAGTTTTTACATCAATAGCTAGGTCTTGAGACGTGGGAGTAGCGTCCCCGGCAATTGCGCCAGGTTTCATGTTAAGCGAGGAGACGATGTGTTTGGCAGAACGTTGAAGTTCTTCACGGTTATTACGCCATGCATCGTTCATGCCCACAATCAGTTGCCTAAAGGAAGGCATGCCGTGTGAGGGGATTGGTGGGAAATATGTACCCGCGTAGAAGGGTCGCGCATCGCTATCGAGGAAAACACTCATAGGCCAACCCCCTCGCCCGGTTAATGAGATAGTCGCGTTCATGTAGACCATGTCGATATCCGGACGCTCTTCCCGGTCAACCTTGATACTTACAAAGTTAATATTTAAAAATTCTGCAATGCTTGGGTCTTCAAAAGATTCATGGGCCATAACATGACACCAGTGGCAGGCTGAATAACCAACGGAGAGAAAAATCGGTAAATCTAAGCGCTTTGCTTCGGCGAAGGCCTCATCGCACCATTGCCACCAATGAACAGGATTTGCCGCGTGCTGTAGTAGGTACGGACTTGTAGCGTTGCCGAGACTATTTGTGCTGATTCAAATCCCCCTTCGCGCACCAATAAAGGCTTGTACGCAGGCTTCGATATCGCCGTCAGTATGAAGAGCCGATAGTTGAACGCGGATCCGAGCCTTGCCGTTCGGAACGACTGGAAAACTGAAGGCCGTTACATAAACACCAAGGCTTAGCATTCTTTCAGCCACTTTGGATGCCACCTGCGCATCGCCAAACATGACAGGGATGATGGGATGTTCGCCTTGCAGTAAATCAAATCCCTCCTCGGTCATACGACGCCTAAATAGTTGCGCATTATGGACCAGGCGTTGACGTAGCGCCTCACCCGTTGTTACGAGATCAAGTGCGACAAGTGTTCCTGCGACTACTGCCGGCGCCAATGAGTTGGAGAACAGGTAGGGCCGAGCGCGCTGGCGCAGAAGCGCGACAATTTCAGAGCGCCCACTCACATAACCCCCCGAAGCTCCCCCCAGTGCTTTTCCAAATGTTCCGGTCACAAAATCAATGCGATCCTCAACCCCCGCGTGTTCTGGCGTTCCGCGGCCATGCCGTCCCATAAAACCAACAGCGTGTGAGTCATCAACCATAACAAGTGCGCCGTGTCGATCGGCCAAATCACAGATCGTCTCAAGAGGTGCGATGAAGCCGTCCATCGAAAAAACTCCATCAGTGACAATGATCCTCTGCCTTACGTCACTGGCAGCAATGAGTTGTGCCTCAAGATCTTGCATATCACGATTCCTGTACCTAAATCTTTTTGCCTTGGATAAGCGGATACCGTCGATTAATGAGGCGTGGTTGAGTTCATCGGAGATAATCGCGTCTTCTTCGCCAAAGAGCGCTTCAAATACACCGCCATTGGCATCAAAGCAGGAGGAGAACAGAATTGTGTCCTCTGTTCCCAGAAAACTCGATACTCGTTCTTCGAGTTCCACATGCAATTTTTGTGTCCCGCAGATAAAGCGCACGCTGGCCAATCCAAAACCCCATTCATCCATCGCATGCTTTGCCGCTGCGATGATCAAAGGGTTATTAGCCAGGCCCAAGTAGTTGTTTGCACAAAAATTTAGTACTTCCACACCGGCGGTCTTTATGTGAGAGGACTGAGGAGAGGAAATCTGACGTTCCCGTTTGAATAATCCCGCTTCCTCAATGTCATCGAGTTGCTTCTGTAATTGAGTTTTAATGGTGTCATACATGGAGGTTCTCCCAGTTGAGTACAACTTTTCCGCCGGTACCTGCGCGAGCCGCGTCGAAACCGTCTTTCCACTGCGTTGCCGGGAAACGGTCAGTGATTACTGATGAGAGCGCATCACGTAACCATTTGCTCGTTTGGAGCATTGCACTCATGGCGACCCATGTCTCAAACATTTCCCGGCCGTAGATGCCCTTAATTGTGATCATATGAGTCACCACCTTTGCCCAATCCACATCAATGGATTCGGTAGGAAGACCGAGCATTGCTACTCGACCGCCATGATTTAGATTGTTAATCATCTCTGGCAGCGCGCCCGAATGTCCTGACATTTCAAAGCCAACATCGAATCCTTCGTGCATTCCCAAAATCTTCTGCGCCTCTGCAATACGAGACCGCGAAACATTGACCGTGAGATCTGCCCCCATCGCCTTAGCAAGAGCAAGTCGAGGATCTGAAATATCTGTCATAACAATGAAGCGCGCGCCTATGTGTCTGGCAACAGCGGCTGCCATTAGTCCGATAGGACCGGCTCCTGTAATAATTACATCCTCGCCAACGAGTGGAAAACTTAGAGCGGTGTGAACGGCGTTACCAAATGGATCGAAGATCGCGCCAAGATCAGGATCGATGGCGTTGGGATGCACCCAGACATTGGATTCAGGAATAACAATAAATTCTGCAAATGCGCCGTCTCGATTCACCCCGACACCTAGAGTGCGGATACACATTTGGCGACGGCCCGCCCGGCAGTTCCGACAGTTGCCACACACAATGTGACCTTCGCCAGAGACTCGTGCTCCCAAATGAACATCGCGCACTTGCGATCCGATCTCCACGACTTCGCCGTAGAACTCGTGTCCCGGAATTATTGGAGGATTGATGTTTTTTGCTGCCCATGGATCCCATGACTCGATGTGCAAATCGGTACCACAGATACCAGTTCGTAAGACGCGAATCTTTACATCACGATCACCCGTGTGTGGTTCTGGGCGTTGGGTTAGTTCGAGTCCCGGTGCACCGATTGGCTTAAACAATGCGAGCACGTAAATGACCTTCCCGTTGTTGTTGAACCCATGGTTCGCTGGTTATGCCCGCTCGTCAAGTATCAGGGATGCAAGGTCTTCTGGGGCAAAATTGGCTGGCCATTGCGGATTGTCTCTTCCAATTCCCTTCGCAATGACGAAGGATGCCCGCTCTTGCGGGCTATCACTTCCATGCCCACCTTCATCGATATGTCCATGATCAGTAGTCAGGACAATCAACCACTCTTCTTTGTATCGACCTACCCGTTGTTCGATTGCATTGTGTAAGCGAGTGAGATGGGCATCGACGCGGCCGATCGCATCGACATAGTGTGAACCAACAACCCCGTGACTATGCCCGGCTTCATCGGCATCACAGAAGTACACGAAACTTACGTCGGGGCCGAATTTCTCCATAGCAAAGACTGCGACGGTCGCGATTTCGGCATCAACTCTTTCGTATCCGTAAGTCTCGCCATCGCGTGCGATAACGCGGTGCATATTTGCTCGTGCTTGCTCTCGTCTCTCATGGATGACCGGTCCAACTCCGGCTGGATCTACAAGTGGCGGCCAACCAGCCGCGGCGAAGGTCGTAGTCGATTGGTCTTGATAGAAAGCCCGGCTAAGTACGTCCGGGCGATAAAGCAGGTTATGGCCCGAGAACTGGTTATCGACGACCGCGTGTTGCGCATGCGAGGATCCCGTGAGAAGTGTTGACCATCCAGGGCCAGAGAGCGTGGGTGCGTCCATCGTTAGTTCGGTGAAGTGGCCCGACTCCTTAAACGTCTTTAACGTCGGCGCGCGACCCGAGACCAATGCCGTTTTCAGAATCAGGCCGTCTATTCCAACGAGGAGAATCTTTGTCTTCATGCTTCACCTTACAATATGACCTATGAGTAGCGATATTAGTGGAGAAATATTGCACTTCCAGGACAACGCAGCGTTGATTGTCATCGATGTTCAAAAGGGTTTTGATGACCCATCACTGGCCAACAAACGCAATAACCCAGATGCCGATCGCAACATCGAAGCCATTATAAAAGTCTGGGAGAGCGCAAAGCGACCCATAGTGGTTGTTCAACACAATTCAATTTCCGATTCCAGCGTTCTTAGCCCTTCGCGGCCCGGCAACTCACTTAAGCCTTACGTAACAGGCATAGATCCGGATTTATTCGTAACCAAGTCCGTTAACTCGGCCTTCTATGGAACACCTGACTTGGATAAGTGGTTGAAGTCTTTAGACATTCACCAAATTGTGATCATCGGAATCCAGACAAATATGTGTTGCGAGACTACGGCTCGCATGGCGGGAAACTTGGGTTACGACGTCATATTTGTTCCCGATGCTATGTACACCTTTGAAGCAACAGGGCCAGATGGCGTTGCAATTAGTGCCGATGAGATTACTCGCGCAACTGTGGCTAGCCTCTTCGACGGGGACTTCGCCAAAATCGTCGCTACTGAAAAGATTCTGCTAAGTGGGAGAAACTAACGTGAAACTACCAAAGATCTATGCACACCGGGGCGCATCGAAAGATTTTCCCGAACATACGCGTGCCGCGTATGAGGCAGCAATTCAGCAAGGTGCCGACGGATTTGAATGCGATGTGCGACTAACAAAGGATGAAATCGCAATTCTCTGGCATGACTCGACCATGGAACGCATGGCGGGCAATACCGCAGATATCGCGGCATTAACATTTCTTGAAATTCAGGAGAGGTATCCGCAGGTCATGCGCTTTTCCGATTTTCTCGAGATGGCGATTACATTCAAAAAAGATTTGGCGATCGAAACAAAGCACCCAGTCCCGTCTGGCCGAAAAATTGAAACCATTATTGTGAGTGAGTTAGATTCCCTTAAGGATCAAATTACTGAATCCGGTATTGAGATTTCGCTCATGTCCTTTTCTTGGTTCGCCATCGAAAATCTAAGCCGTACCCAGAGCAGAAATACGGTGATGTTAATGGACGGACGAAGGGGTCGATTCCTCGAGAAGCACTCCTCTGCCAGAACTCTCGGTCCCAGCATTAAGATGATCAAGAATCGTCCTGAAATCATCACTAATGCAAAGCAGAACGGAAAGCGCCTATTTATTTGGACTGTTGACGATGGTGGTGATGTGGAATTTTGTGCCGAAAACGGGATAGATGTCATCATTACGAATAAACCGGCTCAGGCGCGGAAGGTGCTCGGCTATTCTTAACCAATGAGCACCTATGCCTACCTGGGACCAGCGGGGACCTTTACGCAGGCAGCGCTCCAGAAGATCACCACGAGTACTGATCAACTGATCCCCTACGCAAATGTCACTGCTACTCTCAATGCGGTCCGCATGGGAGAGGCCGAGTTTGCCCTTGTTCCAATCGAAAATTCGATTGAAGGTGTCGTTGCCCGGACCCTAGATGAACTTGCGACGGGAGATCCACTGGTAATTGCCGGGGAAGTGATTCTGCCTATCACATTCGCATTGATGACCAAACTTGAGACCAGTGTCATTAATAGCATTGCGACTCATCCGCATGGTGAATCGCAGTGCCGCACTTTTATCGCCACTAATTATCCAAATGCAGAAATCATTTCGACTGCATCCACTGCTGCTGCAGCCGAAGCGCTCTCCCGTGGGGAGTTCGATGCGGCAATCGCGGCCCATGCGGCCGCTGTGCATTATGGATTAAAGATCGTCGCAGAGAATATTGGCGATCATGACGGTGCAATCACCCGCTTCGTTCTTGTCTCCAAACCTGGTAGCCACCCGGCACCGACAGGACACGACCGAACATCCCTTGCAGTCTTCATCGGAATTGACCATGCGGGTGCATTACTTGAAGTTCTTACAGAATTTGCGGTTCGCGGCGTGAACCTGACTTTCATCCAGAGTCGGCCGACTGGCCGCGAATTAGGCCATTACCATTTTATAATTGAAGCCGAAGGTCACATCGACGAGGCGCGAGTCGGAGACGCTCTGACCGGACTTCGTCGAATTTGCGAAGATGTACGCTTTCTTGGCTCGTATCCTCGTGCCGACAAAATAGCACCTACTACTCCCGAGAACATGAGTGATGTTTCTTTTTCTGAATCCAGAAAATGGCTAAACGAAGTACGACATGGGCGGGCAATATGATTGATATTAAATATGTCCGTGAAAATGCCGACATCGTTCGCGCTTCCCAGAGCGGTCGAGGAGAGGACCCCTCAATCGTTGACAGGGTATTAGCGGCGGATGACGCGCGCCGTGCCGCAATAGTTGAGTTTGAATCTTTGCGCGCCGAGCAGAATATTTTCTCCAAGTCTGTTGGTGCTGCGAAGGGTGCTGAGCGCGATGCTTTGCTTGAAAAAGGCAGAACACTCTCGGCGCAAGTCAAGGCTGCGGATACGCGCCGAGCAGACGCGGAAAAGAACACCACTGACATTGCACTTTTACTTTCTAATGTCCTTGATCCCGCCGCACCCATTGGAAGCGAAGAAGATTTTGTCGTTCTAGAACATGTGGGGAGCCCCCGAGATTTTTCCAAGTTGGGATTTGAACCAAAAGATCACATGGAACTCGGGAAGTTGCTCGGTGCCATAGACACCGAGCGTGGCGCGAAAGTTGCCGGATCTCGCTCCTATTACTTAACTGGCGTCGGCGCACTCCTTGAATTCGCACTCGTTAACTACGCAATTGCCAGTGCCGTTAAAGGAGGATTTACTCCAGTGATAACTCCTGTCCTTGTGAAACCTCCAGCAATGCAAGGAACGGGTTTCCTCGGTCAAGCAGCGGAGAATGTTTATCATCTCGAAGAGGATGATGTTTATCTGATTGGAACGAGTGAAGTTGCGCTCGCTTCGTTCCATATGGATGAGATTCTCGATGGTGAGAGATTGCCGCTTCGTTATGCCGGCTACTCAACCTGCTTCCGTCGTGAAGCCGGCTCATACGGCAAAGACACTCGTGGTATCTGGCGTGTACATCAATTCGACAAAGTCGAGATGTTCTCCTTCTGTAAGCCAGAAGAAGCTGTGGCAGAGCACCAGCGTCTCCTCCAATGGGAGAAGGATTTTCTCAATGCCATGGAAATCCCGTATCGGGTAATCGATGTGGCATCCGGTGATCTTGGATCAAGCGCTAATCGCAAATTCGATTGCGAGGCATGGATTCCATCTCAGGGTGCTTATAAGGAAGTGACAAGTACTTCCAATTGCACTGAATTTCAAGCACGCCGCCTAAATATCAGGATGAAGGATGGTCAAGTCACTAAGCCTGTGGCCACGCTCAACGGAACACTGGTTGCCATCACGCGGATGATCGTTGCGATTCTTGAAAATCATCAAAATGCCGATGGCACAGTCAATGTGCCTGCTGCGCTCCAGCCATTCCTTGGAATGACCAGATTTGAGTTGGTGTGAATCGCCGTCCCAAACTTATTGCTACAGATTTGGATGGCACGATCGTTGCTCATTACGGGGACATTTCTCAAAGAACTATAAATGTTTTTAGGCAAGCAGATGAAATGGGCATTGAGATTTTTTTCGTAACCGGCCGACCACCTCGGTGGATGCCAGAAATTCAAGAAGCATTTGGAATTGGATCTGCAATTTGTGGCAACGGGGCGATGCTCTACGACTTGCACGCCGGTAGGGTCTTAGAAGAATGGCTTCTTTCCGTGGACGCCCAGTTGGAGACGGTTAAGCGACTTCGATCTTCAATTCCGGGAATTACATTCTCTGTCGAAACCAGTGAGTACTTTCATCGCGAGAAGGCATATATTCCTAGATGGGATGTGGGCTTGGATAACGTCGGCGTCGCCAACATAGAAGAGATTATGACGGTCTCGGCGCTTAAGTTACTAGCCCGCTGTTCGGCACAGGAGTTGAGTTCGGATGAGATGCTGGCTATTGCTCACCGTGATCTCGATGGACTCGTAACGGTGACACATTCGAATCCCTACGACTCATTGCTCGAGATATCTGCACTCGGAGTTTCCAAAGGTTCAACCTTGGAGAAGATGGCCAATCGATTGGGAATTTCGGCGGAAGATAGTGTCGCCTTCGGCGATAACCCCAATGATTTCTCGATGCTCGCGTGGGCGGGGCGTTCCTACGCAATGGCAGATGGCCACCCTGATGCAAAACTTTATGCAAAAGAAATTGCGCTGGCCCACACGGATGACGGCGTTGCGATCATTCTCGAGGAATTGCTTCAACTTCCCGCATAGCCTGCTCTCCTGTAGATTACGGCGCGGAGGGCTCGCATAGCGGCCGAGTGCACCGGTCTTGAAAACCGGCAAGGGAAACCTTCGAGGGTTCAAATCCCTCGCCCTCCGCCACGATCTACACAGGCTCCGACTGTGTGGTTTATTTCATAAGCCCTGTGTACCCGTATGGCTAGTCGGGGGACCCCTACGGCGGTTTACTTGTCCCTTAGGCGTTCGGCTCAATGCCGACCAAAAGGAGCTGTTGCATGTCTGGAGTTTTCTCAGGTACGAGAGCCAAAATCCAAGAGCGCACGTTGCGGAACGATCGTTGGTGGTTACAACCGGCGATCACGGTGGCGGTACTTACCTCTTTTATAATTTATGCGACCTTCCGAGCCTTCGAGGCGAAATTTTATTTCGCAGAGCCGCTCATCTCACCTTTCTATTCACCCTGCCTAACTTCTGCCTGCCCTGAAAACGGTTCGCTTCTCGGCCATCCTTTTGGAACCGTTGTCCTCTTTGGGATGGCGGTCTCACCCGCGTTATTTATTTTGATCTTCCCGCTTGGTTTCCGCATGACGTGTTACTACTACCGCAAGGCGTACTACCGTTCTTTCTGGCGTTCACCACCGGCGTGCGCGGTCGCCGAACCTCACTCGACTTATACGGGCGAAACTAGGGCACCATTAATTTTGCAGAACGGTCACCGCTGGTTTTTTCTGGCGGGATTGGTTTTTAATTTCATCCTGACCATTGATGCGATATTGGCATTTCGCAATGCGCAGGGACAATGGGGCCACATGAGCGTCGGCACCTTGGTGTTGCTCACCAATGCGACATTGCTCTGGCTTTACTCAGCTTCGTGCCATACCTGTCGTCACACAATCGGTGGGCGCTTGAAGCATTTCTCCAAGCATCCGGTCCGCTACAAATTGTGGACTTGGGTTTCGATCCTTAATCACAAGCATGCGAACTTCGCTTGGGTTTCGCTATTTGGAGTTGCACTCGCCGATGTCTATGTTCGTTTTGTCTCATCCGGTTCAATCACCAACTTCTACTTCTTTTAAAAGTCCTGATTATCAATGGAGAACCAACTGATGAGTAATGTAGAGAAGCACGAATACGACGTTGTTGTGATTGGTGCGGGAGGCGCAGGTCTGCGCGCAGCGGTTGAGGCGCGTGAAGCTGGGCTTCGAGTAGCCATTATTTGCAAGTCCCTGTTTGGGAAAGCGCACACCGTTATGGCCGAAGGTGGCGTCTCTGCATCCATGGGCAACGTCAACTCAGAAGATAACTGGATGGTGCACTTTCGCGACACGATGCGCGGTGGCAAATTCCTCAACCAATGGCGGATGGCAGAGCTCCACGCCAAGGAGTCACCTGATCGCGTTTGGGAGCTTGAAACATGGGGAGCATTATTTGACCGCACCGCTGAAGGAAAGATCAGTCAACGAAATTTCGGTGGGCACCAATTTCCTCGCCTTGCTCACGTCGGAGATCGCACGGGACTCGAACTCATCCGCACGATGCAACAGCGCATTGTTGCGATGCAGCAAAAGGACGCGCACGACCACGGCGATGCTGAAAGTTTTATCAAGGTCTTCGCTGAGTTGACCATCACTGAAATTATTAAGGAAAATGGAAAAGTCGCGGGTGCCTATGGATACTGGCGAGAAAATGGCAACGAAGTTGTCTTCAATGCACCAGCCGTGGTGCTTGCCACTGGCGGTATTGGGAAATCTTTTAAAATTACCAGTAATTCATGGGAAGGCACAGGAGATGGTCATGCTCTAGCCCTGAAAGCTGGTGGACGATTGAAAGATATGGAATTCGTGCAGTTCCATCCAACTGGCATGGTCTGGCCTCCGTCAGTACGTGGACTTTTGGTTACTGAATCGGTGCGTGGAGATGGTGGAGTGCTTACCAACTCCGAAGGCAAGCGCTTCATGTTCGACTATATTCCCGCGGTCTTTAAGGAAATGTATGCCGATAATGAGGCAGAAGGTGATCGTTGGTATAACGACCAAGCCAATAACCGCCGCCCACCAGAACTTTTGCCGCGTGATGAAGTAGCGCGTGCCATCAACTCTGAGGTGAAGGCCGGTCGGGGCTCACCTCACGGTGGAGTTTTCCTGGACGTTTCAAAGCGAATGTCTGCTGACGTTATCAAGAAGAAGTTGCCGAGCATGTGGCACCAATTCAAAGAATTGGCCGACGTTGACATTACTGAAACAGCGATGGAAGTTGGCCCCACATGTCATTACGTCATGGGCGGAATTGACGTCGAGCCCGATACCGCGGCAGCAGTAGGAGTACCCGGCCTCTTTGCCGCGGGTGAAGTTGCTGGTGGAATGCACGGATCTAACCGGCTAGGTGGAAATTCTCTGTCGGATCTACTGGTATTTGGACGTCGTGCCGGTGCCGCCGCCGCTGCTTATGCAAAGGAAAATTCCGCGCTAGCACTTTCCGAGAGCTCTATAAAGAGTGCCAGTGCCAGGCTTAATGCACCATTTATTGGCAACGGCGATGAGAATCCCTACACCCTTCATGCAGAACTGCAGCAGGTTACGAATGACTTAGTTGGAATCATCCGCACCCGTACCGAACTTGAAGAGGCCATCGTGAAGTTGGCCGAACTTCGCGTTCGTGCCACGAAGATAAAGGCTGCAGGAAGTCGAGAATTTAATCCAGGATTTCATTTGGTTCACGACTTGGACAATATGCTCTTGGTCTCAGAGAGCATCGCTCGATCGGCGCTGCAACGGGAGGAATCACGTGGCGGACATACCCGAGATGACTTCCCCACAATGGATGCGAAGTGGCGTCAAGTCAACTCCATCTCTACATGGGATGGAACGAAGGTAAGCGTGGTAACTCAGAAACTGCCCAGTATGCCGAAGGAACTTTTTGACTTGTTTGATCCGCATGAACTTGAAAAGTATTTGACTTCAGAGGAAATGGTTGCACAAGAGGGTGGGGCAAAATGAGCGCGATCAAGAAAATGGTCAAACTTCGTATCTGGCGCGGAGATGCCAACGATGGCGTACTTCACGATGTAGAAGTAGAAGCCAATGAAGGTGAAGTTGTCCTCGACCTCATCCATCGTGTTCAAGCGACACAGATGTCTGATCTGGCAGTTCGCTGGAACTGCAAGGCCGGCAAGTGTGGCTCCTGCTCCATGGAGATCAATGGAAAACCACGTTTGGCATGCATGACACGAATGAATATGTTTGAAGAAGGCGAGACGATTACGGTCACGCCGCTGCGGGCATTTCCGGTCATTCGCGATCTCGTCACTGATGTTTCCTTCAACTTCAAAAAAGCCATGGAAATCCCAGCCTTTGAAGGTCCTAAGGATTTAAAGCCCGGTGAGTACCGAATGCAACAGGTCGATGTTGAGCGGAGCCAGGAATTCCGCAAGTGCATTGAATGCTTTTTGTGTCAGGACACATGCCACGTGATCCGTGACCATGAAGAGAACAAGGCCTCCTTTGCTGGTCCCCGCTTCTTCATCCGAATCGCAGAATTGGATATGCACCCATTGGACACTCTGCGCAACCGTAAGGAGACCGCTCAAGAAGAGCATGGGCTTGGAATGTGCAACATCACCAAGTGCTGCACCGAGGTCTGCCCCGAGCACATCCGCATAACCGATAACGCGATTATCCCAATGAAAGAGCGTGTTGTAGACGTTAAATACGATCCAATTCGGTGGTTGGGCAGCAAAATTCGCAAACGCGAGGGTATTGTTTAGTACATGCGATTAATCTTTCGGTGGGTAGTTTCAGCTCTAGCAATATGGATAGCAACGTTGGTAGTGCCAGGAATCACCGTCCATGGCGGCGCGTTCACATACCTTTGGGTGGCGTTGCTCTTCGGTCTAATAAACGCGGTACTGGGGTCGACTATCAAGGTGCTTACATTTCCAGTCACCCTGGTCACGTTCGGGCTTTTCATCTGGGTGATTAACGCGGCGATGCTTGAGCTCACTGCTCGGTGGAGTTCACGGTTGGATATAAGGGACTTCTGGTCGGCTCTCTTTGCCAGTTTTATTATCAGCATCGTGAGCGCTCTGCTCCGGGGCACGATTAAGCGCCGACCTTATAAGAGGGCAATCCGATCCTAAAGGCCGCTCGCTGGGTCGCACTTGGTGGAATCTTAGGCTCGTTACTTCGCTGGGCTCTTTCGCTAGCCTTTCATGAAAATCGTGCGGGGACACTTGCTGCCAATCTGCTTGGAGTCGCGCTAGCTTCAATTTTTCTCGTGTTAGTAGAACATCACGGCAGTGACTCCATCCGCCATCTACTGTTGCCCGGCTTCTGTGGCGGACTCACGACATTTTCGGCTGTGGCCTTGCAAACTATGCACTCAGCAAGTGGCGGATTCTTCTACCTTGTCGAAACCGTCGTTCTTAGCCTGGTGCTTGTTGTGATTCTGATACCCGTTGCTCGCAAAATATTCGCGGTGAAAGAATGAAATTTTTACTGGTTGTGCTTGGAGCCGCAGTTGGTGCTCCGAGCAGATATCTCGCGGATCAGAGCCTTCGGAAGTTTCTAAAGTATCCATTAGGCATAACCGTGATTAATGTGCTGGGTTCGTTCGTGATCGGGCTAAGCATTGGAGCAGGAAATAATTTACAAGCTCTCATTGCCGTGGGATTTGCAGGGGCGTTCACTACCTGGTCGACCTTTATGCTCGATCTCTATCTTGCCTTCGAACTTAAGCGATACAAAAGTGCTGGCCTAAACCTGCTACTGTCGCTAAGTCTCGGACTTGGCGCTGTTTGGCTAGGAATACATTTAGGGCAGTAGCGAGGCCATCCATCTTTCGATCTCATCTGGGTGGCGAGGCAGTGAATCGCTGAGAATTCGACAACCGTCTTGAGTGACAACGACATCATCTTCAATTCTGATACCGATACCTCTAAATTCTGGGGCAAATAGCTCGTCATCAGGCTGAATATAAAGGCCGGGCTCAACGGTGAGAACCATGCCGACCTGGAGAGTTCCTTCGGCGTACTGATCTTTTCTCGCCGCAGAACAGTCGTGCACGTCAAGGCCCAACATGTGGCTTACCCCATGGAGAGTCCAACGACGATGTAAACCCATCTCAGGTTGCAGGGATTCTTCCGCGCTAATCGTGAGTACGCCCATATCTGCAAGCCCTTGCGCGAGAACTCGTTGTGATGCCTCATTTATGTCAGTCCAGTCGGCGCCGGGTTTAACTGCGGCAAAGCCAGCCTTCTGTGCTTCATAGACGAGCATGTACAACGAGCGTTGTGCAGGAGTGAACTTTCCATTTACGGGCAGGGTGCGGGTGACATCTGCGGTGTAGTAAGAATCTCGTTCGGCACCAGCATCAATCAAGATCAACTCACCGGACTTTACATCACCATCGTTTCGAATCCAGTGCAATGTGCAGGCGTGTGAACCCGAAGCCGCAATCGTGTTGTACCCAATGTCGTTGCCTTCAATCCGAGCGCGGCCAAAGAAGGCTGCCTCAATCACGCGCTCGCCACGCGGAGTATTGACCGCGGCAGGTATTACTCGGACAAGATCGGCAAAACCACGCGCGGTTGTATCGCAGGCTGCTTGCAACTCATTGATCTCATACTCATCTTTAATCATGCGAGCACCAGAGACAAAGGTTAGAAATTCACTCTCACGTTCGTGGTTCTTAATCTTCTCATCGAGAAATCTATCTTCGCCACGGAGATACAGAGTCTCCATCTTGTTGTTGAATAAGTCAGTTAAAACATCAAGGTGGCGCGTTTCGATTTCATAGCGCGCTTCTGCCTCCGCTGTCGTGAAGCGACGACCAACCCAGAGTTCGCCATAACGCGCGTCTCGATAAAATGCATCAGTGTCGCGTGTGGAACGCGGATTAATAAAGAGAATTGGTTGATGTCCGGTATCAATTGGCTCCATCACGAGAACTGCATCTGCGCTCGCTTCAACTCCTGCGACCCCGGTGTAATAGGCGAAGGCAGAGTGGGGTCGGAAGTTGAAGTCGGAGTCATTGCTTCGCACTTTGAAATGTCCTGCCGGGATGACTAAACGGATCCCTAGAAAGGCTTTCGAGAGCTCTTCTCGTCTGGCAACACACCAAGGGATTGCAGGGGCACTGGTTATTCCGTGGAGCGGGGATTGTGCCCACCCGGTCTTCATGAGTGCTGCATATGCCTGCGATGGCGTTGTGTCGTGTGCCCTTTTGCTGGTTGTTCTCTGCTCGCTCATTTGCCAAGCGTACTCACCGAGCCTGTAAACTCCACAAGTACTCGGAGACGTCGCATAGCCCGGTCGAGTGCGCCTCACTGCTAATGAGGTAACCCAGAAATGGGTTCGGAGGTTCAAATCCTCTCGTCTCCGCCCCGCTCAACGGAAGCCAGATCCTTGATCATTTCTAGAAAGAGGAAGGTATCCCGATGGCACGCGCCACTCATCAACCAGGAGTCTGCAATATCGGGCCAGCTGAAATTGGAGTTCGCAAAATGACAGCTGTGGTTGGCTTTGTTCTGACTATTGCACTCTTTATATTTTTGAGAGCTATTAAGGCTTCGCAAGGTCTCTATTCATTGGAAATCTTCCCAGCCACATTGTTCACAACCGGATGGATTCAGGCACGTTCTAGGTTCTGTATCTATTTTGGGTTAAGGGGACTCTTCAATTTTGGTGGTCTAGGGAAGTCGTCATCTACAGAAACTATCGATGACTCGGTTTTCCGCGCGGCCGACCGCGCGCTAGCACTTAAACTCCTAGCGCGAGCGGTACTCTTGGCCCTGCCAATAACCGCAATCCTCATCGTGAGTTCATAAATCACAATGGAAAAGAAAAAATGGTTTGGGCTGGTGGCCATAGCACTAGGTGTAGCAGCAATCATCGTGGATGCAACGATCGTTAATGTTGCGATACCGAGCATTATTAAAGATTTAAGGATTACTTCGTCCCAAGCCCAATGGATCCAAGAGGTCTACACGTTAGTCTTCGCCTCGACGCTATTAGTCTTTGGTCGGCTGGCAGATCGCGTTGGTCGTCGCAACATGTTTATGCTCGGGGTTTTAATTTTTGTCGCTTCTAGTTTGTTGGCAGCTCAATCTCAATCAGGCGAGATGCTCATTAGCATGCGCCTTTTGCAGGGCTTGGGTGGAGCAATGATGCTGCCAACCTCGCTGTCAATACTGAATTCAACTTTTTTTGGCAAAGAACGGGGCATCGCTTTTGCGATTTGGGGATCAACGATTGGGGCCGCTGCTGCGATCGGTCCTTTGATTGGTGGTTGGTTGACAACCAACCTTTCATGGCGTTGGGCCTTTGGAATTAATCTCCCGATCGGAATCGTGGTGCTTGCGGGTACCTACTTATTCGTTAAAGAGTCAAAGGGCGAAAACGAGTTAGGAATTGATTATGTCGGCGCTGTCTTATCTGTTCTGCTTATGGGTTCGCTAGTTTATGCACTCATTGAAGGCCGTAATCACGGCTGGTGGCGAACTGCTAGCGGAGTCGGAATGTCCTCAATTCCATTTTTCTTCCTGGCCTCCATCATTTTCGCGGCTCTCTTTGCAAAGATTCAAATTTCCAGAAATCGATCTGGAAAGCCGGTGCTCTTTGACTTATCTCTGTTCAAAATTACCTCTTTTAGAAATGCAAATTTTGCCGCCGCTGTAGTTTCGCTTGGCGAATTAGGATTGCTTTTCTCGCTTCCGCTCTGGCTCCAAAATGCTCTGGGTTATAGCGCATTCAAAACTGGTGTCGTCCTGGTGCCACTTGCTGTCGGTGCATTTGTGGCTAGTGGCGCCGGTAGCGGATTAGTTCAAAAGCGGGGTCCAGTATTTGTGGTTCAATTGGGAATCGCTTTGGAAATGGTCGGTATATTTCTAACGGCCTTAAACATCCAGTCAACAGTTTCAATGTGGAAAATTGGAGCGCCCTTATTTCTCTATGGAGTAGGGGTTGGATTTGCGACTGCGCAATTAACGGGGGTAGTGCTCTCCGAAGTCCCAGTAGAGCGAAGTGGACAGGCATCTGGAATGGCAAGCACCATGCGACAGTTGGGTTCGGCCTTGGGAATTGCCATCTTGGGCACGGTCCTATTCTCGGCTTTTGGGAGCAATTTGGCGGCCCTTCACCAACCGCAATTGCAGGCTTCGTTAGTCCAATCAGCCGGAGCGATGATCCAAAATATGCCAGAAGCTTCCGCGACAATTGCAAAAACTGCCTTCGCGCAAGCCGCATCATTATCTGCCTTTGTCGCCGCCGCCTTTTTGTTTCTAGGTTTCTTGGCAACACTCTCACTCAACCAACAAAGAAGCTAAATATCCAGTGAACGGGTCGAGGAATTACGGTAAATCGCCTAAAAAACGGCCTACCTTCACATTCTGTAGTGGCGTAGTAGACATCTTTTATTCGAATCTGGCTATTGCGGAATCTTCACGTCAGCGAATAATGATTAGAGGATTTCATAACGAAAGGGTTCCCACATGGCAACAATGAAGGCACTTCAACTTATGAAGTGGAAGAGCGATCCAGAATTGGTAGAAGTTCCCAAACCGGTAGCCGGAGCGGGACAAGTTGTAATCAAGATTGGTGGATCTGGTGCATGCCACTCCGATCTGCACTTAATGCATGAATTCGATGCCGGTTTGTTGCCATGGAATCCCCCATTCACTCTCGGACACGAGAATGCGGGTTGGGTTGATTCAATTGGCGCTGGAGTTACAACGGTTAAAGAAGGCGATGCAGTCGCCGTATATGGCCCGTGGGGTTGCGGAAAATGTTCGCGATGCCTGCTTGGAATTGAAACGCTCTGTGAAAATCCATTGGGGGCACCGATCCCGGGCGGCGGAGGAGGCTTGGGTCTTAATGGCGGCATGGCTGAGTACATGTTGATTCCGTTTGAGCGGTTGCTCATTAAGTTGTCAGCGAATCTCAGTCCAGTTGATGCAGCACCTCTTACAGATGCTGGCCTGACTCCGTTTCACGCAGTCCGTCGATCGTGGCATAAAATGCTCCCAGAGTCCTATGTAGTTTGCATTGGAGTCGGCGGGCTTGGGCACATGGGCGTCCAGTTGGTTAAAGCGACGACAGCTGCGAAAGTCATAGCAGTTGATATGAAGGATGAGGCGCTAGAGCTAGCCAAAAAAGTCGGCGCAGACTTCACTGTAAAATCTGATGGAAACACATCTGCAAAGATTCGAGAAATCACGGGCGGAGTCGGAGCAGATGTTGTTCTCGATTTCGTCGGCGCCGAAGCCACAATCGCGATGGCGATGCAATCAGCACGCACTCTCGGCGATGTTACAGTCGTCGGAATTGCCGGTGGAACATTTCCATTTAGCTTCTTCTCCCAAGGTTATGAAGTCAGTTTGCAGACGATTTATTGGGGTTCGCGCCCTGAATTGCTAGAGGTTCTCAATCTGGCTTCGCGTGGTTTAATTCATGCTGAGCACACCACCTACTCATTGGATAACGCAGCTCAGGCGTATAAGGATCTGCAAGCAGGTAAAGTTAAGGGACGTGCAGTAATCGTTCCCTAGTGAGAGGACGGGCGCATTTCAAGCATTAAACGGCGCTCGCTATTTTGGTTTCGACGGGATCTTCGTCTTTCTGATAACCCAGCCCTCCTTGCTGCCTTGGATGAAGGCGAGGAAGTACTAGCGCTATTTATTATGGATTTAGATATTGCCCAGCGAGCCGGGCCCTATCGCAACGCCTTTCTTTCCGATTCTCTCGCGGCATTAGATCTCTCATTGGGCGGCAAGCTCGCCGTCATTAATGGAGACCCAGTCTCCGTTTTGCAAGATGTGATCGGCCGATACGCAATAACGTCAATTCATGTCTCACAAGATTTCGCGCCCTACGGTGTCGCGCGAGATCGGGCGGTAACCGCCGCGGGCATTGTGCTCAACAACGTTGGCAGCGGGTATGCGGTTGCACCGGGTCGAATCCGCAAAACCGATGGCACGAACTATCGGGTTTTCACACCTTTTTATCGAGCTTGGTTAGCGCACGGTTGGAGAGCCCCAGTCGCTGCGCCGATAAACCCTGCATTCGTGACACCAGACGGCGTTGACCGACAGTTCCCTTCATGGAAACCTCCAACTGGAGTCGTCATCCAAGAAGCTGGCGAGGAAGCCGCACTTAACCGTTGGAACGAATTCAAAAATGGGGATCTCGCCGAGTATGCGGAGGCGCGAAATATCCCGGGAATTGAAGGGACTAGTCGGATGAGCCCACACCTTCGTTGGGGGCAGATCCACCCGCGCACCATTTTGGCTGGACTAAACAGCGCTGGTGACGATGATGGATTTCGCAAGGAGATTGCTTGGCGCGAGTTCTACGCAGATGTACTGCATCATTACCCTCACACCAGCCGTGATTACTACTCACCAAAGTTTGCCACGATGCGCTATGACCGTCCTGGACCACTCTTTGTTGCATGGTGCGAAGGCAAGACCGGATATCCGATTGTGGACGCCGGGATGCGCCAATTGAGAGCTGAGGGATGGATGCACAATAGGGTTCGAATGGTGGCGGCTTCCTTTCTTGTAAAGGATCTTCATATCGAATGGCAACACGGAGCGAATTACTTCATGAAATATCTGATCGACAATGATGTGGCTTCCAATTCGCATGGTTGGCAATGGACTGCAGGGTGTGGCACCGACGCGTCGCCGTATTACCGGATCTTTAACCCCGTTGAACAGGGCAAACGCTTTGATGACAATGGTGATTACATCCGAAAGTATGTACTTGAACTGGCACACCTTCCTGGCGCTAAGATCCACGAGCCATGGAGATTTCTTGATGGGTATTCACATGGATATTGTGAACGAATAGTCGATCATGCGACCGAACGGGTGGAATCACTTGCTCGGTTGCAGGAAATGAGGGTGGCGCCTACGAGGACGGTCGGAGTCAATCCATCTGGGATACATTCTGTAAGACCCCAGGAAAAATAATAAACGGTGACACGGGTGATGTTGCATGCGATCACTATCATCTATATACCCAAGACATTGCGATGATGAAGAAAATGGGATTTGCAAAGAAAGTGGCCGACGAAATCATCTTCATGGTCAAGGGAAGAGTCGTTAAAGCAGGCAACCCCGATGATCTACTAGCTCATCCGACAAGCCCGGAATTGCGAGAGTTCTTACGTTCGTTGCATGACGCAGGCAGACTTTAAGTGAGACAAATCTCAAGAAGCTAACATCGACCGGGTGCGTATGAGTGGCTTTATACTGAACGCCTAGTGCAAGGGAGTTCAAGTTGCCGCAATACAAGATCGCGATTGTTGGCGCCGGGCCTGCTGGCTACTTCACGGCACAGGCGCTGCAGAATATGGCAAGTGAAGATAAATCATTCGTAATCGACATGATCGAACGCCTTCCCACTCCTTGGGGATTGGTGCGAAGTGGCGTGGCTCCAGATCACCCAAAGATCAAGACGGTTTCCAAAGTATTTGAAAAAGTAGCAACCGCGGGTGATTTTCGTCTCTTTGGCAATGTGGAACTAGGAACTGATGTCACCACCGCCGATCTAGTAGATAGGTATGACGCGGTGGTCATCGCAACTGGTTCCTCCCTCGGTAAGACCTTAGGGATACCCGGTGAAGAACTTTTTGGATCGGTCTCAGCGGCGGATTTTGTGCCTTGGTACAACGGTCACCCCGACTACACAGGTATCTCCATCCCTGTCGATTGTGATACTGCCGTAGTAATTGGTGCAGGAAATGTAGCGATGGACGTGGCGCGAATGCTGGCTCTGGATCCACATGAATTGGATTCGACAGATACCGCTGACCACGCAATTGAGAAATTCCGTGACAGTTCAATTCGCAGGGTAATTCTTTGCGCTCGTCGGGGTCCAGAACATGCGGCGTTCACATCCCCAGAGCTTCGCGAATTGCCAAAACTTGAACACACCAACGTAATCATGGATAAAGATGAAATTGACGCCGCGCTGGTGCGCGTGGGCGAAAATGCTGAAAAGGATGTGAGGAGCAACCTCTCGGCAATGGAGCTTATCGCTCAGGCAGAACCGTCATCACACGATCGGACTTTAGAGTTCAGATTCTTCCTCACCCCTCGGGAGATCCTTGGATCAGATCATGTTGAGGGGATTGTGCTTGGTATCAATGCAATTCACGACGGCAAAATTGTTGATACCGGAGAGACCACAACTATTAATTGCGGCTTAGTTATTTCTGCTATTGGTTATGAAGCTGCGCCAATTGAGGGCGTGCCATATTCAAAGGGAAGGGTTGTAAATGAAGACGGGCGCGTTATCAGCTCAAATCTTTACACCGTTGGCTGGGCTAAGCGCGGACCTTCTGGAGTTATCGGTACCAACAAGAGTGATGCCAGCGAAGTTGTAAAATTACTTATTGAAGATTTGCCGGCGCAACCAAAGAACCGGGGCGATATTGACGATTTGCTCGAGGGCCATGCAATCATCACCCAAGAACATTGGGAACGGATCAACGCCGCCGAAGTTGCGAAGGGTGGACCTCTTGGGAAACCCCGCGTAAAGACGGTAGACCGTCCAGATTTATTCCATTTGGGAGGGTTGTAAAAAGCAGGTAGGCTTCACTCGCTTTACCAGCGCCCGTAGCTCAACGGATAGAGCATCTGACTACGGATCAGAAGGTTAGGGGTTCGAATCCCTTCGGGCGCACCAATTTTTTGTATTACTCCACCAGTTCCTTGACATATCGTGTTCGGCTGATGCTTGACAGATGTTCGGCTGATGCTTGACGGTGAGTGCGGCTGATCCTTGACACTTCTCTCATGTTTATGGAGATCAGTGTTATGGAGCAGAAATATC
>JBBRSY010000002.1:0-93914 GCA_038244965.1 Candidatus Nanopelagicales bacterium | reverse complement strand
TTCGTGTGTGGTGCGCCATCAAACAGTCCCGCCGCAAGCATCAATTCCTCGTTGTAAAAAGCGATTCCTTCGTTAGCCCCCGAGTCATAGTAGAAACGACGTAGTGGACGCTCATGTCGCCAGGACAGCGCCAGCTGTTGATAGTGCGCACCTTCGTGAACAATGCCAGCCCGAGTATCGCGAGCGTTAGCTGCGTAGAAATACGGAAGGTCAATATCCGGTGTGGGAACGTAAGACAATCCATTCTCATCCACCCGAGAAGGTCCCGTTAGGTCATCTGTCACCCCCAGCCATTTGATGGGAAGAAGATAGCCGGGAAGCGGGGCAGTCAAGTAGTGCTGGAGGGATTTAGGTTGGCTTAGAATGCCCTCTTCATCATAGAAGTTGCGAACTTGCAATTCTGCAAGACGTTCATTTTCTATCTGCTCGATTACGCTGGTTGGCAAGGGGGGAATTTCAAGATTTCTATACTTGTTCGCTGTAATGTGCTCTAAAGTTACGGCACGTTCCCATTCGAGGTTTCCAATGGCACTTAGCTCTTCTGGTTGATAGGGAACCAACGCAACATTATCAAAAAACCATTGATACTTTTCCCTACCCACGGGAGAAATTGGCTTCATTTGCTCTTGATTATCTACCAGCCAATCTCGAAAGTGGATAAACGCGGAAATTGCTTCGGCTCCAGCAGATTCAAGCGCAACCACGGTTGTAGACTTTGCATAAGGCGTAAGTTCTTGAATCATAGAACGAATCTGAGTATCAATTCCCTTCAATAGTTCAATTGCAACTTTCGCATATTCCTTAACCGCGTTCCCCGTTAAATTGGCTACTCCGTCTTCGAGGATTTTCTTCGTATTTCCCAATGCAAATATTACTTCAGATATTCGCAGATCATCGACCCCGGGTGTTGTCAATAGATCAAACACTACCCCTATGGTTTGATCGATATAGAAACGGGGTTGCTCTTGCCAATTCTTCAAGTAGTCCAATTCCCAGTAGACGCGTGCGATTGCCGAACCAATTAGTCGATAATCAATCCACGTGGACTTATCGAAAGCAGGATCATCGGACGCGAGGAAATCAATTGATTTATGGCGCTTCTGAAATTTATCGGTCTCAAGTCGGTAGCCTTCAACATCTGCCTTCGACCATGATGGGGCCCACTTCTCATTTCTTTCAAGTCGAGGAATATCATCGTGAGAACGTGGCTGCTGCTGAATCCGCCAATTCCAAAATTCTAATCCAAGTTCTTCTATAGCTTTTCTCTGGCTCATCTACTTCCAATCCCGGAAATTTTTTCCAATGCCCTCTAAATATTTTATCTTAAAGGAATTAAGTCAGAAGTTAAAGGATTGTAAGAAATAACTCCAACTCTTGCGCTATGCGCACATTAATCGTGAATTATTTTTTTTGGTTTACCTTGCTTATATTGATTGAGCCATTCCAGGTCGATTTTCAATTCCGTTGCCGCTCGGAGTACCCAATGCGGATCGCGTAAGAATTCACGGCCCAGCATCACCGCGTCCGCTCGCCCTGCATCGACAATTGCTTCTGCTTGGTGGGAATCGGTGATGAGTCCAACGGCGCAGGTAAGCACCTTACTTTTCCGTTTAATAATCTCTGAAAATTGAACTTGATATCCCGGACCAACGGGATATTTAATCTCGGGGGCAATCCCTCCCGAAGAACAATCCATGAGATCCACACCTTTACCAAAGAGAATTTCCGCTAAATCTGCGTTCTCCTCAGCTGTCCATCCGCCCTCGATCCAGTCTTGAGCCGAAGTCCGCAAAAAGAGCGGACGGGAATCAGGCCAAACTTCTCTTATTGCCTCAACGACTTCACTAACGAATCGAATACGATTTTCAAAACTGCCGCCATATTCATCATCTCGTTTATTGGTTATCGGGGACAAGAAGGAATGAATAAGGTAGCCATGGGCACCATGAATCTCCAACACATCAAAACCAGCGATTAAAGCCCGCTTGGCGGATTCTTTGTAATCTTGAATAGTGGATTTGATTTCCTGACGCGAAATTTTGCGTGGTGTGGGCAATTTGCCAAATGCGATTGCTGAGGGCGCAACCGCCTGCCAGCCTCCCTGGTCCTCAGAAACGTAATCTTGACCTTGCCAAGGCGCAGTCGTCGAACCTTTTTGCCCAGCGTGCCAGAGTTGAATCCCAATTTTCGAACCCTGTTCATGAGCGAAAGCCACAATCTTCTGCCAGGCCAATACTTGTTCATCATTCCAAATGCCGGTGTCCATCAGCGTAGAGCGTGCTTCCGGCGTAATTCCCGATGCCTCGGTCATAATCAGCCCGACTTTACCGATTGCGAACTGTCCCAGATGCACAAAATGCCAGGCGTTTGGTACTCCATCCCTGGCCGAATACTGGCACATCGGCGAAAGCCAAATGCGATTTGGTATTTCAAGATCTCTAATCTTGAGCGGAGTAAATAGCGTCGACATGTTTCGAGTATATAACTAATATCTATTCATGAACTCTCTAGAAAATGCCGGCAATCACGTCGTTGATGCGGCCGATGAACTTGTCAATGTGTTGCAGCCAACTACAGAACTCGACTGGAACGCAATAACTCCAAGTCTTGTCTGGACGCAGACACAAACTGCCATTCACACAATGCGTGCCTGCCTTGAATATTCATATCAGGTGGTTGGCAAGAGAATGGATTCCTACCAGCCAATATTGTTTGAAAGGAAGGAGAGTGCAAAGCCCGCTGACTTTTTGCCAATGATTGCCACTGCCGGTCGCGTTCTGCAAAAATCGGTAAAGACGGCTTCCGTGCAAGATCGAGCATGGCATTCTTACGGAATTTCAGATCCAGTCGGATTTTCGGCCATGGGAGTAGTAGAAGTGAGCGTCCACACTTATGATCTTGCAAAGGGTTTCGGAATTGATTTCATTCCCGGCATGGATATGGCCAAATTTGCCATTGAAAGATTGTTTGAGGGCACCGTTGATTTTCCCACTGTCCCAGCATCCGAAGCTGGAAAATTATTACTATGGTGCGCCGGACGCATTGAGTTAAACGGCTTCCCCCAACGCCAGGGGTGGAAATGGAATGGAGAAGTTCGAGGGAACATTTAAGGTTCAATCTCGCCACGATAGGTAGCTATAAATGAAGCACACCGCCGAAATAATCAGTAACGGCATTAGAGTATAAATGAAGACACCCACCCCAAATCGTTCCAGGATAAATCCGACACTTGACGGGAAAATTAGACCTCCCGACATTATGGAAAGCATTATTAGCGTCGTTGCAAGTGGAAATCCTGGGGTCTTGGCGGCAATCCAACTTGAGCTATTGGGAAAAACAGGTCCTAGAAAAAGACCCGAGAATGCCAGCGTCAAAACCGATAAATGGTGACTAAAAATCACAACCAGGAGTGGGAAAAACGCCCCACATATAGAGAATATAACAATCCCCGGTGCCGAGACTCGACGCGAAATTCCTATACCTAGAAATCTCCCAACGGCAAAGAATGAGTAGAATAGGGCGCTGCCCAATGCCCCTGATTCAAGGGAACCCGATTCTGTCTTTATTAATGTGGGTAACCATGCGCCGATGGAATTTTCAACGCCCGAATAGAAGATAACCCCGACGAGGACAAGGACAAGGCTGATCTTGCGATTGACGTGAGCCTTGACTTGAGCAACTTTCCCAACTTTCCAATTGCCGCCGGGAAGAATTTGGCTAGCAATGACGGCCATACCGATCGCTGAACTGACGATAATCGGGATTCTATGAGAGCCCAAGAGTCCAATAGTAAACGGACCTGCTAAAGCTCCAAAACCCGTCGCGGCACTTGTCTTATTCATGCGTATATGAGACGCGTTTGCACTTCGAGTCAGGAGTTGCAATAAAGATATTCCGGTCGCACCATAGCCGAGTCCCGCAATGCACGCCGAAAAAATGATCCAAGGCGTTGTCGTAATGGAGACAACTCCGAGGAAACCCACCATGGCAAGCAAGATGCCCCGTCGAATAAACCATATCAATTCTTGTCGTGTTAAGAATGCGTGGACCAATGTTGTTCCCGCAAGGGTAAAGAGTGTGTAACCTCCCAGAACTAGGCCAGAGTGAGAAATAGATAAATGATGATTGGCAGCCAGCCAGGGCAACATTGAACCCCAGCAAGTGCTGGTAAATCCCATCATCGCGAATGCAAATGAGGCGAAAACGAATCCCTTTGTCGTCAACTCACGATTCATCGAATGCCCTTCATCTGCGCCAAGAAATCTACTTTATCCAATTTCTAGTAAGAAAGTTTCGAAAAAATGTTCATATCATTATTCGCATTGCGAACGAACCGCGTTTTTGGCGAGAGTTACTTGATAATACTGACTCGTATTCTCGGTCCTGATTTTCACTTCACTAACTGCCAAGGGGTAGTCAGGATTTACTACTTAATCAAGGACGAAATTTGCGATGCTAGTGCCAACGCGGCGGGAGTGCTTATGTGGCTGCTATCTCGGTACAGATTGTAACCGTTCTTCGTGGCGCTGCAGATTTCAGATCGGCAGAACCATTTTTTAAACTGCAAATACTGCGAACCATGCGATTCGACAATGCGCTTTACTGTAAGTGTTGTTGCAGATTGCACGAGCGGAAATGAGCAGCTATTCGGCGTTTTGGAGAGGCAATCTGGAATATTGCGATAAGGGTGCGGTGAATCCTCAATATATGTGACCGCAGATGCAGGGATAGTTAACTCGTTTAAGAAGGAGGACTCCCCTTCACTGTACAACTGTGCGTAACTCTTCGACGTGGCAATTGTGGGATAGTGAAATTCCGTGAAGTTTGAAGTGAATACATGTGCTGGTTGATCTGCATTAATTTGAGCAATGACCCTCTTTTGCCAATTTACACAGGAATTGTCAATGGTGCCGTTGCGTTTTGTAACCAGGAGAATCGCCGGACAACCAGACTTAGTAAGACTCAAGAGCCTCCAATGTCGCTGCAAGGCCAGATTCTCGATCGCCGGGAAGTACTGCGCTGCATGTGAATCGCCGGTAAGAATGACTTCAGTATTTGATCGTAGATCTCCAAAGACACAACTCTTCGTTGGCCAATCTATGCCGAATGCGAGGTGGCAACCGTTTGAGTAGATCGCAGGGGATTCAATGTTGATTGCAATATGGTTAGTCACTCCCCTGGCTGGTATCGCGAAATTGGCCAGACCAAACACTATTGAACCGACGGCGGCAATTGAAATCCCCCAACTCGCGAAGCCCAATCGAAGTGATTTTCTATACCGAAATGGATTTTCAATAAAGCGCGAAAGCGCCCATCCCAGCAGAATGGAGGATGCGAAGAGCAAAATTTTAGATTCATTTGAAATCCGCCCATACCGTTGCAGCACAATGACAACCAGGGGCCAGTGGATCAGGTAGACCGAGTATGAGATGTCCCCGAGCCACGCCATGGGGCGCTTCCAGAAGAAATCTACATTCGCATACAAGATTGCACTTGTTGCCACTACAGGAATGACAGTAGTGATTCCTGGAACTGGCATCGTCGTGTCAATTAAGAGAACTGACGCAATAATCATTAACCAACCGAGCGTTGCGATCATTGCGCCGAATCGTTTCTTGCCTTCAGGAACAAGCAAGGCAATCGCGATACCCGCTAGGAACTCCCAGGCGCGAGAAAATGGCAAATAGAAAGAATTTATGGCGGCAATGTGGGTGTACCAGATTGCAAAGACAGTCGCGAGAATAAAGAAGTAGGGAACTAACTTTTTTCGATATCTGAAAAAGAGTAGAAAGAGAATCGGCCATAACAAGTAAAACTGCTCTTCTACGCCTAGCGACCAGTAATGTAGATAAGGAGTTGGGCTAGCCGATTGGTTGAGGTAATCATTTCCTTGCACGGCGAACCGGAGGTTACCTGCGAATAACGTGGTTGCTATCCCATCCAAACCGAATCTTGTGAAGTTCGTGGGCGCCAGAAAGACGCGAGAAAGTAGCGCCGTTATCACAATAACTGCAAGACTCGCCGGCAGGATTCGCTTTACGCGACGCTTATAGAAATCGATGAGCTCTTGACGAAACGTACCAGAGCCCTGGGCCAGCCTTTTCGTGATAACAAAGCCTGAGATTACAAAGAATATATCAACGCCTAGGAAACCACCTTTTACGGGAGTGATATTAAAGTGAAAGAGAAGTACCACCAGAACAGCAAAGCCACGGAGTGCTTGTATATCTAGCCGCTTCACAACGCGAGCCTACCGAGTGTCAATCCGTTGGCGAACATTTTTGGCTGGTACGAGTCGCTTTGTAGCTAAGTCCTCGAGTGTATGAATGCTACGTTTGAGCCGTGAATGACACTCCTAAATGGCGGTCTGATATTTTTGAAACACACAGCCCATGGATCAAATCGGCTCGAATCACGATTGCTGCACCTTCCAAGATAATTTTTGACATTCTTGCAAACCCATACCGCCACCAGGATCTAGACGGGTCGTCGACCATCCGCAACGCGCTCTCCGGGCCTAATCGTCTTCAACTTGGTTCGAAGTTCAGCATGGCCATGCATCTTGGCATTGATTACCGAATCACTAATACGGTAGTTGAATTTAGGGAAAATGAAGTTATAGCCTGGCGCCACCTTGGACGCTGGCGCTGGCGCTACGAACTCACTGCCTTGTCCGCGAACGAAACGTTGGTTACAGAAACCTTCGATGCATCGAAAGCACCCGCAATATCGAAATGGTGGCTAATTTTTCGTAAGGCAATGCCTTGGACCCAGATAGCTGTTGCAAAGACTTTGGTTAATCTCAAAGTTCTTGCTGAAGGAAAATAAAGCCACATCCTTCCATTTCAGATGTGGCCCTATGAAAAAAGAAGAGTCGCCCTATAAGCCGGATCCTGTCCTCACGAATGAGGGATCACCATCCATCTAGTTCCGCAATTACTCACGGAATCAAGCGATCTACCCGATAGCTCGAACGAGCAGTTCTCAAGCGCTATCTGTCTGATCTTGCTCCAAGTGGGGTTTGCCTAGCCATATGCGTTGCCGCACATGCTGGTGGTCTCTTACACCACCGTTTCACCCTTACTCGCAATGGCTTGCGAGCGGTCTATTTTCTGTGGCACTGTTCCCGCGGATCGCTCCGGGTGGGTGTTACCCACCACCTTGCTCTTTGGAGTCCGGACTTTCCTCGGCATAACTCCGAATTAACGGGGCTACAACGCGGTGATCCGGGCGACTCTTCTGTAGCCGAAGAATACGGGAAAACTAAGTTAGCGGGATTCGCCCTTTCGATCTTCCCTATCGGAACGCCGGACAGTTACTGCCAAAGCCTGAGTTGAGCGGAGAACGACAAGGATGATGATCGTGAACCCCACGGCTGCAAGTTGAAATCCAAGGCCTACCGCGCACCCCACGCCCGCGGTCGAAAAAATAGTCGCGGCCGTCGTGAGGCCTTGTACGCCACCACCTCTATTGGTAAAGATCAAACCGGCACCAAGAAAGCCGATGCCCGTGATGATGCCATGCATCGCTCGGGTTGGATCTCCATACCTCGCGTTGATATCAAGGACATAACCCATGGAAACGACGACGGCCGCTACCGAACCGACCAACCCCATGGTGCGCGGCCCCGCTGATTTTCCGGCACGATCTCGTTCCCAACCAATGATTGAACCGAGAATTGCGGCAATAGCGCCGTCGATAATGACCGAGAGCTGTTGCCAATGATTTATTACATGGAGATCAAATCCAGATTGATGAAGATTTATCATGGTTTATTGTACTTAGGTCACCAATAAAATCCCTTGATTGCAACCCTTAATTCAATGGCTTTCCCCTACCATCTAAGGCATGGCGCAATCCAATCTCCACCAGGATCCCAATTGGACACGGGCAAGTACGCTTTATGTCAGAACGGCAATCGGGAAAGATGTCGGGCTCGTTGGAATTCCGGCGTCCGATACATCGCTCTCACCCACATCAGCACATCTCACCCCCGCTGCTATCAGGTTGGCACTCGGAAGATATTCAACATATTCGATGAGCCACGATGTTGACCTTCGCAGTGTGGATCTTCGAGATATTGGAGACATTGACTCCCCTGACGGAGAAGATGGCGAGCATCGCGTCGCCTCTGCAATGTCTAATGCACGCAGCAACCACAAACTTCTGATTGCATTGGGAGGCGATAATTCAATCACCTACTCCGTCGCTCGGGGTCTTTGGCCAGATCTTTCAGAGTGCGGATTAATTACTTTGGATGCACATCTAGATATTCGCGATGGTAAATCAAGTGGTTCTCCGGTATGGCGAATTATTCAAGCAGGCATGAACGGTCAAAACATCGTGCAGATTGGCATAAGCGATTTCGCTAATAGCCGCGAGTATGTCGCACGCGCCAAAGATGCCGGAATACACATCGTCTCCCGCGATGCGTTGCGGAAACGACCCATCGCCGACTTCATGGCAGAAGCTTTGGATATTGCAGGAGGAAACGGCCGCGAAGTTTATGTGGACCTTGATGTTGATGTTTGCGATCGTTCGGTAGCACCTGCCTGTCCAGCATCAGTTCCCGGTGGAATAACTGCCGATGAACTGCGCCAAGTGGCCTATCTTGCCGGTACCGACACGCGGGTTCGCGCATTGGATATTACGGAGATCGACGCGGCAATGGATGCACCTGATCAACGAACTATCCGTCTTGGTGCACTGCTCGTTCTCGAAGCAACTTGTGGAGTCGCGCAAAGGAATTGAGCGTTCAAGGTTAGCGAAGATTGGTAACGACGTGCCTTGCAGCATCAATTATTTTGCCTGACTGAACCAATTCAACCGCGGCTTGTAATTCTGGTGATAGCCAGCGATCTGGACCAATACCAGGGACAACGTCGCGAAGTGCCGTGATAACCGCCTGCGTCGCTGGCGAGGGAGACAGACCCTTTCGATACTCGATGGCGCGTGCCGAAGTTACAAGTTCGATCGCAAGTATGCGAGCAAGATTTTCAATAACCTTGCGTAGTTTGCGAGCCGCGCTCCAACCCATAGATACATGGTCTTCTTGCATACCCGAACTTGGAATCGAATCCACGCTGGCAGGGTTTGCTAACCGTTTGTTCTCACTTACAAGCGCGGCCTGCGTGTATTGCGCGATCATCAGACCAGAATCAACACCGGGGTCGTTGGCAAGAAAAGGTGGGAGTCCACCGGATCGATGTTGATCCAGCATACGATCGGTTCGACGCTCCGAAATGGAGCCTAGGTCGGCCGCTGCTATTGCCAGAAAATCCAGAACATAGCCAATCGGTGCGCCATGGAAATTGCCGTTGGATTCGACGCGCCCATCCGGAAGAACCACGGGATTATCGATCGTGCTTTGTAACTCTCGACCGGCGATTGTTAAGGCGTAATCCACAGTATCTCGAACGGCGCCATTTACCTGCGGCGCGCAACGGAGTGAATATGCATCTTGAACACGAGAATCATGGTTCAAATGAGATGCGACTATACCTGAGCCCTTCAGTAAGGAAAATAAATTTGCTGCACTTGCGACTTGACCAACCTGTGGGCGCAACGGACCATGTAGGTCCGGCGCAAACACTCGATCGGTACCCAACAATCCTTCAATGCTCATGGCCGCGGTTATGTCTGCGACGGTGCAGAGAGCGGCAAGATCGGTGCAAGCAAGTATGAGCATGCCCAGCATTCCGTCCGTCCCATTAATTAGGGCTAAGCCTTCTTTTGCCGCTAATTCAATGGGAATAAGGCCCGCGGCATTCATCGCCTCTAAAGAAGGCAACAACGTGCCGTTTGCATTGTGGACTTCGCCTTCGCCCATGATGGCTAACGCGCAATGCGAAAGTGGGGCAAGGTCGCCGCTGCATCCCAAGGATCCAAATTCCGGAACCACAGGTGTAATACCCGCATTCAAAAAATCTGCGTACGCCTGCGCCAACTCGACTCGAACCCCAGTGCGTCCAGAAGCCATCGTGCGAAGTCGCAAGAACATTAACGCCCTAACAACTTCCTTTTCAACACCAGGGCCGACACCTGCCGCGTGCGAGCGAATCAATGATTTCTGCAGTTGCGTGCGATCCTTCACATCTATATGCCGATTAGCAAGGGCGCCGAAGCCAGTAGATACTCCGTAGACAGGAACTCCACCGGTGGCATAACCCTCAATATATTTTCGGGCTTTTGAAATGGCTTCAATAGCCGCCGGGGAAATCACCACTTTTGCATTATTTCTAGCAACGGCAACGACATCGTTAAAGGTAACTCCTGTTACTGCGAGTGTCACCGTTTCATTTGATTCGAACGCCATGGCGCCATACCTCATCTATTAGTGGTACTCCCGGGCGGTAAGCGATATGCAGGTATGACGGCGTGCTTAGGATCGAAAAATCAGCTTTGGCCGATAGGCCGAGGTGGCCAATGTCAGCGCGGCGAAGAGCCATCGCCCCCCCTTTGGTCGCAGACCAGACTGCTTGCTCGGGTGAGAAAAAGAGTTCACGCACAGCAAGGGCAATCACAAAAGGTATATTGGTCGTGAACGCGCTTCCGGGATTGCAATCTGTTGCTAGGGCGACTTCAATACCTGCCTCAAGCAATGGACGAGCATTAGAGTATTTGGATCGCGTGGAAAATTCGGCCGCGGGAAGAAGCGTTACCACGGTCTTTGAACCTGCCAAGAGATCGATATCTGTACTCGAAAGATAGGTGACGTGATCTACGGATGCGGCATCTAGTTCAACTCCGATTGCGACTCCCTCACCCGATTCAAACTGATTGGCATGAATCCTGGGCAGAAGGCCCTGGGCCATACCAGCTTTAAGGATTCTCCGCGATTGATCAGCGTTAAAGGCTCCCTTGTCGCAGAATACGTCGATCCATTTTGCATTAGGTATCGCCGCCTCTAGCATCGGCCCACAAACAAGGTCTACATAATCATCTGGATTTGCAGAATATTCCTTTGGAACAATGTGCGCGCCAAGAAAGGTCGTTTCCGGCGTCAATTGCCGTGCGACAACGAGTTGGCGCGCCTCATCGCCAACTGTTAGGCCATAACCGGATTTACATTCGATTGTGGTGGTGCCAGATGCATTGGCTTCTTCGACCAGTCTGCGACCACTTTGAAGAAGTTGTCCATTATCGGCTTTTCGAGTTAACTCGACCGTCGTAGCAATTCCTCCTGCGGTGTATTGCTGGCCACGCATCCGCGCACCAAATTCATCACACCTATCGCCGGCGAAAATCATATGTGTGTGACTATCCACAAATCCGGGAATGATGCAACGTCCGTGTGCATCGATTTTATTCTGCACATCCTCACGCGGTGCGGCCTTGGATTCGCCAACCCACGTCACGACACCTTTTTCGATAAGAAATGCCGAATCGCGCAAAAGTCCAAGCGGGGTACCGTCAAATGATGGGTCGTTCGTAACCAAGAGCCCAATATTGTCGACGAGAATTCTGGTCATTCAATCTCCACATCTAGCATTGGCACATGAACATGTCGCTCTCGTGCAGTCTCAATTGCCCCTTCATAACCCGCGTCAGCATGTCGAATCACACCCATGCCAGGATCATTGGTCAGCACGCGCGCCAATTTCTGGGCAGCAAGCGCGGTCCCATCAGCGACCGATACTTGTCCAGCGTGAATTGATCTCCCAATTCCAACACCCCCGCCGTGGTGAATCGAAACCCATGATGCACCTGACGAAATATTCACCATTGCATTGAGGAGTGGCCAATCTGCAATCGCATCAGAACCGTCGAGCATGGATTCTGTCTCGCGATATGGCGATGCCACCGATCCGCAATCGAGATGATCACGACCAATCACAATCGGTGCTGATACTTCGCCTCGAGCAACCAGATCATTAAATGCCAGACCTGCCCTATCGCGCTCGCCATAACCTAGCCAACATATGCGAGCGGGGAGGCCTTGAAATGCCACCTTCTCCTGAGCCATTGAAATCCAACGATGCAAACCTTCATTTTCCGGAAAGAGATCAAGTACCGCCTTATCCGTTCGGTAAATATCTTTGGGATCCCCCGAAAGCGCCACCCACCGGAATGGACCTTTACCTTGGCAAAAAAGTGGTCTGATATATGCAGGAACAAAGCCGGGGAAAGCAAAGGCTCGCGCGAAACCGCCTTGCCTTGCCTCATCTCGTATCGAGTTGCCGTAATCGAAAACTTCGGCGCCCTTATCCATGAATCCGACCATGGCCTCTACATGCTTGGCCATGGCCTCTCGAGCACGCTTAGTGAAATCTGCTGGATCATCTCTTGCTAATTGAGCAGCGTGGTGAAAATCAACACCGATTGGAATGTAGGAAAGCGGATCGTGGGCAGAAGTTTGGTCTGTGACGATATCTATCGGGATATCCATCTGTAAAAGTTGCGGAACCAGAACGGCGGCGTTGCCAACCAGGCCAACCGACAACGGTATACCAGCTGACTTTGCCTGCAACACTCGCTCGATTGCATCTTCCAGATTGTGAGCAATCTCGTCAAGGTAGCGTGTTTCAATGCGTTTCTCCAAGCGCGTCTTATCTATATCTATAATGAGACAGACTCCACCGTTCATGGTGACCGCTAGTGGTTGCGCTCCGCCCATTCCCCCACAACCTGCGGTCAGCGTGAGAGTCCCCTGCAAAGTGGAATTGAACCTCTTGTTTGCTATGGCGGCAAAAGTTTCATACGTTCCCTGGAGAATTCCTTGCGTACCAATGTAAATCCAAGAGCCAGCTGTCATTTGTCCATACATGGTTAAGCCGAGTTGCTCTAGCCTGCGAAACTCGGGCCAATTCGCCCAATCTCCGACTAGATTGGAATTTGCAATCAGAACTCTGGGAGCCCATTCGTGGGTTTGAAAGACTCCCACCGGTTTTCCAGATTGCACAAGCAGGGTTTCATCATCTTTGAGTTTGGTAAGGGTGCTCACAATCGCATCAAAGGATGGCCAATCCCGGGCTGCCTTACCGGTGCCACCATAAACAACAAGTCTTTCTGGATGTTCGGCTACGGCAGGATCTAAGTTGTTGTGCAACATGCGTATGGCGGCTTCTTGGCCCCAGCCCAACGCACTCATTGAAGTACCGGTTGCCGCGTGGAGGACTCGAGCACCACTGGTCATAAGTGGAGAATAGCGCGGCTTAGCGAAGATGTCCCTGCTCGTTTGCCGATCGCAACGCTCGCAATCCATCACTGGGCCAGATAGATATTGAGGAGATCGAGCAAGGCGATACGTCAATGTGGAAGATAGATTCTGGGGAACCACCCGTAACCAGTCTTATTGCCTCCTTAATTGCACCGTTGTGCGACACAACCACAATGCGTTTGCCGGGATATTTCGCCACTAATTTATCTAACGCCTCATCGACTCTCCAACCAAGGGCGTCATAAGATTCGCCTCCGGGTGGGGCATACGCAGAAGATGAAAGCCACGCCTTATATTCAATCGGGAATTTAAGGGCTACCTCATCGATAGAGAGTCCGTCCCATAGGCCAAAACCGCATTCATACCAGGCCTGGTCAAAGACGATGGGCAGACCCAGTCGGGTAGCGATTACTTCTGCGGTCTGAGTCGTGCGTCGAAGTGGCGAAGCAATCACAATTTCTGGTTCCAATTTCGCAATCTCATCTGCCACAAGACTGGCTTGTGACAATCCCATCTCGGTCAAGGGCGGATTTGGTTCTCCACTACCAGAGAATTTTCGATCGGGCGTAAGGATTGTTTCACCATGGCGGACGAGAAATATCACGGTTGGTATTTCGTCCATCCGTAACCGTTCGGTAAGAAAATTCACCTGCTGAGTGGACTTACCGCTCTTCTCGTCTAAGGCACGATTTGCCAGTCGATCTGCATGAGCATTTTCCTCGCGTGGAATCCATGTGTATTTCACTAACGAAGGGGTATGCGCCGCGCGAGCCTCCTGGGCAAGGATCTTCATCCCCTCATGCTTAATCTTCCACCGACCTGACATCTGTTCTACAACTAATTTGCTATCCATGCGGACATCGACTTTTGCTTCTGGATCTAGTTGGTGAATTGCTATCAATCCCGCGACTAATCCGCTGTATTCGGCCACATTATTTGTGGCAACTCCGATGTAGTCATAAAGCTCGGCGATTACCACATTGCCCTCATGCACGACCGCGCCGTAGCCCGCCGGCCCGGGATTTCCACGCGAGCCACCATCGGCGGTCATAACAAAGTAACGAGCCACTATTGCGCTCCGCGCACCAAAATGCACCTGCATTCTTCGCAACGAACAACCTCATCCGACGGCAAACTCTTGATGCGACTAATCTCCACACTGTTTATCGGCAAATGACAGCCATCACATCGTCCTTCTCGCATGGCAGCTGCACCCGTGCCATCGTTGCCGCGAATCTTTTCGTATAAAACAAAAAGCGCCTCATCAACTGTTGTTGAGATTGCTTTTCGTTCTTCTGTAAGAGAGCTGATTTCAGCTTCGATTTTTTCGCCAGCATTTGCTTTTCGGCGGTGAATTTCTTCAGCATTGGACGAGAGAGTTACTTCCTCGGCCCGAAGTTCGCCCAGCCGTTCTTTTATGGAGTCGACTCTCAACATAATCTCGAGTTCTACCTCCTCCAACTCTGAACGCCGTGATGTAAGGGTTTGAACCTCGTGCTGAAGTTTTTCCAACTCCTTAGGATTGGCACTGCCATCTGACATGCGCTTCTCGTCTCTTTCGAGTCGCGTGACCACTTGTTCGACATCGGCCTCGGCACGGAGCAATTCGCGTTTAATATCACTGATCTGAGTCTCGGCCGCAACTGCTAGGTCACGCACAACTACCAAGCGCTGAGAAACACTCAGCAATTCTGCAATTTCGGGAAGGACTGCCAACTTGTTTCGAAGAGTCTCCAGAGCAAAATCTATGCGCTGAATATCCAGAATTTGAAGTTGATCGCTGGGGGCGGCTTTCATTTTCTCCCCCCAATTTCTACCACTGATCCTGCTACTGGTGGGCGCTGAGGGTTTCGAACCCCCGACATCCTCGGTGTAAACGAGGCGCTCTACCACTGAGCTAAGCACCCTAACGGTGGCGCAATTCTACTGGAATATCACCCTTTGAACGAATTGGTCTCCTATAGCGCTGCGATCGCCGCTTTGTAGTCAATTACATTGCGGGCATCTCCCATCGAATTTACTACTTGCCATCGAAGAATGCCTGATTTATCAATAATAAACGTGCCGCGAATCGCACACCCTCGGTCTTCTTTGAAAACGCCATATTTCTTAGAGACCTCACCATGCGGCCAGAAGTCAGATAAAACTGGGAATACATATCCTTGCGATTCTGCAAAGGCTCGCTGCGTAAAAATCGAATCGCATGAAATCGCCAGCAACTGAACGTCCTCATTCTGAAAAGCCTTGAGATCATCACGAATCTCGCAGAGTTCACCCGTACAGGTGCCCGTAAATGCAAAGGGATAAAAAAGAACGACAACATTCTTCTTCTCGCGAAATGAGGTCAGTGCAACCTTCACTCCGTGTTGATCTGATAGTTCGAAATCCGGCGCGTGCGTTCCAATGGCTAAAGTCATGGAGCAAAACCTATCTCTTGCCAACTTTCCTCGCCACCAAACGCGTGGCAGACCAATTAGGGGCAACGGATAAGGTAGAAGTCTGACTCAACCCCGCTGTTGGGGCTGCATCTTGAATGTCACTTGGCTCCACATGATTGCGACGTCCCACCTTCGGGGTAAGCACCCAAATCGGTCCTCCATCTGTGAGATATGCGAGTACATCTACCAAGGCATCGACAAGATCACCGTCATCTTCTCGCCACCAGAGTAAAACTGCGTCGACGACTTCCTGTACACCTCCTCCAATAAATTCATTGCCAGTAACTTGAGTTATGTCTAGCCGCAACTCCTCATCACAATCAGCGCCCAGACCAGATTCCAGAATAAGGAACCCAGACTCAAATCCCATTCGACTTGCCATCGACCCCATGGGGGTATTCACCAACGACCATCCTTTCCCAAATGTCTCTAGCCCTAAGGGCTTAACTGATGGATAAGTCCACCCAAGAGTTGCCTCGGGCGCAAGCCCATTTGGGCTTTATTTCTGCAAATTTACGTGTACAGGACATTAAAAATCTCAATTAACGCTCCTACTATCGGGTTAATGTGACGTGGGCCCCTCTGAGAGGGGAAGATAGACCCATGAGCGAAGAGATTCAGGCGCCCGATCAAGTAATAGATCAACTCGTGGACACCGATCCCGAGGAAACTGCGGAATGGCACGCATCCTTTGACGCAGCCCTTGAGCATGCAGGACCTGTGCGAGCGCGCTATCTCATGTTGAGCATGTTAAAGCGCGCCCGCGATAAGAACGTGGGGATGCCCTACCTTCGGACAACTGATTACATCAACACGATTCCCCCTGAGCGAGAGCCTGAATTTCCCGGCGATGAAACCATTGAACGAAGGATCCGAGCTTTTATCCGCTGGAATGCAGCGATGTTGGTCCACCGCGCACAGCGCCCGGGTGTTGGCGTTGGTGGACATATCTCGACTTATGCCTCTTCTGCCGCATTGTATGAAGTTGGCTTCAACCACTTCTTCCGCGGCAAGGACCATCCAGGTGGTGGTGATCAAATTTTCTTCCAGGGTCACGCAAGTCCAGGAATGTATGCACGAGCATTTATGGAAGGGAGATTTAGCGAAAATCAATTAGATGGATTCCGACAAGAGTTATCCCACGAAGGTGGCGGACTCTCTTCATATCCACACCCGCGACTCATGCCAGAGTTCTGGGAATTTCCAACTGTATCGATGGGGCTCGGTCCTATTAATGCGATCTACCAAGCACGGTTTAATCGCTATCTCCATAACCGAGGATTCAAAGATACAAGTGATCAGAACGTTTGGGCATTTCTCGGCGATGGCGAAATGGACGAACCAGAAAGTATGGGCGCTATTAGCCTGGCCGCGCGGGATGGACTCGATAATCTCACCTTCGTCATTAACTGCAACTTGCAACGACTTGATGGTCCAGTGCGGGGCAACGGGAAAATCATCCAGGAACTCGAATCCATATTTGGCGGAGCCGGTTGGAACGTCATTAAAGTTGTTTGGGGTCGAGAGTGGGATCCACTTCTCGCCCAAGATCGCGAGGGCGCACTCGTACATTTAATGAACAAGACCCCCGATGGTGATTACCAAACTTACAAAGCTGAGAGCGGAGCTTATGTCCGCGAGAATTTCTTTGGACGCGATCCGCGTACTGCGGCCATGGTTGCCAAATGGAGCGATGACCAGATCTGGGGCCTCAAACGTGGCGGGCATGACTATAGGAAGATGTATGCCGCTTACAGCGCAGCAATTAAGCACACGGGCCGCCCAACTGTCATCCTTGCAAAGACTATTAAAGGCTGGGCGTTGGGTTCCACCTTCGAGGCTCGAAACTCAACTCACCAGATGAAGAAGATGACGTTGGACGACATCACGACTTTCCGCGATCGCTTGCACATTCCAATTCCCGACGACCAGCTTGATGCAAAACTTCCGCCTTACTACAAACCGGCCGAGAATTCGGAGGAAAATCAGTACCTGATGGAACGTCGTCGAGTTTTAGGTGGTTCAATTCCACGACGACGGGCCATCTCCAAACCGTTACCTCAGCCACCCGAGTCCGTTTATGAATCGGCTAAGCGCGGATCAGGTAATCAAGAAATTGCAACAACGCAGGCCTTCGTCAGACTTCTAAAAGATCTTCTGAAAGATCCAGGATTGGGTAAGCGGTTTGTTCCGATTATTCCCGATGAGGCGCGGACCTTCGGAATGGATTCTCTCTTTCCGACACTGAAGATCTATTCGCCACTTGGCCAGACTTACACCTCTGTGGACCGCGAGCTCATGCTCTCTTACAAAGAGTCAACATCTGGAGTCATCCTGCACGAGGGCATAAATGAAGCCGGTTCAGTTGCATCCTTCACTGCGGTAGGCACCTCTTATGCCACGCACGACGAACCGATGATTCCTATCTATATTTTTTACTCAATGTTTGGATTCCAACGTACGGGCGACGCTTTCTGGGCAGCCAGTGATCAGATGGCGAGAGGATTCGTACTCGGTGCAACAGCCGGGCGAACCACCCTCAACGGAGAAGGACTACAACACGAGGATGGTCAATCACATCTTCTTGCTTCAACCAATCCGGCCGTAGTTGCCTACGACCCGGCGTTTGCCTACGAAGTGGCTCACATCGTAAAAGATGGACTGCGCCGCATGTATGGCGAGAATAGCGAGAATATCTATTACTACCTCACGGTGTACAACGAGCCATACATCCAACCCGCCGAGCCCGAAAACCTGGACGTTGAAGGTGTTCTGCGTGGTATCTACAAATTTGCACCCGCCTCAGGTCAAGAAGGCAAACCGGCGCAAATCCTGGCATCGGGTGTAAGTATCAATTGGGCCATGAAGGCACAGAAATTGCTGCAAGATGACTGGGGAGTATTGGCTGATGTGTGGTCAGTAACTTCCTGGAATGAATTGCGCAGAGATGGTGTGAACTCAGCGCAACATAACTTGCTGCACCCAGATGACCAGAAGCAGGCCTACGTAACGACAAAACTTAAGGGCTCACTTGGTCCAGTCGTCGCGGTGAGCGACTTTATGCGCGCGGTACAGGATCAAATCGTGCCATGGGTAGAACAACGATTCCTCTCTCTAGGTACTGACGGATTTGGTCTCTCCGATACCCGAGGAGCGCTACGTCGTCATTTCAAGGTAGACGCCGAATCGATCACTATCGCCGTTCTCTCTCAACTTGCAAAATCTGGCGACCTTAACACGAGCGTTGTAAAAGATGCCATCGACAAGTATCAAATTTTCGATGTAACGGCGGCCGATGCCGGCAACACCGAGGGTTCTGGTTGATAGGGCGAATTCCTATTGAGGACATCTCCCCCGTCGTCGAATTCGGGGGAGAGTTCGTTCCTGTCAAAGCAATCGCGCACGAGGAAATCACGATTGCCGCAACCGTATTTAGAGAGGGTCATGACGGCCTAGGAGTTGAAGCAGTTCTGGTTGATGCTCATGGAAATGAGTTACAGCGCGCACGGATGCGAGAGATCTGGCCTGGTACCGATAGGTATGAAGCGATACTTTCACCCGCAACTACGGGGCAGTTTACCTTTTTTATTGAGGCCTTCGACGACCCATTTCTGACCTGGCATCACGATTCTGAAATAAAGATCAGCGCCAACATCGACCCAGAACTCTGTTGCGAAATCGGCGCCTTGATTTTTAGCGAGAAAATCAAAACCGATATTGCCTCCGCCACACTATTGACTCCAGCGCTTCTCGCGCTAAAGGACCGGAAACTAGCGCCAGCCAATCGTTTCTCGATTGCCACCAGTGCAGAAATTCGCGGCTTTTTCGAAGCTCACCCGCTCCGACGCCTGGTAACCACATCGGCGGGCTTTCCGATTAGGGCCGATCGAGATCGCGCCTTAGTCGGTGCGTGGTATGAATTCTTTCCTCGAAGTGAGGGAGCAACGAATACTTCTAGTGGAACATTTGCAACTGCCGCCCAGCGTTTGGGTGATGTCGCTGCCATGGGATTTGATGTCCTCTACCTTCCGCCGATCCATCCGATTGGCCAAACATTTCGCAAGGGTCAAAACAATTCACTCAACGTTGACCAAGATGATCCAGGAGTCCCCTGGGCGATAGGCAATAAAGACGGGGGTCATGACGCAATTGACCCCAAATTAGGGACCATGAAGGATTTTGAGAAATTTGTCTTTCAAGCAAAAGAAGTGGGACTGGAAATCGCGCTGGATTTCGCGCTGCAAGTTTCGCCAGATCACCCATGGGTCAAAGAACATCCACTGTGGTTTCATCACCGACCAGATGGAAGCATCGCCTACGCAGAAAACCCTCCCAAGAAATACCAGGATATTTATCCCATTAATTTCGACCTCGATCTGCCAGGCATAGTGCAAGAAGTTCTTCGCATACTTCGACTTTGGATCAAAATGGGTGTGACAATTTTCCGCGTTGACAATCCACACACCAAGCCGGTGGCTTTCTGGCAAGAAATCCTCGCGGCCATTTTTGCAGAATCTCCGGATGTGATCTTCCTGGCCGAAGCCTTCACGCGACCAGCAATGATGCACGCATTGGGTAAAGCCGGCTTCCATCAGTCATACACATATTTCACGTGGAGAACGAGCAAGCAAGAGCTGATTTCCTACGGCAATGAAGTCTCACATGGTACGAGCGCATACTTCCGCCCTAATTTCTGGGTAAATACCCCCGACATATTGCCGTTTCATCTGCAGTCAGGATTGCCTTCAATGTTTGCTCTTCGAGCAGTTCTTGCTACTACTCTCTCCCCTTCGTGGGGAATGTACGCCGGATACGAACTATTTGAGCATCTCCCATTGCGTCAAGGTGGAGAAGAGTATTTAGACTCTGAGAAGTATCAAATAAGAAGACGTGATTGGGCAGGGGCTGCGAAAAGTGGCCAGACACTGGCACCCTTTATTACCAAACTCAATTACATACGTCGAGAACATCCATCATTACAGCGACTACGCAACTTGGTATTCCATAGCACCGGATCAGATGCCATCCTTGCCTTCTCCAAGCGCGAAGGGACTGATCTAGTACTCGTGATTGTCAACCTAGACCCGACTAACGCGCAGGAGACCACCGTTCATTGGGACATGAGTGCTTTGGGACTGACCACAGATCGATTTATCGCCCATGACCTCCTTGATGGAAATTCATTCGAATGGCACCAAGATACCTTCGTTCGCCTAGACCCGAGTGGACCGGCGGGCAAAGTGGCGCACATTGTCTATGTGAACTTGGACTAGACGATCCATGTCGCAACTCGGAGATCTTGATCTATTTCTCATAGGGGAAGGTCGACACGAGAAACTTTGGAATATTTTGGGTTCTCATATAAAGAGAGATACATCAGGCAAACTTCTCGGTACATCCTTTGCAGTATGGGCACCGAATGCGCTGGACGTAAGTTTGGTCTGCGATACAAATTTCTGGGATAGAAACTCGCATAAAATGAAATCACTTGGCAACAGCGGTATCTGGGAAATTTTCATCCCAGATTTAGATATAGGAATCAGGTACAAATTTGCTATTCACCAGAAGGATGGTCGCTGGATAGAGCATGCTGATCCCCTTGCTCAACAAACTCAGATTCCACCTTTAACTGCATCGGTCGTATTTGAATCGACTTTTTCCTGGAGCGATGAGGACTGGCTTGAAGAGAGAGCCATATTTGAATCCTGGAGAGCGCCAATTTCTATCTATGAAATCCACCTAGCCTCTTGGAAAGTGGGCTTGACCTATCGCGAACTTGCCGTCGAATTGATTACCTATGTGAGCCAACAGGGCTTCACCCATGTGGAATTCCTACCTGTAATGGAGCACCCTTACGGGCCATCGTGGGGATATCAAGTCACTTCTTTCTTTGCTCCCACCGCGCGGTTTGGCACTCCCGATGATTTTAGGTATCTAGTCAACGAACTACACAGGGCAAATATTGGAGTGATCTTGGATTGGGTTCCGGCCCACTTCCCGAAAGATGAGTGGGCGCTGGCCAGATTCGACGGCAGCGCCCTCTATGAACATGCAGACCCACGGCTCGGGGAACACCCCGACTGGGGAACTTTGATCTTCAATTTTGGCAGAAGTGAGGTCAAAAATTTCCTTGTCGCGAGTGCGCTCTTCTGGCTCAGCGAGTTCCACATTGACGGTCTTCGCGTTGATGCAGTCGCCTCCATGCTCTATCTCGATTACTCGCGCAAGGAGGGCCAATGGTTGCCCAATAAGTATGGAGGGCGGGAAAATCTGGAAGCAGTCGAACTCCTCAAGGAGGCAACTGCCACGGCATACCGAAATCACCCAGGAATTATGATGATCGCAGAGGAGTCAACTGCGTGGGACGGGGTCACGAGAAAAACCGAGTCCGGTGGACTTGGATTCGGATACAAATGGAATATGGGATGGATGCATGACACCTTGTCGTACCTTGCTCATGATCCCATTCACCGGGTTCATCATCATAACGAAATTACCTTCTCAATTCTTTATGCCTGGAGCGAGAACTATGTCCTGCCCATTTCGCACGATGAAGTCGTTCATGGAAAGGGATCCCTCGTAAATAAATTTCCGGGAGACCGTTGGCAGAAACTGGCGACATTGCGGGCGATGTATGGGTACATGTGGGCTCACCCCGGAAAGAAATTGATCTTCATGGGTTGCGAATTTGCCCAGAATGACGAGTGGAAAGATAGCGAAAGTCTCCAGTGGTACCTAACTCAATTTGATGAGCATCGCGGAATTCAGAAAGTCGTACAAGAATTAAATGAGAAATATCGATCGATCCCCGCACTTTGGGAGCGCGATACCGCTCCCGAAGGATTCACGTGGCTGGTAAATAACGACGCTGCCAGCAACATAATTGCTTTCGTGCGTTGGGACCAATCTCGCATACCTTTGGTCTGCATCACCAATTTCTCGCCCGTTCCCCAAAGGTGGTACACAATGCCGTTCCCCACTTCTGGAACCTGGCGAGAAGTTATGAACAGCGATGATCTCTCCTTTGGAGGAAGTGGAATCAGCAACGGGGACTTGACGGCCAGAGCAGAATCTGGAAATCAGGTCACCCTAGCGATCCCACCTCTTGCCACTATCTGGCTGCAACTACTTTAAGAGTGTGCCTTGCGAATAGTATTTGATGTAAAACTAACAGCAATGAGCAAAAGACTTGGAATTATTAAAGCCACTGCAATTGAGGCCACCTGAGCCGTCCAAGCTATTGCCTGCCGTAGAAAAAAAGTCGAAAATGTACTTACCAGGCTTAACTGACCGAGAACTATTCCCCCAGGGGAGCTACTGAGCCGATTGGCAGAATCCGCAAAAGTTGGTGCAAGAAAAGAAAGACCAAGCCCTGCAATGAAGGTGCCCACGATGACAAGGGCGAAGCCACCCAATGGGTGAGACTTACTTACAAGCAGCCCTAGGTTGGTGCAGGCAATAAATGCGACCCCCCCTACCAAAGGAAATATTTTCACCAAGCGGTCGATCGAGATGTGCTCGGCGAAACGATGCACGGATAAGCGGCCGATGATCATTGCGAGAACGAAAAGTAGATAAGGGAGCGTACTTACCCCGAGGCCCATATGAAGTTCTTGTCTACTAAAAACGGTTATCCAATCTCCCGTTGCTTGCTCGAGTCCTACCGCGCCGAATAATCCCATTGCCATAACCCAATTGACATTAAATGAGGTAAACGATCGGCGAATCGAAAAGATTCGATCTGCAGAATCGTTACCTAGCATAAAAGAATCTTTGTACTTTGCGAGAAGAATCAGAATTGTCACGTATCCAATGGCGGAAAGTACCTCGAGGTGAATGCTCAACGAGACTCGGCCAGCTAGGAAGCCGGAGACAATGATGGTCGAAAGTGCTCCGACCGACCACATGCCGTGCATTCTAGGTATCAGATTCGCACCATCTGACTCTTGCTCATGGAAAGCTTGTGCGTTGGCAGAAATATTGAATGCTGCAACACCGGCACCGAAGGCGATGTTAACGATGATGAATTGCCAGCTCGAATTCATGTGCCCGATCAACGCAATTGACGCAAATAACAAAGTTGCACTTACAGCCAGTGCCCTTCGGCTTCCATATCGGTGCACAAGATGGCCGGTCGTAAGCAAACTGAATATAGATCCCACCACCCCAAGGCTGAGAATCGTTCCAAATTGGCCATTCGATAAGTGCAGATGTGACTTTATTCCAGGCAGGCGCGGTATCCAAGCAATGATTCCGAATCCAAATATGAAAAAGATGGCAGCGAGTCCTTTTCGCTCTGGCGAATTCATTTAGAACAGGGCACTTGCTAAAGCACTTCTGGCCTCAATGAGACGAGCATCGGCGGGATCTACAAGTAAGAAGAGATCAAGAAGATGCGTTTTCGCGCGCGTTTGGTCTTCACCGCTCGAAGTCCGCACATACTGCAAAAGGCGATTGAAGGCATCCTCAACTTTGCCAGCCATCATCTCGCAATCGGCTGCTTGCATTTGCTTTTCTAAATCCTCAGGATCCTTAGCCGCATTTCTAACAATTTCCGTAAGATCTAAACCTGTTGTGCGGATCAGAAGTTGGGTTTGAGCAAGTCCTAACCTTGCAAAATTGTCATTCGGTTTGCGCCCTAACAACTGCAGATACGCGGCCTCCGCAGTGGCGTAATCACCAAGTTCAAGAGCCGCAAAAGCCTGCTCCTCCTCCGGCTCCATCGTTTCTTCGGCAGACGAACCCACGCCCTGCTCGGCCGCAATCGAGAGCACTTTATCCACGACCGTGCGAACCTGCGCTTCGGGATAGGCCTGCTCGAAAAGAGGAATCATCTGTTCGGCCACTAACGCAATGGCGTAAGGCACGGTTCGCACTTGAAGTGCCGTAGCAACTTGGGGTTCTGCATCAACATCGACGGATCCGAGTACCCAACGGTCTCCATCGCGGGTCTGCAATTTGGCGAGCACGTCGAGAACAACCAAAGATTCGGGGCTACGAGATGACCAACAAAGAAGTATGACAACCTTCGATTTCGAAAGCGAAACAAACTCACCAGCAAGGTTGGTTGCGGTTACTTGTCGCCCAACTGGTGTCGACGCCTGGGTCGGAGCTACCTTGCCCAATCCGCTGAGATCAATGGCACGCCCGAAGTTTGAAGGTAATGTCACTTGGCCATTATCCCCTGAAAACAACATCCGAATCTCTGCGGAAAGGCAGGATCTCAGAAATGTATGAATTTGCCGCAAACACCAGCCCTACATCTCGGCCGGCTTTCTCACTCAAATACCACCGATGCTCCAGGACTTCGTGGAAGAATTGGGCAGGTTCGATCCGACCACGCAAATCGGATGGGACGAGTGCATTGATCGGATGGAAGACCTCGAGAATCCAACGTCTGGCGCAATCCTCAATCGCCACGCCCGGAAGCTCTTCGCGTGTTCGGTATCGATCAAATGAAGCCAACAGCCGCTTAGCTTGGAGTTCCTCCGTTTCAAGGCCAGTGAGTTCTCGCAACCTAGATTTGTGATACCCGGCGGCCACTAGTTTGGGTTGAAATACCAGAACTTGGTGCTTGCCATCTAGCGAGACCGAGACTTCCTCCACCGCAAAACCAAGATCTTGAAGTTCGCGCATTGCTCGCTCTACCGCGTGACGCTCCTTTGGATCAAGAACTTGCGGCTCCTTGAGCGCTGCCCACAAGCGTCTATACCTCTTAATGACACCATCACTTGCTCGTACCGGATCCATTCCGGGATAAAGGACGCCGGATAGGGCCAAGTCTTCTAACTCTGCCGCAACATTGAAATGTGCGATCTCTAAGTCATGTTCGCGCTGGCCAGTAGAGAGGGTTCGATGGAATTCACCTGTTTCGGCATCAACTAAATAGGCAGCGAACCCTTCGGCATCGCGGCGAAAAAGTGCATTGGATAGAGAGCAATCACCCCACCAGAAGCCGAGCAAATGCAATCGCACCAGCAGAAGCGCGAGGGCGTTAGCCATGTTCTGCACGTCGTGCCCATCGACATTGCCCGACAGCAAAACTCGATATGGTAGAGAAAATGGCAGGTATCGCGTGGCAAGGGCAGGTGGCAACTCCTCGTCATGAACGTCAAGGCGATCCTCGATGACAGCAATTGGATCAACGCTGGGAGCCCCTAAGTGAGTCAATTGGCGAAGCAGGCGATATTCACGATTGGCGAACTCGGTAACCGTCTCTTTCACCGCGTAAATATCACTTTCGAGGGATTCATTGGCCCGCACGAGTCGCACCACATGACGCGAAATACCGCGCTTCTGCGTCAACATGGGATCCTCTGGCCACTGCTCAAGCGGGATCTCCCATGGCAAGCCCGCAACTGTCGCGATCTCATCGCCAAGACCAGTAATACGCAGGGGCATAAGTGCATTCTCTCCTATGAATGTTAACAAAAGATGAATTGAGGAGCCATATAGCCCTCAGTAATATAGAGAATGCTTAGAATGTGATTATGGCAACCTCAGCAAGTACAGAAAAGGTCCCTAGAAAAAGCCGAAAGATCAAATCTGATTTTGGCCTACCTGGTGCTCCTATAAGTCAGGCACACCCGTTTTATTTCGGCTTCCTCGCAACAAGCGGCGGACTTCTTGCTCTGATATTGCTGCGATCGCTCGCATCTGCAAGTCAGATCTTCGTGTTAATTATTATTGCCCTCTTCCTAGCAGCAGGACTCAATCCGGCCGTTGAGTATCTTCGAAAAAAAGGGTTATCGCGTCCCACGGCTGTAGCAATTATTTTCACCGCCGTTTTAATCTTTGTTGGTCTTTTTGCCTGGCTGGTAATACCGCCGGCGATCTCCCAGGGCTCACATTTGATAAAGAATGCTCCGAACCTTCTCAATGAACTAAAAAATAATTCAACAATTGCCAGCCTCAATAATCACTATGGAATTGTGGATACGCTCCAGAAAAAATTGAATACCGTGTCATCCGACGGAACATTACTCTTTTCAGCCTTCGGCGGAGTCATTGGTGTAGGTAAGACCGTTCTATCTGGCACATTTTCGGCGTTAACAATACTTGTTCTGACACTGTACTTTCTCATCTCCCTCCCACAAATAGTTGCATTAGGTCTGCGACTATCACCTGCATCACGACGCGATCGCATCTCCAAGTTGACGAACGGGATTCTGGATCGTATTGGCACCTACATTGGCAGTCAGATCACAGTGGCGCTTATCTCGGGGGCGTTCATTCTCATTCTTTCGGCTGCCCTTGGGTTACCTTCACCTTTCGCACTTGCAATGGTGGTCTTTGTCTGTGATCTAGCTATCCCGCTTCTTGGTCACACTATCGGGGTAAGCATTGTCACGATAGTCGCTCTCACTCAATCGATTTTCATCGGCATCATTGCCTTTGTTATTTATGTGGCTTACATACAGATTGAAAATTATTTCATTGTCCCGCGAATAATGCGTAGGTCACTTTCCATTCCGGGGCTAGTCACCATTATTGCCGCACTTCTCGGCGCAACCTTGCTCGGCATAGTTGGCGCACTATTGGCCGTCCCACTTGCCGCATCTGCGCTTCTGATTTTGGATGAAGTCGTATTCCCAAGAGCCCAAAGGAGCTAGCCTCCAAAATCAGTATTCAGTCGGTAATGGCAACGACGCTGGCACAACTTGCCTCACAATTTCTGTGAGCACTCGATAAACAGATGGCTCGCCTACCCATAAGTGTTTCGCCTCCGTAATGGCGATAAGTTGAGCATGCGGAATAGCGGAAAACTTCTTCTGTGCCTCATCAGGACGAAGGTAATCATCAAACTCGGGAACTAGGGCCACGATTGGTCGTGAGTCTTGGTTCCAGTAATTAAGTTGCTCAAGGGTAGTTGTCCTAAGCGGAGGACTTAAAAGTATCAATCCCTTGTGTCGGGGATCTTTTGCATATTGAAGCGCCAGATCAGTTCCGAAAGACCAACCAACTACCCACAGATTGTGAAGTCCTAGATCCTCAAAGCAGTATCGAAGCAATGCCTCGACATCCAGTCTCTCGCCCACACCATTATCGAATTCGCCTTCACTGGCTCCAGCGTCGCTGCTTGTACCCCGAGTGTTAAATCGGATAACAGTAATTCCGGCAAGGGCTGGCAATCGGTTTGCGGCTTTTTTGTAAATGTGGCTGTCCATCATTCCACCCGCTGTCGGCAGAGGATGCAGGCACAAAATCGCACCGTTGGAGTGACCCAATGGTGAAGCTACTTCGCCTACCAAAGCGAAGCCATCATCGGTATTCACGGTAAATGCGGTGCGTATCGATGGCAATACGGTACTGGCTCGAATTAATTCAGACATTGGGCCAGTGTATCTACCGGTTGCAGGACTACACTTTTTGGATGACCATCGGAGGCGTTCTAACGTTCAACTCGCATAATCCTGTTAATGACGAAATTATCGGGACATTTCCCGTCAACACGCGTGACGATGTGAATCGAGTCGTGACTGCTGCTCAAGAGGCCGCGCCGGCATGGCGTGCCCTCGGTTTCACAGAGCGCAAGAAAGTACTACTTGCTTGGAGCAAACTCTTGACAGATCGTATTGGCGAATGTGCATCCCTTATTTCAAAGGAAACTGGCAAGCCAGAAAGTGATGCCACATTGGAGGCCAGTCTTGCAATTGGTCACCTTGCTTGGGCAGCTCGCCATGCCCGCGAAGTTTTGCGTACGCAAACTCGCAAGCCCGGCCCGTTAATGATGAATATGTCGGCAACAGTGGAGCGATCTCCCGTGGGCGTTGTTGGTGTAATCGGACCGTGGAACTACCCAATATTTACCCCGATGGGATCCATCGCTTACGCATTAGCTGCCGGAAATACCGTCGTTTTTAAACCTAGCGAATTTACCCCTGGGGTCGGTGTCTGGTTAGCTAAAACGTTTAGCGAAATTGCTCCAAATGAAAATATCTTCGTCGTAGTGACCGGCTTGGGTGAAACTGGTCGCGCTCTCTGCGAGAGTTCTATTAACAAACTCGCTTTCACTGGTTCAACGAAAACTGCCAAACTTGTCGCGGCGAACTGCGCAAAAACTATGACACCCGTGGTTCTAGAATGCGGTGGAAAGGATCCGGTGATTATCGCCGGGGATGCCGACATTAAAACTGCGGCCGATTTTACGCTCTGGTCGGCCATGTCTAATGCCGGACAAACATGTATCGGGGCCGAGCGCGTCTACGTTCACGAAAGTGTCGCCGATGCTTTTATCTCTAAAATGACCGAACTTGCTAAGAAGATTAAACCGGGAGCACCAGGAACTGGTCAATACGGACCAGCGACTATGCCCAAACAGATCGACATAATTGAAGAACATATTGCCGATGCGTTAAACCGAGGGGGGACTGCAGTTTTAGGTGGACTAGATTCGATCAAGCGACCATTTGTTGAGCCCGTGATATTGGTAAACGTGCCAGAAGATTCATCGGCAGTGACAGAGGAAACTTTCGGACCGGTGATCATCATCAATAGAGTCAAGAGCAACGATGAGGCGATTAGGCTCTCCAACGCATCGGCTTACGGATTAGGCGCATCGGTATGGTCAGAGCGTTGGGGCCAAACAATCGCATCCCAACTAGATTGCGGGATGGTGGCCATTAATTCAACGACTTCATTCGCTGCCGTTCCATCGGTACCTTTTGGAGGAGTAAAAAATAGCGGGTATGGTCGCATTCACGGTCCCGAAGGATTACTCGAATTCACATATGCTCGATCTATAGTGCGAGCGCGGTTTCAACTTCCGTTATCGTTGACGAGTTTCCGACGAAGTGCCTTTGGAGATCGCATAGTCATTGGCATGACCAAACTTTTCAATGGGCGCGGTTAATGTCTAGGCGCGTTTCTGGTGCGTTCGGTTCGAGGTTGACGATGTGCCCGCTTTTGCCAACAAGCGTTATGCCAATGGCGTCTACTTTCAACATCATCTTCTAGCCACGCAACCGTGTGCGGTGTCGCCATTGGAATCATCTGGTCACACCCTGGGCAGCGGTAAGGTTTTGTCGAACTAGATCCTGTGATTTTTCGAACCCGATAAATTCCTTCAGCATGTTCTTCAATTGCCTCACCGCTCATACCAATTTCACGATCATCGCCTTTAGGCTTGCGACCTTTGGGGTGGTTTCGTCGAGGGCTCACCCTCCTATCTTTTCGCATTTTTCTCGCCCGGGTGGCAAGATGAAGCAGTGAGCATCATTGAAGTGCGTAACCTGCATAAAAGTTACGGCCCGCTTGAGGCTGTCGATGGAATAGACCTCTCCATTGAGCAGGGGGAGATCTTCGCCATTCTGGGTCCGAACGGGGCAGGAAAGACCACCACCGTTGAGATCCTGGAGGGGTTTAGGACTCGCAATTCAGGCGAAGTGCGAGTCCTCGACTTCGATCCCCAACTCAAAGGCCCGGGTGCGCGCGAGTTCCGGGATCGAATTGGTATCGTCCTGCAATCAACATCAGATGCTGGCGACCTCACCGTATTTGAGACTATTCACCATTTCTCCGGCTACTACTCAGATCCCCGAGATGCTAACGAAGTAATCGACTCGATCGGATTGGCAGACAAGAAGCGGGCACTTGTCCGGACACTCTCTGGGGGTCAGCGCCGCCGATTGGATGTCGGCCTGGGCCTTATTGGCAAGCCAGAACTTCTCTTCCTGGACGAGCCAACGACGGGATTTGATCCAGAAGCGCGACGAGATTTCTGGGTCTTGATACTCGGACTCCGAGACCTTGGTACAACCATTGTTCTGACCACTCACTACCTCGAAGAGGCCGAAGCCTTGGCCGATCGAGTTGCAGTGATAAATCGGGGCAAGATTCTAGAAATTGGCACACCCGCAAATTTGGGAGACCGGGCAACCTCTCTTGCCCGCGTTCAATGGGAATTCGAAGGCACAATGCAAGAGCAATTCACGGATAAACCCACATCCGTCGTCGCCAAACTCGCTGGGGAGTTCGTGGGTGAGATTCCAAAACTCACTGTCTCCCGTGCGACCCTGGAAGATATTTATCTAGAAATGGTCGGCGAAGCCAGCGGTGATGTGAAATGAAAACGCTACCCAGCACGCTGAGAATGGGATGGCGTCGAGGAAAAATCGAAATCCGCCAATTCCTACGGCAACGCGAGTCTGTCGTGTTCACTCTCCTATTCCCACTTATTCTCATGGCGATCTTTGGATCAGTATTCAATGGTGAAATGACACATGGTGTGAGGTTCAGCCAATATTTTCTAGCTGGGATGATCGCGTCGGGTTTGGTGAACAGTGGATTCCAGCAGCTGGCAATCAATATTCCAACCGAGCGCGATGATGGGTCGCTAAAGCGACTCCGTGGAACTCCAATGCCAGCGATTAGTTACTTTATTGGCAAGTTGATCATGGTTCTTGCCAGTATTACATTTCAAGTGATCCTCCTTCTCATTGGCGGCGTTCTCTTCTTCGGAATCCACCTACCAAACTCGACAGGAAAGTGGCTCACTTTCTCTTTAATCTTGATGCTAGGAACCGGCACATCCGCTGCACTTGGAGTGGCATTTTCTACCGTCCCTAAGAGCGGACGTGGAGCCTCGGCGATTGTCACACCAATTATCATCATCATGCAGTTCTTCAGTGGGGTCTTCTTCGTCTTTACTCAGCTGCCTCACTGGATGCAACAATTTGCCGCACTCTTTCCTCTGAAATGGCTCTGCCAGGGCATTAGATCTGTTTTTCTCCCCGATGAATTTGCCGGATCCGAGGTCGCCCATTCCTGGGAAACCGGTCGGACACTGCTAGTTCTGACTATTTGGTTTATCCTTGGGCTCGTGATTTCAATCCGCACGTTCAAATGGAATCGCGAATAAAGGGGCGCGTGCTTGCGATAATCGTTGCAGTAGCGATGGTTGTCTCGACTAGCACCGCATTGGCCGTAACCTCCAAGCCCTCTGCTAAGCCAAGTGTTAAGGCCACCCCAAAGGTAAGTGTTAAGGCCACCCCAAAGGTAACAAAGAAACCCGTCGTTAAGAAGAAGAGCGTCTACAAGCGAAAGAGCGTGAAAGTTTCTCCCTCTCCCACGCCTAAATGGCCACCAACGACTAAGGGTTGGACAGTTAACGGCGAGGTATACGCCAAAGTTCCCACGAATAACGAACTACTCGGCGTTCTATCAGCCGCGGCTGCGCTGGCAACTGCGGTTAAGCCTTGCGCAAAATTTGCATGCGGCGCAGTGAGTGTCGCATCGGTTAACGGCTGCACGTGGTGGGAATTCAACTCGACTGTCTCTGGGCCGCTTTCTGCAACTGACCCCACGTTAGTTCCTTATGGGACGCTCAGAACCACCGCAAAGGGAACAAATAAGAAACAAGTCGCAACGGTGCTACTAATTAGCACTGAACCATTGAAACAAAAGGTAAGTGTGGGTGGAATCAACATCAGTTGTTACCACTCCCCCTTAACCGAGAAAGTTCCATCCAACGTTTATATCAAGAACGCGCCCGCACCAACTGATTTACCTACTACCAATACCAACTAGCGATGCGCTCCAGGAACCCAGAGTTGATCGCCGATTTCTTTATTCGCGGTTCGCGCAATCACGAATAACAAATCGGACAGGCGATTGAGGTACTTCGCTGTTAGAGGATTGACACCTGCTCCGAAGGCATGAATCGCCGCCCAAGTGCGCCGCTCTGCCCGTCGCGTCACCGTTCTTGCTACATGAAGCAGTGCCGCGGCTGGCGTTCCTGACGGCAGTACAAATGATCGAAGCGGTTCTAGATCTGCGTTGTACCTATCTATCTCCTCCTCTAGGTACGTGATGTGTGTTTCCAGAACTCTCAACGGTTCAAAAGCTGGCGAATCGACAACGGGTGTACACAGATCTGCACCAACATCAAAGAGATCATTCTGAACACGCACTAGTAGATCATGAAGAATTTTGGGAAGTTCGCCCATGGCTAGAACAACTCCAATCGCGGAATTGGCCTCGTCCACAGTGGCATAGGCTTCCAGCCTTGGGTCATTCTTTGAAGTCCGACTCATGTCGCCCAAGGAGGTCGTTCCGTCGTCACCAGTTTTGGTATAAATACGCGTCAAATTAACCATGAGAACAGCCTATAAGGGCAGTTACGATGAGACCACTGCAGAGCGTTGAAACCACATGAAGGAGGGCCGGTGTCTGAGCGTTTGCGCGTAGTTGGTGGTGCCCGGCTCCATGGAGAGGTTTCGGTTTGTGGAGCGAAGAACTCTGTTCTAAAACTTATGGCAGCCGCCCTTCTTGCCGTGGGCAAAACAACGATTAGCAATGTTCCCGATATTGCAGACGTGGGCTACATGGCAGAACTTCTCACCCGTCTTGGCTGCACCGTTTCTCGAACTAAAGATTCGATCGCCATTGACGTGCCGGCCACTCCTGGACACAAAGCCGACTACGACTTGGTACGTAAACTTCGTGCCTCCATCAACGTCCTTGGTCCACTTGTCGCGCGCATGGGAACGGCAGAGGTCGCACTTCCCGGAGGCGACGCCATTGGTTCGCGCGGATTGGATTTCCACTTCAAGGGGCTTGAAGCCATGGGCGTATCGATCCGCAGCGAGCATGGCTATGTAATCGCAACTGCGCCCGACGGACTTCACGGCGCCGAAATATTCTTGGATTTTCCAAGTGTGGGTGCCACGGAAAATATACTCACGGCCGCCGTGCTCGCCAAGGGTACGACAACTATTGACAACGCGGCGCGCGAGCCAGATTTCGTTGACCTGGGCCAGTTCCTTATAAGTATGGGCGCGCATATTGAGGGCCTCGGCACTCCAACGTTAGTAATCCACGGAGTCTCTGAATTGCACCCGACCAATCACATCACCATCTCCGATCGCATTGTCACGGGCACATGGGCTTTTGCTGCTGCTATGACGCGAGGGGATATCACCATCCACGGCGGACGGGCGCAGGATTTAGAAATACCATTGGAAAAATTAGCTTCGGCTGGCGCCATCATTACCGCCACTGCTGATGGCATCCGGGTTCGCATGGAGGATCGCCCAAAATCCATTGATGTCGTGACTCTCCCATATCCGGGATTCCCGACTGATCTTCAACCAATGGTGATTTCCCTAAACGCGATCGCCGATGGAAATGCCATCGTCACGGAAAATGTTTTCGAGGGACGATTCATGTTCGTTAATGAATTGATCCGCTTAGGCGCGCACATCAGCGTTGACGGACACCACGCTGCCATTCGAGGAGTTGAGCAGTTATCTGGAGCCCCCGTTGCCGCCACGGATATCAGGGCGGGTGCTGGATTGGTCCTTGCAGGACTCGTGAGCGAAGGTGTGACTCTGGTTGAGGATTCTTTCCATATTGATCGTGGATATCCGCATTTTGCCGAGCAACTGCAGAGCCTTGGTGCAGATGTAGCTCGAGAGGGGCGTAAATTAGCCGAATGACCACTAACGTTCACCCCGATCGAAACCTTGCCCTCGAATTAGTTCGTGTCACAGAGACCGCTGCCCTTGCGGGATCGGCCTGGGTTGGCCGCGGCAATAAAGATTTAGCCGACCATGCCGCCGTTGAGGCGATGCGAAGCATGATCAACACCGTTGATATGGCTGGCATTGTCGTTATCGGTGAGGGCGAAAAGGACAATGCACCGATGCTTCACAATGGCGAGGCAGTGGGCAATGGCCTAGGTCCACGTTGCGATGTTGCGGTCGATCCAATCGATGGGACATCCCTTACAGCCAACGGGATGAACGGGGCAATCAGCGTCATCGCCCTTGCTCCCCGCGGCACCATGTATGACCCATCAGCAGTTTTCTATATGAACAAAATTGCAACCGGCCCGGAGGCCGCCGATGTCATCGATATTTCCATTCCGGCAGCAGAGAACGTCCGACGCGTTGCCAAAGCTAAAAGAATTTCAGTAAGTGATGTGACAGTGGTTGTGCTCAATCGCCCCCGTCACGCCCAACTCTTACAAGATTTGCGTGATGTCGGAGCGCGCATCCGCTTGATCCAGGACGGCGATGTGGCCGCGGCCATCGAAACAACCCGGCCCGGAACAGGAATCGATATCTTGATGGGGATCGGTGGTACTCCAGAGGGAGTTATTACTGCTGCGGCGATGATCTGCCTTGGAGGTACCATTCAAGGACAGTTGTATCCAAAGGATAAGGCAGAGCGAGAAGGTGCCATCGCAAAAGGACATGACCTTTCCAAAATATTGTACGCAAAGGATCTTATAAATTCCGATGACGTCTTTCTTTCTGCAACAGGCATCACTGACGGCGAATTACTACGCGGAATCAGGCACACAAGTTTCGGCGCTATAAGCCATTCAATTGTTATGCGCGGGGGAAGTCACACCGTTCGGATTATTGAGACCGAACACAACATCAGAAACTAGAACTCGCGCTCTCGGTCAAGATTGAAACACGATTGTTGGAAACTGAGAGAAAACCACCGTGAACTGCGAAGTCAGTGACTCCGCCATCGGCTCCCTTGATGCTGACCTTGCCATCTACGAGAACGCCGAACAAAGGCGCATGGCCAGGAAGAATTCCGAGATCGCCCTCAACCGTACGAGCAGACACCATCTGAGCTTGCCCAGACCAGACTCGCTCGACTGGAGTGACTAACTCGACTCCTAGCACTGCGCCGCTATCGGACATGTTTTAGCCCCTTAACCTTTAGCCAATTCAGCAGCACGACGCTCGACATCATTGAGGTCACCGCACATGAAAAATGCTTGTTCTGGAATGTGGTCGTAGTCGCCATTGGCGAGCGCCTCAAATGCGGAGATGGTGTCCGCAACGGGTACAAAGGATCCGTCCAGACCCGTGAAAGCCTTGGCCACAAATGTGTTCTGCGACAAGAAACGCTGAATGCGACGGGCCCGGCCGACGAGAATGCGATCCTCTTCCGAGAGTTCGTCGATACCCAGGATCGCGATGATGTCTTGCAAATCCTTGTAGCGCTGCAAAATCTGCTTAGTGCGGTTGGCAACACGGAAGTGGTGCTCACCGATGTAACGGGGATCCAGAATGCGTGAGGTTGAATCCAGCGGATCCACGGCAGGGTAAATACCGAGCTCGGAGATAGGACGAGAAAGAACTGTCGTCGCATCCAAGTGCGCAAAAGTAGTGTGTGGAGCTGGGTCGGTAATGTCATCGGCCGGAACATAAATTGCCTGCATCGATGTGATCGAGTGACCGCGGGTTGACGTGATTCGCTCCTGCAACTGACCCATCTCATCGGCAAGAGTTGGCTGGTAACCAACTGCCGATGGCATTCGACCCAGCAGGGTTGATACTTCAGAACCCGCCTGGGTGAAACGGAAGATGTTATCAATGAAGAGCAATACGTCCTGCTTCTGAACATCGCGGAAGTATTCAGCCATTGTCAGGGCAGATAGTGCGACCCGAAGACGCGTTCCTGGTGGCTCATCCATCTGGCCAAAGACCAAAGCAGTCTTATTGATTACGCCAGTTTCCTTCATTTCCAAGAAAAGGTCGTTACCTTCACGGGTACGCTCACCGACGCCGGCGAATACAGATACACCACCGAAGTTTTCAGCAACGCGATAAATCATCTCCTGAATTAGAACTGTCTTTCCGACACCAGCACCGCCGAAGAGACCAATCTTTCCGCCCTTTACATAAGGGGTGAGCAGGTCGATAACTTTGATACCAGTCTCAAACATTTCAGTTTTTGACTCAAGTTGATCGAAGGGCGGTGGGTTACGGTGAATCGACCAGCGCTCCTTGATATCAAGGGAAGCCGTTGGAACATCCAGTGATTCGCCCAGAGTGTTGAAGACGTGACCCTTTGTTACGTCGCCAACTGGCACGGAGATTGCAGAACCCGTGTCGCTAACGGATGCGCCTCGAACAAGACCGTCAGTTGGCTGCATGGAAATCGCGCGCACGAGGTTGTCACCAATGTGTTGTGCCACCTCCATCGTCAACATTCGAACCTGACCGCTCATGGTCACATCAACGTGAAGTGCATTGAAGATCGCTGGCATTGCATCGGCGGGGAATTCGATATCCACCACTGGTCCAATAACGCGCGCTACTCGACCTTTACCGGTTACTGTCGACATCATTCACTCCCTGCACTAGCCGAGGCGAGCGCGTCTGCGCCGCCAACAATTTCACTGATTTCTTGGGTAATTTCAGCCTGACGGGCCGCGTTCGCACGTCTGGTAAGCGACTTAATTAAATCATCAGCATTATCAGTTGCTGACTTCATCGCACGACGGCGAGCAGCGTGCTCAGAGGCCGCCGATTGCAACATTGCGTTGAAGATTCGGGCTTCGATGTAACGAGGTAGCAGCGCATTGAGCACCGAGCCTGCATCGGGCTCGAATTCATACATGGGTAAAAGACCAGTGGGGATCGGCAAGTCCGACTCTATAACTTCCAGAGGTAGCATCCGCTTTGCCATGGCGTTTTGAGTCAGCATCGATTGGAACTCGGTGTAAATAATATGAATCTCGTCGATTCCATGACTCTCTTTCAACGAATCCGCCAAAAACGCTGTGATCAACGCGTCGGCAACTTCCTTGGCATTTTCATAGGTCGGACTATCGGAGAAGCCAGTCCACGTTTTGGCAACCATCCGATTGCGGAATCTGTAGTAGTTAACCGCTTTGCGCCCCACTAAATATGAACTGACTTCCAGACCACGACTGCGCAAAAGGGTTGCCAACTGCTCGCCTTCTTTGATGGCGTTGTTTGAATAAGCTCCCGCCATGCCACGGTCAGCAGTAATAATAAGAACTGCCGCCCGCTTCGGGTTATCCGAAGGTGTCGTCAGTGGATGATTGGTCGATGAATAAGTCGCCAATGCAGTTACCGCACGCGTCAATTCATTTGCGTACGGGGTCGACGCCCACACCCTTTGCTGCGCCTTGACAATACGGGAAGCCGAAATCAACTCCATGGCTTTCGTAATTTTCTTGGTCGCTTTAACCGAACGCATTCGGCGGCGATAGACGCGAAGTTGGGCTCCCATCGGTTACTTTTTCTCCACCGGCGCAACGTACTTTGTAACCTGCTCGTTCAATTCGCCTTCCAGAGCATCAACTTGCTTTTCATAAACAGCTTGCCCAGCAGATGAGATGAAGCGACTCTTAAACATCACAACCGCATCTTTCATCGATGCGATTGTGTCGTCGGTAAGTTCCTTGGTTTCAGCGATGACATCAAAGATGGCTTTCCGTTCGAGGGCGATGAACTCTAGGAGTTCGCTCTCGAAACGACGAATATCAGCCACGGCTATATCATCGAGCTGACCTGAAGTACCAGCCCAGATCGAAACGATCTGGCGCTCCAGGGAATATGGCGAGTACTGGCCTTGCTTCAATAATTCAACCATTCGTGCACCGCGCTCGAGTTGAGCCTTAGAGGCTGCATCAAGGTCGGAACCGAAGGCCGCAAAAGCTTCGAGCTCACGGAACTGAGCAAGATCAAGACGCAAACGTCCAGCGATCTTCTTCATTGCCTTTGTCTGTGCCGACCCACCAACGCGCGATACTGAGATACCCACGTTAATTGCGGGACGAACACCGGCGTTGAAGAGGTCGGTCTCCAAGAAGCACTGACCATCCGTAATTGAAATTACGTTGGTGGGAATGAAAGCAGAAACGTCGTTTCCCTTTGTTTCGATAATTGGAAGACCAGTCATCGAACCGCCACCAAGTTCATCAGAGAGCTTGGCGCAACGCTCAAGCAGACGGGAGTGCAAGTAGAAAACGTCGCCAGGGTAGGCCTCACGACCTGGTGGACGGCGAAGCAGTAGCGAGACCGAACGGTAGGCCTCTGCTTGCTTGGAGAGGTCATCGAAAACAATGAGAACATGCTGGCCGGCATACATCCAGTGCTGACCAATAGAGGAGCCAGTGTAGGGAGCCAAATATTTAAATCCGGCAGGATCCGATGCAGGGGACGCAACAATGGTGGTGTACTCCATCGCACCAGCTTCTTCAAGGGAAGCGCGAACGGAGGCAATGGTCGATCCCTTCTGACCGATTGCCACGTAGATGCACTTAACCTGCTTTTTAGGATCTCCGCTCAACCAGTTTTCGCGCTGATTAATAATGGTGTCGATAGCAACTGCAGTCTTACCAGTTTGACGGTCACCGATGATTAACTGACGCTGACCGCGACCAATTGCGGTCATGGCATCAATGGCCTTAATTCCTGTTGCAAGCGGCTCCTTTACGGGTTGGCGTTGAACTACAGAGGGCGCCTGCAATTCAAGAGCACGCCGTGCATCTGCTTTGATTTCGCCTTTACCATCGATTGGGCGGCCGAGTGGATCAACTACACGGCCCAAGAAACCATCCCCCACTGGCACAGAGAGAACTTCGCCTGTGCGCCGCACTGACGTGCCTTCCTCAATTCCGTCGTAATCACCCAGAATAACGACACCGATTTCGCGAACATCAAGGTTGAGTGCAAGACCTAGGGTGCCGTTTTCAAACTGGAGAAGTTCGTTGGCCATGGTCGAAGGCAAGCCTTCAATTCGAGCGATACCGTCGCCTGCTTGCGTGACTGTACCGATCTCGTCTCGAGCAGCGACACCTGGATCATACGACTTGGCAAATTTCGCGAGTGCGTCCCGAATTTCCTCGGGTCGGATCTGCAGTTCGGCCATCTTATTTCTCCCTTATCGCTTAATCTCGTTAAAAAGTTCTGTATCTAGCTCTGCGCACCAACAAGTGCGCGTCCAGCCCCTGCTAGTCGATTACTGATCGTCCCATCGATAATCTCGTCGCCAAACCTCACGACGACCCCGCCCACCACGCTCGGATTCACTTCCACGTTTAGTCGGACCGGTTGCCCAACTTGTGCTGAGAGCAATATCGCCAAGCGATCTCGCTGTACATCAGAGAGTGCGATTGCGACTTGAACTTGGGCTATCAAGCGATTTCGACGAGCAGCAATGGCAAAGAAATAGTCTTCGAATGCCGCTTCAATGCTGCGCCGTCGCAAATTGACGACTAAATGCGAAACCAATTTGATGGTTGACTCAGTATTTGTCTGGCCAAGCAACTCGGCCACCAGAGACAGCTTGGCCGTACCGGCGGTGGTGAGGGCTTGACGAAGTTCGAATGACCCAGAGATTGCCTGAGACATCGCGAAGAACTCGTCCTCAACCCGATCTAACTCGCCGGCGATATTTGCAGCCGAGCTCTGTGCTTCAATAGCTAATTGCTCGACCACAGGAACCAGATCCGCCGAGGATGACCAACGCAACGAAGCGATGGTACATATGATTTCCAATGATTTAGCGTTGAGGGATTTCCCAAAGAGATCTCTAACCAAGCCAACCTTGGATTCCGAATCCCGCGCGGGATCAGTGATTGCGCGACGCAGCGCGAGTGACTCATCAAGTACCTCGGCACAGGAAAATAACTCAGTACACAATCGTGACGCCACTTCTGTCGTCACGCCTTTGAGGGCGGCATCAAGAGTCGCACGTGAAACCTTTAAGGATTCACGGCTACTTCCGCCAAAATGCACTCTCATTACTTTCCCACCGTAGTCAATTGTTGTTCTTCGTTGGATTCTTAGATTCTTCGAGGTCGTCAAGAAAGCGGTCAACTACGCGCGAAGCCCGCGCTTGGTCATCGAGTGCCTCGCCCACAATTTTCGAAGCCAACTCGATCGCAATTGCACCTACCTCGGTACGAAGAGAGGCAATCGCACTCTGACGCTCTGCCTCGATTGACGCATGAGCGGCCGCAGAGATTCGACTTGCTTCATCCTGAGCCTTGGCGCGGAGTTCCTCAACAATTGCAACACCTTGGGTGCGTGCTTCCTCCCGGAGATGGTGAGCTTCATCGCGAGCCTTGGATAGTTGCTCTGTGTACTGGCGTAGTGCACGTTCGGCTTCAAGTTGCGCCTTCTCGGCCTTCTCCATTCCGCCCTGAATCGCTTCAGTCCGAGCGGTGAATGCTTTTTCAAACATCGGCACCACTTTGGAGCGTAGGACCAGAAAGAGAAGAGTGAAGGCGACTGCGCCAACGATCAACTCTGCTGTGTGCGGGAGAAGCGGATTAATCTTCTCTGCAGCCAGATTCATTGAATGCATGCGAATCAAAATTAGAGAACGAATGCGAGAACGAGACCGAATAGTGCAAGTGCCTCAGCAAGTGCGAACCCCAGGAACGCGATTGGCTGAAGAACGCTACGTGCCTCTGGCTGACGTGCGACGCCACTAATATAAGCGGCGAAGATCATTCCAGTAGCAATCGCGGGTCCGATTGCTGAGAGGCCATAACCGACCAGGTTGAGTGTGCCTGTCATTTTTTTCCTTTCGAGCAGTTAGTTAGTGCTCGTCGGCAAGGGCGCCGGCGATGTACAGAGCCGAAAGCAGGGTAAAGATATACGCCTGCAAACATTGAACCAAAAATTCAAAGAACGTCAGCCCAATTCCAAATGCGAAGGCAAATGGGCTGACTAATTTTAGGCCGATGACCCCTTTGAGAAGGTGATCTCCGCCTAAGATGAAAACGAGTAGAAGCAGGTGACCTGCAAACATATTCGCAAACAGACGTAGCCCCAAAGTCAGTGGACGAGTAATCAGATACGTCGCAATCTCAATCGGAGTCAACAAAATGTACGCGGCCTTTGGAACACCCGGCATGAACATGATGTCCTTAACGTATTTACGAAAACCTTGCTTACGAATACCAATGTAATGGAAGATAGCGAAGGTGATTATTGCCAAGACGTAAGGAAAACTGACGTGTGACATGGTTGGGAACTGCAACAACGGAACAATGCCAAAAATATTGTTCGTTAAGATGAAAACAAAGAGCGTAAAAAGGTAGGGAACAAAACGCATGAATTCCGGCCCGATGATGTCTCTCGCCAAATCGTTTCTCACAAAGCCATAAATACTTTCCCCGGCGAATTGCAGTTTTGATGGGACGACTGCTGCCTTGCGTGCGGTTAGGACGAAGAAAACTGAGATCAACAAGACCGATAAAAAGATCAGAAGAATCGGCTTTGTGAAATATTGGTTGTTCCCCAAAAATGAGGGGAAATTAAAGTCGTTGCTACTTGGCGGGACGAATCCTTCGCCGCCAGCGCTTAGCAAGTGCAACGAGCGCACGCACACTCCTCGTAGATCTAGAAATGAAGATGGGCAAAAGCTGGTAATTCAGGGGGAAATTCGGCCAGCGGGGCAACCTTATGGGCAAAGATTGAAATCTGTGAAATCGGCCAGAAGGCTCTCAAGCCCGACCCCGTTGGGGGAACTATTTGGAGTTGCGGCCAATCCTCAACCAAATCAGGTAGATAGCGGCGCTGACCCCAAGGAGTAATCCGCCCAGAAGGAAGAAGTGCGTTTTGAGCCAATGGTCTAAGGCCCACCCCACCCCACCCCAGAAAAGCAGGCCCGATAGGAGGTAGCCGACAATCGACCACGCGGCGCCATCGTCATTTGGTTTCATACTCACCTCGGGTCTTTGGATTCTCTGGTTATTGCAACTTCTGGCTAGTTAGAACGTGTGGAATCTATCGGCAATGGTAGGTGTATCCGCAACTTTAGGAAACTTCGGATCTCACCCGTGAGCCAAGCCAGCGTAAGGGCAATGGCGGTGACTCCAAAACTGCCCCGGTCGATGCTTTCGCGCGAAGTAAATCGGGTCAGCAACCAGAGAAATAGGCCAAGTAAGGCGAGCTTTGCGAAATAAGAGAACAGGGCGAGGGCGAAAGTTGTCAGCGGATCAAGTTTTCGGGAAATGGCCGAAACTACTAAGTGGACGGTGAAGTACATCACAACAACCAGTTGGGCGAGTAGCGCACCAAATAACCCAGATTTACCACGGATCAATGCGGAAGCAACGACCCCAATTAGTCCGACCGCAAAGGTAGGAATGAGAGCCCCGCGGATCAACTCTCTTTCGTTTGAGATTTCGGCAATCATGAAATCGCATCCGCTCTTTCTCGAGTCTCGGAGCGACGCTCTTGCCACCGGGCCGCAATCACAATACTTGAAGTCGCAAGTACCATCGCGGTAAGGAGTGCTGCCCACCACGGCCAAAACGCAAGAACGGTCACCGGTACCGCCACGGTCGCCGTCCAGAAATACATTATGACCGCGGTGCGTTGCTGTGAATTTCCTGCTACTAGCAATCGATGATGCAGATGTTCTTTGTCGGGGGCAAAGGGAGAACGCCCCGAGTGGGCACGTCGCAACACGGCCAAAATCAAATCCATGAGTGGGACCGCCAGCACTGCGAAGGGAAGCAACAAAGGCAGAAGCGTTGGACCGTGATTTTCTGCCACTATCGCGTTGGCGTCGATTTGGCCCGTTAGGGTAATGGCCGCGGCAGCGAGCAGCAGCCCTAAAAACATGGCGCCGGAATCGCCCATGAATATCTTCGCTGGATGAAAGTTGTGTGGCAAGAATCCAATGCACACTCCCACAACTACGGCCGTGATTAAAGATGGAGAACCTGCGCGACTGAAGCCGTTGACGACAGCTAGTAAATAGGCAAAGGCAAAAAATGAGCCACTAGAAATTGCCACGATTCCGGCCGCCAGGCCATCTAGTCCATCTATGAAATTCACCGCGTTAATCGTGACAAGGACGATAAGTACCGTTACCAATTGACCGATGCTGGGCGGCAGAGTCGTGACTCCATTTATCGGCAGCCAGAGAATCTGAATTCCGTAAAGTAGCAAAATTCCTGCGGCAAGTGCTTGACCAGCCAATTTAGTGATGGCGTCAAGTTGAAATCGATCGTCGGCCATACCCAAAATAATGACAAAAGTTGAAGCAAAAAAAATACCTTGCAACTCATGTCCGAAGTTACTTTCGACAAGTGATAAATGTCGGGCTATTAAATAAGTGAGAACCATCGCAAGCCACATGGCTAGCCCGCCCCAACGGGCCGTCGGCAAGGTATGAACGTCACGAGAACGGATTTGCGCGACGGCGCCGAAGCGTTCGGCAATACTTTTCACCAGTGGCGTTATCAGATAGCACAGGACTGCAGCTAGCAGGGCGGTGGCTAAATAAACTCGCATGGTTTAGAAATCGTCAATTACGCGGCGTAGATTGGAAAACGGGAGGTCAATTGGTGAACCTCGCTACGAATCTGCGCCAATACCTTTCCATCGTCACTGGCAATGGCCCGCGAAATCAGAGCCGCAATAATTTTCATTTCCGGAGCACCCATACCTTGAGTTGTTGTAGCGGCCGATCCCACACGAATTCCGCTAGTTACGGCCGGAGATTCTGGATCAAAAGGAATCGCATTTTTGTTAAGAACGATGCCTGCCAGTCCACAGCGCTGATCGGCAACCTTCCCAGTGACCTTAGTACTTCGAATATCAATTAATGCCAAGTGGGTCTGCGTTCCACCAGATACCGCACGCATTCCTTCTGCTTCTAAGGAAGCGGCGAGAACCTGACAATTGGCGATGACATTTCTGGCATACTCTTGGTAAGCCGGCTGCGCGCATTCTTTGAGTGCAACGGCCTTTCCCGCAACGGCCGACATGATTGGCCCGCCCTGCATGCCAGGAAAGACCGCTTTATCAATGGCGGGACCATGCTCTGCTTTTGCCAGAATCATTCCACCACGCGGACCACGGAGAACTTTATGCGTAGTAAAGGAGACGACATCGGCATAGGGCACGGGCGAGGCAATCGCCTTGCCCGCCACTAAACCTATAAAGTGGGCTGCGTCGACCCACATAATGGCCCCAACTTCATCGCATATAGCGCGAACTGTCTGGAAATCGATCAGACTCGGGTATGCAGTTGCCCCAGTACAAATCATCTTGGGCTTATTTTTTATAGCCAAATCGCGCAATTCGTCATAGTCGATAAGTTCGTTGTCTTGACGCACTCCGTAAGAAACGATGTTAAACCATTTACCAGAGAAATTGACTTTTGAGCCGTGAGTCAGATGGCCACCGTGCGGAAGTGACATCGCAAGAACGGTATCGCTCGGTTTGGTAAAGGCAGCATAAACAGCGATATTTGCACTAGCCCCGGAGTGCGGTTGCACATTCGCGTGCTCGGCACCGAAGAGCGATTTGGCCCGTTCGATCGCAAGGTTTTCAGCTTTGTCGACCTCTTCACATCCACCGTAGTAGCGCTTTCCTGGATATCCCTCTGCATATTTATTGGAAAGCGTCGAGCCCAATGCGGCAAGCACTGCCCGCGAAGTGAAGTTCTCACTGGCAATAAGTTGGAGATCGCTTTGTTGGCGATGCAGTTCGGATAATAGAACTGCGGCGATATCGGGATCTTGCTGCAAAAGTAAGTCGAAATCAGGACCGTAAAATGGGGTGTCAGTCATGAGCTAAGCCTATTCGCTCAGGTGAATTTTGAAGAACCTGAAACGATAATCTCGGGCAGAACCGCTCGCAACTGATCAATACTCACCGCGCCTTCGCGAATGACCGCAACATTGGCCCCGTTATCTGAGACCACAGTGGAGACTGGACCTGGCTCAAGGATGCCTAGATCGAACATCCCGGCCACGTCGTACTCTCTCGCCGAAACATCCAAAATATTGCCAATCGGCGGAGCTCCCACCCCGGCGGCACTAGCGACAACCAAGGGTCCGCTTTTGCGCACGAGAGCTAAAACGAATTCGGTAGAAGGTACTCGAACACATACTTGATCTAGTCGTTTCCCATCTCCTAAATCCCAGGTTAAGCCACGCTGGGGTTGCAGATTGAAGGAGAGTTGTCCCGGCCAGAATTTCGACATCAGCAGTCGAGCATTCTCTGAAACATCACGAGCAATTCCACCAATTACCTCGTGTCCTGAAATCAGTACCTGTGCGGCAACTCCAAGGGCGTCGCCCCGTAGCACGTGAATGGCCCGCACGGCATCTTGATCAAAAGCGTCGGCCAAAAAAACGTAGCCGTTCTCAAGCGGTGCTACAACAATCAAACCAGACCTGATCCACAAAAGCGCCTGGTCGACATGGGTATCAAGATCGCCAACTCGAATATCAATGGTGTTAATCATCGTGGTCGCCTTTGCGCACTCGTCCATCGTGGTCGGTTGGCCAAATCGCTATGCATCCTTACAACTATGAAGTCCGCTGATAAGGCCTGCTTCACTGCCTCTGCCTGCTCTTGCCCGTGCTCAATCACGAATATTCCTCCGTCTTTAAGGAGACGTGACGCGGCGGCGACAAATGTTCGAGGCACATCCATGCCATCTTTTCCGCCAAACAACGCTGAGTGAGGTTCGTAATTCTTCACCTCGTAAGGGAGATCCTGATCATCGGGAACGTAGGGGGGATTTGCCACAACCAAGTCTGCTCTCACACCTAGAAGCGCAGTGGCGACATCCTCGGCCACAACGCGCACATCCACATTACTTGCCTCAATGTTCTTGCGCAGCCAGACCAGAGCTTGTTGATCATTTTCTACGGCTATGACGTGTGCGGTCGGAACCTGAGAAGCAATGGATATGGATATCGCGCCAGATCCTGCGCCCAGATCAATGACGCTTGCGCTGCGGTTCAAGGCTTTGAGATGGGGAAGAATACTTTCTACAAGCAATTCTGTTTCAGGTCTTGGTATCAACACTCCCCGACCCACCTGCAAAGTGAGATCGCAAAAGTATGCAACTCCCGTGATGTATTGAACCGGCTCACCACCTAAGCGCCGAACACACATTGCTTCAAACTGTTCTAACACATCTCCAATGTTCTCAAAACTCTCCAGGACCCGTTCGACAATCGTCGGGTTATGTAGCTCCATTCGGGTAATACCCAAGGTGTGGGCGAGCAGAAGTTCCGCATCCACTTCAGCGTAACCTGACTCACGAAATTCGCGTTTTGCACGCTGTAATTCGCCGCGGAATTCCATGCTTAGCTCGTTGCAGCCAATTTCGCGGCCTTATCAGCATCAAGTAGTGACTGGATCATTGGATCGAGTTCGCCGCTGAGAATGGCATCTAGATTGTTAGCCTTGTAATTCACCCGGTGATCGCTAATTCGATTTTCTGGGTAATTGTAAGTTCGAATTCGCTCGCTCCTATCGACGGTTCGTACTTGGGACTTTCGCTCGGCCATGGCCAATTCATCTGCCGCTTCCTGCGCCGCAGCCAGCATGCGCGCTCGCAAAATACGAAGGGCAGACTCTTTATTCTGCAGTTGGCTTTTCTCATTCTGGCACGACACGACAATCCCCGTGGGAATGTGAGTAATGCGCACGGCAGAATCGGTGGTATTTACGCTCTGCCCGCCTGGACCACTCGAGCGGTATACGTCGATTCGCAAATCATTCATGTTGATGTCAACATCAATTTCTTCGGCCTCTGGAAGCACCAACACTCCAGCAGCAGAGGTATGAATCCGACCTTGCGATTCAGTCTCTGGTACCCGCTGAACTCGGTGAACACCGCCTTCAAATTTCAATCGAGCATAGGGAGACTGCCCAGGTTCTGGGACGCCCCTGGATTTCACTGCAATCGAAATGTCTTTATATCCGCCCAGATCGCTCTCTGTCGCGTCAAGGATCTCGGTTTTCCAGCCATGCTTTTCAGCGTATCGAAGATACATTCGAAGAAGATCTCCGGCGAATAACGCGGACTCATCCCCGCCTGCTCCCGCCTTTATTTCCATAATGACATCTCGATCATCATTGGGATCACGCGGTAGCAGGAGTTCCTCTAATTTGGTGGCGGTGCGCTCACACTCCATGTGCAAGGCGGGAATTTCAGAAGCAAAGTCAGGATCAGTCTCCGCCAATTCTCTCGCGGCCACGAGGTCATCCTCGGCCGCCCGCCATTGACGAAAACCCGCTACGACAGGTCCCAATTGAGCGTAGCGGCGCCCCAACAATCGGGCTCTCCCCTGATCATTATGAATAGTCGGATCGGCCATCTGCTTTTCCAGCTCGGCGTACTCGCGAACGAGTTCATGAGCGGATGCGAATCGGTCATCATTACTCATTGACTTCTCCCTTCGCCATTGCGTCCCTGAAATTGAGAAATAAAAAGACCGCAACCGTTACTGAAGTAACGGATGCGGTCTAATGGAAAGCTACTTAGCGCCTGCTTTTCCGAAGCGCTCTTCGAATTTGGCAACGCGTCCACCAGTGTCAAGAATTCGCTGCTTGCCAGTGTAGAAAGGGTGGCAGACAGAGCAAACTTCTACATAGATAGAGCCGCTGGCAACGGTTGAGCGTGTCACAAATGTCTCGCCGCAACCACAAGTGACAGTCGTATCACCGTAGGGCGGATGGATTTCCTTTTTCATTTCTTTCCCTTTCGATAGGGCTGGGTCGCTCAGTGAAGAGTCGTGAACCAGCTCGTTACCGACTAAGGGTAGCGCGGCGCGCCTGAGCCAGGAAATCCGGCACTTTTTACGCCTGAATTTATGAGTCAGTTCCGTTAGCGGCCGTAGTCTTCTGAACCTGCATTAAGAATTCGACATTTGACTTGGTGCCCTTCATTCTTTCCAGAAGAAGTTCGAGGGCTTGTTGAGCATCCAAGGCGTGAAGTACTCGACGCAATTTCCAGACGATATTGAGTTCTTCGCTACCCATAAGGATCTCTTCTTTACGAGTACCCGAAGCATCAACATCAACGGCTGGGAAGATTCTCTTGTCAGCCATACGACGATCAAGCTTGAGCTCCATATTGCCAGTTCCCTTGAACTCTTCAAAGATAACTTCATCCATTCGAGAGCCAGTCTCTACAAGTGCCGTTGCCAATATCGTGAGCGACCCACCATCTTCAATATTTCGGGCGGCTCCGAAGAACTTCTTCGGCGGATAGAGCGCCGCAGAATCGACACCTCCTGAGAGAATTCGACCACTTGCCGGGGCCGCGATGTTATATGCGCGTCCCAGGCGAGTGATTGAGTCGAGCAGTACGACAACATCATGTCCGAGTTCGACCAGACGCTTTGCTCGCTCAATGGCAAGCTCTGCAACGGTTGTGTGATCATCGGCCGGGCGGTCAAATGTAGAGGCGATAACTTCGCCTTTAACAGAACGCTGCATGTCGGTAACTTCTTCAGGACGCTCATCAACGAGTACCACCATTAAATGGCACTCTGGGTTGTTAGTCGTGATCGCATTTGCAATGGCTTGCAAAACCATTGTTTTACCTGCCTTAGGTGGCGAAACTATGAGTCCACGCTGGCCCTTTCCAATTGGAGAAATTAAATCGATCACTCGCGTGGTGAGAATATTTGGCAGAGTCTCCAGTCGTAACCGCTCTTGCGGATAAAGCGGGACAAGTTTGGAGAACTCAACTCGATTGCGGGCCTCTTCAGGCTGCATTCCGTTGATGGTGTCCAGACGCATTAAAGCGTTGAACTTCTCGCGGCGCTCTCCCTCATGTGGCTGGCGAACCGCGCCAGTGACGACGTCACCTTTACGAAGTGCGTATCGCCGAACCTGCTGCAAAGATACATAGACATCATTGGGGCCGGGCAAATATCCAGCGGTGCGGATAAAGGCATAACTCTCCATAATGTCAACGAGGCCACCAACGGGAACAAGAATGTCGTCATCGGAGATAACTGGTTCTCGTTCCTCGCGATTGGGGCGCTCTCGGTCTCTATCTCGAGTTCTATCGCGTCCGCGATCGCGACTTCGGTCTCTATCGCGGCCACGACGAGAATTCGAATCCCGGTCATTATCAAAATTTCTTTCCGGCCCACTGTCAGAGCCGCGTTCTTCGCCTGCTGGGGTCGGTTCAGATTCCTCAGCGGCGGCTTGCTTTTTGTTTCGAGCTGCATTGCGCTCGGTTCTGCGCGTTTCGCGTTCCAGTTTTGCTGCTTCTCGATTTGCCGCTTGTAAATCACTTATTGCCTGCACGAGCGTGGCCTTCTTCATTTTGCCAGCGCCCTCGACTCCTAGTTGATTGGCAACTTCCTGTAGTTTCGGAAGGAGCATGGAGGAGAGTTCGGGGCTACTCGAGCGTACGGTGCCATTTTCAGTCATTGAGCTTCATTTCAGTTATGGGAAAACTCCCGTGATTATTTTTATAGATTCTCTGAAAGTCACACGCCATAGGGCGGATCAGATACCAAAACCATATCACCCAGTTAGCAAATCTGCCAAACTGCGCAAAATCAGGTGAAAATCAGGATGAAATCACACCTGCACCTTGGGCAGAAATCTCCAGCCCTTGGAGGGAGAAGAAGTCGCCCGCGGCCCTTTGCAATTCCGCGACCTCGCTGGGATCACCGGTATGAAGCACCAGAACGGTTGGTCCGGCCCCCGATACAAATGCCGCGACGCCGGCACCTCGCAACTTGTTAACCAGGGTAAAAGACCTTGGCATTGCTTCTTGTCGATACTTCTGATGCAAGAAATCCTCCGTCGCGATAAAAAGCAAATCTGGGCGACTAGACAACGCCTGCACCAAGAGGGCGGAATGCAGGGAATTTGCGACGGCATCTGCGTGAGGAACAAATTCTGGAAGAAGTTTGCGCGCTTTTGAGGTGGCCACAGAATTGGATGGAATGAAGGCCAGCGCCTTGATTCGCTGATCAACTTGAATTCCAACGCACCGGGCCACTCGTTGGCCATGTCGAACTTCTTGCCAAGCAATTGTTGCCCCACCAGACAAGGCGGCGGCAACATTATCTGGATGACCTTCAATTTTAGTTGCGATCGTCAGTAATGCTTCATCATTCATCCGTTCTTCGCCAGAGAGAACCAGGGCTCGCGCAAGTACGAGCCCGCCGACTATTGCTCCTGCTGAAGATCCCAATCCTCTTGCGTGCGGTATGACATTGAGCGCGCGAACTGCGAGCCCACGCGGCTTTCCGCCCATAAAATGAAAACCTTCATACATTGCCTTAACTACTAAATTCTTCTCATCGCGTCGAACGCTCTCTGCACCCTCACCAGTTACATCTATATCCAGACCTGGCTCGTCCATAATCTGCGCGACATAGCGATCGTAGAGCCCAAGTGCTAACCCGAAGGCGTCAAAGCCAGGTCCGATATTCGCACTCGTTGCTGGAACCTGAACTTGTATTGGTGTCGCCCGAAAAGTTGGCTTAGCCATGGTTCTAACTTAAACCTAGAGCTTGCGCGGCACGCGATGCAATCGGCGGAATTATCACGGGATCACCAGCCCCTTCCAGCGCCCAGTGCACATCCTTTAGTCCGTGGCCGGTTAGAGTGATGACGATCCGTTTGCCGCTGGGAAGGCGACCCAGCCGCTCATATTTAATCAACCCTGCAAGTCCGGCCGCACTCGATGGCTCAACAAAGACGCCTTCCTGGGCCGCGACGAGTCGATAGGCGCTAAGAATCTCCGCATCGGAAACCGAATCAATAAGTCCGCCCGACTCATCGCGCGCCATAACGGCCTGCTTCCATGATGCAGGATTTCCGATCCGTATCGCTGTGGCAATCGTCTCTGGATCTGTCACGATTTCACCGCGCACAATGGGCGCAGCACCTTCGGCTTGAAAGCCCCACATTGCTGGCAACTTTGTACTCATATCATCTGCGCGATACTCGTTATAGCCCTTCCAATATGCGGTGATATTTCCGGCATTGCCTACTGGAAGGACATGAATGTCCGGTGCATCTCCGAGAAAATCAATTACCTCAAAACTTGCAGTTTTCTGCCCTTCAATGCGGAAGGGATTTACCGAGTTAACCAGAGCCACTGGATAGTTTTCCGATAACTCGCGCGCCAGATTGAGGCAGTCATCGAAATTTCCATCCACTTGAAGCAAGGTCGATCCGTGAATGATGGCCTGAGCCATCTTGCCCATTGCGATTTTGCCAGCAGGCACAAGCACCGCAGGAGTCATACCCGCCTTAGCAGCATAGGCCGCAGCACTCGCGCTGGTATTTCCTGTGGATGCACAAATTACCGCTTTCGCGCCATCTTGAGCAGCTTTGGAAATCGCCATTGTCATGCCACGATCTTTGAAGGATCCGGTTGGATTTGCGCCTTCGAACTTCAACCACACGTCGCTGCTAAGCATCTTGGATAAATGCTGCGCGTGAATAAGAGGAGTGCCACCTTCGCGAAGAGTAATAATTGGTGTTGTCGCATCAACTGGAAGCCGATCGCGGTATTCCTCTATCACTCCGCGCCATTGATGGGCCACAGGTTTGGTCATTGTTGTTCAACTCCTTCAACGCGAATAACACTTTCTACAGTTCGGACAGTATCCATCTGTGACAATCGCTTCACAGTCAGTGCGAGCGCATGCTCACTGGCGCCATGGGTTACCACGATAAGTTCGGCATCGCTGCCTCTCCCACTTTGGCGAACCGTCTGAATAGAGACGTTCTCTGTGGCAAAAGCTTGCGCCACTGCCGCAAGAACGCCGGGCTTATCAGCAACATCGAGTCGAATAAGATATTGAGTTTTGATCTGGTCAATGGGCACAATGACACGATCGGCGTAATCACTTTCGCGCGGACCAAGCGCACTACTCGTCAAGTGACGCGCAACTGCAACTACATCCCCTAGAACGGCGCTCGCCGTGGGTGCCCCACCTGCACCCCGTCCATAAAACATCAACTCTCCCGCTGCTTCCGCCTCCACAAATACCGCGTTAAAGGCATTACGCACTGATGCCAATGGGTGCGTACGTGGGATTAAAGCAGGATGCACTCGAACAGCGATTTCGCCTAATGGCGTAAGTTCGGCAATGGCGAGCAACTTGACTACATGGTTCATCGATTGTGCAACAGCCACATCTTTTGCGGTAATTGCTGAAATGCCCTGGCAGTAAACGTCGTTCGCACTGACGCGGGTGTGGAAGGCAAGGCCAGCAAGAATGGCTGCCTTTGCGGCCGCGTCAAAACCTTCTATATCAGCTGTGGGATCCGCCTCTGCATATCCGAGGTTCTGAGCACCTTCTAATGCCTCTTCAAAAGCCAGGCCATCTTCATCCATCTTAGTCAGAATGTAATTAGTGGTTCCGTTCACGATCCCCATAATGCGAGTTACGTGATCGCCCACTAGGGATTCGCGTAGAGATCGCAGAATAGGAATTGCTCCAGCAACAGCAGCCTCGTAATAAAGATCCACTCCGCCAGCGTCGGCCGCACTGTAAAGGTCGGCCCCGTGAGTTGCGAGAAGTGCTTTGTTGGCGGTTACGACTGACTTTCCGTGTTCGATGGCTAACAGAATTAATTCACGCGCTGGATCTATACCACCCATCACTTCCACGACGAGATCAATCTCGGGATCGGTGACGATCGATTTGGCGTCGGTAGTAAATAGTGAAGGTTCAATTCCGTCGCGCTCAATTTTCAAATCGCGCACGGCGATCTTAGTCAGCATGAGTTCAGCCCCAGAGCGCGTGGAGAACTCTTTTTGATGGCGAAGTAACTGCGTCGCAACCTGAGATCCCACGATTCCACATCCCAAAATGCCTACTCTGATCGTTGGCATCTGCGCATTCATAGTCTTAGTCTTTCACACATCAAGGCCAAGGAGATCGGCAAAAGTTTCACGACGAAGAATTACTCGCGCCTTTCCATCCTTTACCGCCACAACAGGCGGCCTTGGCACGTGATTGTAATTACTTGCCATGCTTCGCCCATATGCTCCGGTCGCGGGTACCGCCAGTAAATCTCCCGGCGCGATATCACCCGGTAAATTGATATCGCGAATGACAATATCGCCCGTTTCGCAGTGTTTTCCAACAACTCTGGTTGCCGCCACATCGGTTGTCGAAACTCGATCCGCGATGACAGCGGTGTATTCAGCGTCATAGAGGGCGGTCCGAATGTTGTCACTCATGCCCCCGTCCACTGACACATAATTTCGAATATCGCCGTTTTCGAGAACAACCTCTTTCGTAGTACCGACTTCATAGAGGGTGAACATCGCGGGCCCAACAATGGCGCGACCGGGCTCGATGGAAACTCGAGGAATCTTCAGATTGTGTAGTTCGCAGGCGCCCTTTACTGCTTCATAAAGGGCGGGAAGAACTTCCTCCGGCAACAGCGCATCATCTTCTGGAAGGTAGGAAATTCCGTATCCACCTCCCAGATCAAGTTCTGGCAATTCCTCCCCGAATTCATCGCGGTAACGCCCAGCCAATCCAATCAGTCGATCAGCGGCAATCCTAAATGCGTCCATACTCAAAATCTGCGAACCGATATGACTATGGAAGCCGCACAATTCAATTTCAAAGTGATTGCGCACTGCAAGAATTGCCTCCCACGCGGCGCCACTGGCAATCGAGAAACCAAATTTCACATCTTCGTGCGCTGTGGCGATGGACTCGTGTGTATGCGCCTCAATACCTGGCGTCAATCGCAGCAGCACGCGCTGGCGTTTACCGCGTCCTTTAGCCGCAACTGCCACCCGCTCGATCTCAATAAGTGAATCAATGACAATGGTACGTACGCCATTCTCGATTGCCGATTCAATTTCGGCCACAGATTTATTATTTCCGTGGAGTTCCATTTTGCTCGGCGGAAATCCGGCGGCAAGTGCCACTGCCAATTCTCCGCCGGTACACACATCCAGTCCGATTCCAGATTGCGCAACCCACCTAGCTACCTCCACGCAGATAAATGCTTTGGCGGCGTAGTAGACCGTACCGGCATTTTCACCAAAGACATCACGGAGCGCCTGTCCCCACGAAGCGGCGCGATTTCGAAAATCTGCTTCATCCAAAAAGAAGGTAGGCGTTCCAAATTCGCTTGCCAATGTTCTGGCCGAGATGCCACTTAAATGAAGGCGTCCATTTTCAAAACCGACACCAGGCGACCAGACATTTCCCACGGTGACTACATCCTCTCTGGCGCGCTTACGCCAAGGAGATAGAGACCATTGGTTATCACTTGACGCGTGGCCGCGCACAAATTCGCTCGTGCAGAATGAATCGCCGCAACAGGCTCATCACCCATTGGAAGCACTCGACAATCGGCGTAAAAACGGTGGTAAACCCCGGCTAATTCCTCTAAATATCGCGCGATTCGGTGCGGCTCGCGCATCTCTGCTGCCCCTTGAACAACTCGTGGAAATTCAGCGAGCGCCCCCAGTAATGCGTTCTCTCGATCGTGTATCAACAGCTGGGGATCGAAGTCGGACAACTCGTAGGGAACACTTAGTTCTCTGGCATTGCGAAGAACGCCGGCAATCCGGGCATGTGCGTATTGCACATAATAGACAGGATTGTCGTTGGTCCGCTTCTTAAGTACATCTACATCCAGCACCATCGGAGTATCAACGGGATATCGAGTCAAGGTGTACCGCGCTGCGTCGACCCCTACTTTCTCAATCAGTTCTTCGAGGGTAATTATCGTGCCGGCGCGCTTGGAAAGTTTTACCTCTTCGCCACCTTCCATAATCTTCACCAGTTGACCTATGAGGACATGGATGTTGTAGTCGGGATCATCTCCAGCGCAAGCAGCCACCGTTCGAAGTCGGTTGACATACCCATGATGGTCTGCACCCAACATGTAAATACAGATATCAAAACCACGCTCGCGCTTATTAATGTAGTAGGCGGTGTCCGAAGCAAAATAAGTAGGAATGCCACCGCTCTTAACTAAGACACGATCTTTGTCGTCACCAAAATCGGTGGTGCGCAACCAAATTGCGCCGTCCTGTTCGAAGACATGACCTTGCGCACGCAATTTATCCAGACCATGTTCAACTGCACCGCTGGCGTGCAGACTTCGCTCGGAAAACCAAACGTCAAAGTGCGTTCCGAAATGGTCAAGTACTTGCTGCTGTTCATGTAGCTGGGCCGCGTAGGCGCGCTCGCGAAATTCAATTAATTGCGCGTCTTGAGGCAGGGCCAGAATCCCAGGATCTTGTCCGACAATAGTTGCGGCTAAATCGGCGATATATCCCCCTTGGTATCCGTTTTCGGGAATAGGTTGACCATTTGCTGCTGCCCGCACCGATGCACCAAAGAGATCCATTTGATTTCCCCGGTCATTGATATAGAACTCGCGCGTAACCGCAGCGCCCGCAGCAGAGAGCACCCGGCCGAGGGCATCCCCGACTGCCGCCCAACGCGTGTGTCCGAGGTGTAACGGCCCCGTGGGGTTGGCGCTAATGAATTCCAGGTTGATATTTACGCCAGCCAGGTAATCGCCGCTACCAAACTTCTCCTTCTCGATAAGAATCTGGCGAACTACTTCGCCAGCACTGGCTCGATTTAGCGCCACATTGATGAACCCAGGACCGGCGACCTCCACGCCGGCGACCTCCACGCGCGATTCAAGGCTTGCCTTCAATAATTCGGCTATTTCCCGAGGGGGTCGACCAGACTCCTTGGCAAGCGCGAGCGCAATAGAGGAGGCATAGTCACCGTGATCGCGATTTTTGGGCCGCTCCAGCGGGATATGGGCTGGAATCTCGCATTGAAGTTCGCCCGTGGCAATAAGAGAGGTCAGGGCAGCCCGAATGTGCTCGGCTAGGAGATCACTGTTAGAGGACACCTGAGCAAGGCTACCGTTCGGACTTCCTTCTTAGGCGAGGGATTAGCCACCGTGACTGCGATTTTCTTAAACAAAATAGTTACGCAATCGTTAGATGGATTATCCGAAATGTCCGTTTTTATATGGTGCGTATTCGTACATAGAGACATAGGTTCGTGGACGAGCCTGACCGCAGTTCTCCAAATCGTGGCTACAAATGGGTTTTACTCCGGGTAGAGATTAGCCTCTCGAAAGGTGGGTACATATGACCGTAGGTGGTAGCGCCGTTACCGCTGTGCTTGCAGCAGCAATTGCGCTTACCGGATTGGTCATGCCCTCAGCTCCGGCTGCAATCGCAGGCTTCGTGGGAGTAATTCTTCCAGATGCCGCCTCTTCAAACCGTTGGGAATCCGCGGACCGCCCCTTCCTCACAGCAGCCTTCAATGCCGCAAATGTCAGCGTCGACATTGAGAACGCCAACGGCAGTGTTACAGAGTTCCAAAAAATTGCAGATCAAATGCTCTCCATGGGCGCAAGGGTTCTGATCATCGTCAACCTTGATTCAGCATCGGCCAAGACAGTCCAGGACAAAGCAAAGGCGCAAGGCATACCCACCATCGATTATGACCGTCTAACTATTGACGGTTCTGAGTCCTACTATGTTTCATTCGACACCGTGGCAGTGGGTAAGTTGCAAGGAAGAGGAATCAATTCTTGCCTTATCGGCATGCACAAGAAGAACGCACGAGTTGTCTACCTAAATGGGGATCCTGCTCGCAACAATGCGGCCTTGCTCAGACAAGGCTATGACTCAATTCTTCGCCCATACTTCAAGTCTGGCAGGTACACCCTCGTGGATGACAGTGTCGTTCCTGGTTGGGACAGCGTCAAGGGCGCAATAATTTTCGAACAGCAACTCTCAAAGGCTGGCGGAAAACTAGATGCAGTAGTTTCTGCTAACGAGAGTCTTGGACTTGCTGCCGTAGCAATTCTCAAGAAGTACAAACTCAATGGCAAGGTCTGCGTTTCCGGACAGGATGCAACAGTTGACGGTCTCCGCGCAATCTTGACGGGCGACCTTTCCAACACCGTTTACAAGGCCATTAAGGCCGAGGCAAACGCTGCAGCATCATTGGCTATTGCTCTTTTTCAGGGTAAGCCAGCATCTGTTGCCAAGGCAATGGTCAACAACGGCATCAGCAACATACCTTCAGTACTTCTAGTTCCCATCGGAATCACAAAGGCTAATGTCAAGGTGGTAATTGCTGACGGATGCCAAAAGCGGTCAGATGTCTGCAAGGGAATCGAAAAACTTTGCCAGAGGTACAAGGTCTGACGACTAATAAATGAAAAACCCTCTTGCGGATTCAACCAGTTCCATTCTCGGCGGTTTGTGCTCCTTGTATCTGCTGTTGTAAAGGCAGCATCTCGGTGCGGAGCGATGGCCAACTAGCTAAATACGCTTTCGTTTTGGCTTATAGGGCCCCAAACCCTTAACCTTGGCCTTGCCGATCCTGATCTAGGGTCAACGCTCGAGCGGGAGTGGTGAAATGGCAGACACGCAGGTCTTAGGAACCTGTGTCTTCGGACGTGCGGGTTCAAGTCCCGCCTCCCGCACTAGATATCTATCAGGGTGAAAGTTTCTACCGCGGCCGTAATATCACGCTCTATTTTCACTTTGCCCGCGAAGGTTCAACGACAATTTTCCGCCCGATGCCACACTTAACTAATTCCATTGCCTTTGCGTAATCTTCTAACGGGAGACGGTGGCTAATCATGACATCTGGGTTCAAGGCACCGTTGGCTAGAAATTCGCCCGCACGTTCGAAACTATGGAGCACCGCCATCGAACCGGCGATTGTGATCTCCTTGTTGTAAATCCAGAACGGATTAATCTCAATCTTTGCCTTCTCATTTGCAACACCAAATTGCAGGAAGGTGCCACCAGGCATAGTGCGGCCAATTGCATCTTGAATGGCTTTTTCTACGCCCGTGCAATCAATAACTACGTCCCAACCATATGGCATCTCAAATTCATCGGCAGAAGTAGCAACTCTGATAATTCCCAATTTCTTGGCCGTCTCCAGTCGCTCCATATTCACATCAACAATAGAAACGGTCGCTGCGCCATTGCGACGAGCCAGTTCCATCATCATCAAACCCATCGTTCCAGAGCCATAAATAAGATAGTGAGAGCCGGGAATCCGTGGAAGGACGTCGTAGCCGCGCACCGCGCAGGCAAGCGGTTCGATCAGAGCAGCATTCTTCAATTCAATTTCTGGTGTCAAGAGGTAAAGATTCTTTACCGGGGCCGCGACAAATTCTGCGGCTCCGCCCTGCTTTGTGACGCCGATTGCTCCCCAGTTTAAGCAGAGATTTCCGCGCGCACGCTTACAGAAGAAGCATTCACCACAGTGAAGTGACGGGTCCACCGCAACTTGGTCTCCAACCTTATATTCCGTTACGGCTTTACCAATTTCAACTACAGTTCCAGCAAATTCGTGGCCTGGAATTATGGGTAGAGTTGGCGCAAATTCTCCTTCCAGAATATGAAGGTCAGTGCCGCAGATACCAACGGCTGCAACTTTGATGATGGCCTCACGATCACCACATTTGGGATCCTCTACATTTTCAACTGAAATCTGATTGATTCCGGTAATGATTGCTGCCTTCATCTACCTGCTCCTAACCATTTGTCTTACACTTAATACGCAGATTCTCGTCAAAGAGTTCGAAGCCCAGGTCTTGATAGATCTTATTGCTAGTCGGGTTTGTTGCTTGAGTGTATAAGGTAACCACAGCCCCTTGATCCAGCATAAGTTGTGCAATGTGGGCCGTCAGAACGCTGGCAAAGCCCCTTTTACGAAAATGATTCGGCGTGAAGATCGGACCAATTCTGCCCAGTTTTCCAGTTGTCGATTCCAGAATCGTTGAGTGTCCGCCGAAGGAGACGTCCTCGTCATTCACACTAAGGAGGAAGTATCCACCCCTCTCAATTGATAGCCGAACAAAGTTATCCGTATCGAATTCCACAATGCCCGTTTCGTCAATGAATGCCTGCATCCATTCTCTGAGTAAATCGAAATCCTTCATGGAAGCTTTGCGGATCGAACCAAGGGGTTCGGGTGCGCGTAGGTAACGCAATTTGTATATTAATTCACCTTCGGTTTCCCCTCGTACTTTGCCACTAGAAGCAAAAAAATCCTCAACACTTTGCCTGTTACCTGCTACATTCGGAAAATCAGGATCAGCCTCGACAATTGCACGTGCCAATACTTGGCAAGCCTGCCTCGACATGGGAACCACTACATATCCGTACGGTGCCGTTCTTATTGCCAGCCCAACCACATTCCCAGAATCCATCGCCACCCACAATGAGCATGAATCATAGACGCGATTTCCATAGGCAATTGAATCGACGATACTCGTCATCAGCCCGGTGCCGATCGGATTTTGTGATCGGAACACCTCTGTAATGGCGAGAAATTCTTTCGCATCTCCTATTTGGATGGCTTTCACAGAGCGATTGTAAGTTAATTAGCCGTCAAAAATGCACCTTACTTGTTGCAACAGTATTCGCGGTCCTGTTTGGAAGTTCATAGTTGGAGAAGGCGCGATTCATCTCATCAACAATCGCGGCCGCCAACAACGGTCCCGATCCTCCTTCTCCATCTGAAGTCGTGTGGGCATCCCTGACAAGAGTGACGTCAAAACCACGTTCAAGGGCAGCATGCGACGTATGCCTGACGCAGTAGTCGGTCTGTGAACCGCTAATAAAAAGGTGACCCACGCCTAGTTGAGCCAGCGTTTCATCCAAAGCGGTCTCTTCAAAAGAACTCCGAAAACGCTTCTGAATAATCGGCTCATCCGCCAGAGGTTGCAATTCGGAAACTATTTTCCAAGCCTCTGTTCCTATTTCCATATAAGGGTCTGAGTGTTGAACCCAGATGACGGGAGCGCCCGCCTCCCGCGCCCTGTCCACCAAGGTATTGATATTTGCAATGACTTCTTCGCGATGCCAAGCGTCAGCGACCACATCATTTTGTACATCTATGACGAGAAGGGCGCTCTGATCACGATCAATGTATTTGCTCACCTGTGCTCCTCCAGCTCGGCCTGTGATTCATCGTTTATCGACTTCTGCAATCCGGTCTTTCGCCATATCTTGTAGTAGTTTCACGTCGACTTTCCAATCCACCGGCACCCGGATTGTCTTCTTGTTTACATCGTAATCCTTCAACCGCTTTGCGAATTTTTCCAGTACATCTTTACTCCACGACGCCATCAATATATGGTTCGTCAACACTGTCACCCCGAAGATATATTGTCCATCCAATCGCAACATCGGTTGGTTCCAGGCGATCACTAATTCCAAACCTTTGTGCTTACTCGTAATTGCCTTAAATATCGTCTTCACGGTCTTCACCTTCACCGCATCAAATTGGGATAAGTAATCCGCAACGGTATCGAATTTGCGAGAACTCTTTGATCCTCGTGCATACATGACAACTGCGTTCGCATGAGCCTGGCTAAAACCGTGGTCTTCTTTCAAGAAGGCGATCTGTCCAGGATATTTATCATCCTCAAGATCAGATAGCTGGGCAAACCAATGCGACATTGGCTGGCCATACTTCTTCTCAATGGCAGGGAAATACGACTCGCGATTTGGATTTTTTTCGGCCATCAAGGCATCACAAATCCACCATCGACTGGCACGGTAATTCCAGTGACATACGAGGCCGCGTCACTTACGAGCCAAACCAATGTTGCGGCTAATTCGGCTGGATCACCAAAACGCCCGGCTGGGGTTAACATCTTCATCAACTTTGCGGTTTCAGCAGGAAGTTGGTCTGACATTTCAGATGGAAAGAATCCTGGGGCAAGAGCGTTCACGCGGATGCCTTTCCTCCCGGTCCATTGCGTGGCCAAATCTCGAGTCAGACCGATTAGACCCGCTTTGCTTGATGCATACGCTGCTTGGGGTAATCCTCCGGGCCGCAACCCGAGCACACTAGAAATATTGACGATCGAACCGCCATCTTTATTTGCGCGGGCAAATGCTTGTGCCATCCAATAAGCGCCGAAGAGATTGACATCCAGGACTTCTCGATATTGCTCGGGGGTCTCTTTGGTAGATGGAACCGCAGTGCCAACTCCCGCGTTATTGACGAGGATATCGACATGTCCGAATTTCTCAATCGTAAAAGCGATCAGGGCGTCGCAATCTTCGGGCTTTGTGACATCGGTTCGCAGTCCTGCCCATTTTCTTCCTGCTGCTTCAATCAACTTTCCGGTATCTGCGAGTTTCTCCTCTCGTCGTGCTCCTAGCAATACATCCGCACCAGCCTCCGCGAGGGCTCGTGCGAATGCGACACCAAGTCCAGAAGAAGCTCCAGTTACAACAGCTACCTTGCCGTCGAGTTTAAAGAGGTCCAGCACACCCATTGGATATCTCCCCAAAAGAAGTCAGTATGAGTACGGTACTAGCATGGAATTCGATTTGAGTGCTAAGGCGAAGGAATATTCCGCGAAATTGCAGAAGTTCATGCAAGATGAAGTACTTCCCGCTGAGGTGACCTACCACCACCAACTTACTAGCGGAGATAGGCACTCCCTCCCACCGATTGTGGAAGAACTAAAGAAGAAAGCGCGCGCTCTAGGTTTATGGAACCTCTTCCTTCCGGATTCTCACGAACCTGCCCACGGCCTCTCCGTGACCGATTACGCAACACTGGCCGAGATCAGTGGCTGGTCACCTGAAATCGCTCCCGAAGTGATGAACTGTGCCGCGCCAGATACCGGAAATATGGAAGTGCTTCATATGTTCGGCAACGAGGAACAGAAGAGTCAATGGTTAGCCCCGCTCCTTGACGGAAAAATTCGCTCTGGATTTGCAATGACCGAACCCGATGAAGCCTCCAGCGACGCTAGAAATATCAGCACCAGCATTGTGCGCGAAGGCGATGAATATGTTATTAACGGTAGAAAATGGTGGACAACGGGCGCGATGGATCCACGCTGCACAATTCTTATCGTGATGGGTAAGACCAACCCAGAGGCAGATGACCATCATCAACAATCAATGGTCTTAGTCCCAATGACTACGCCGGGGGTAGCAGTTGTTCGTAACTTGTCTGTTTTTGGCTATGAGGATCAACACGGCCACGCAGACATTACTTTCACTAATGTTCGAGTACCTGTAAAGAATCTCATCGGCAATGAAGGAGATGGATTTGCGATCGCCCAAGCGCGTCTTGGTCCTGGTCGAGTTCATCACTGCATGCGAGCCATCGGCATGGCTGAACGCGCCCTCTCCCTTATGGTTCAACGCGCCAACTCGCGTTCGCCATTTGGGAAGCCACTAATTCGTCAAGGCGTGATTCAGGAGTGGATCGCGCAGGCTCGAATCGACATCGAACAGGCGCGATTACTAGTTCTTAAAGCAGCGTGGATGATTGATACGCAAGGGGCCAAGGCAGCACGTAAAGAGATTGCGGCGATAAAGGTTGTGGTACCGCAAATGGCCCAACGAATTATTGACAATGCCATTCAAGTTCACGGAGGCGCTGGCATCAGTCAAGATACGCCACTTGCTGGAATGTATGCCGGCATCCGAGCCCTTCGCATCGCAGATGGCCCAGATGAAGTTCATCTCCGAGATATCGCACGCTTGGAAATCAAATCTCAGCTCTCATGAGTGATGTAACGCCAGTTCGTGCAGAGGATGGATTTAATGTCCCAGCCGTTCATGCTTGGTTAAAGACGATACTGCCTGACCTTTCCCACGAGCCTGAAGTCTTGCAATTTCGCAGCGGTGCTTCAAACCTCACCTACCTATTGAAATATTCAGACCGTGAGTTGGTATTGCGCCGGCCTCCGGTCGGAACGAAGGCAGTATCAGCGCACGACATGAAGCGTGAGTTTCTCATTCAATCTCGTTTGAAATCTATCTATCCACTCGTTCCGACTGTCTATGGATTATGCGAAGACTATTCGATACTTGGTTCAGATTTTTACGTCATGGAGCGGATCCAGGGTGTGATATTGCGTAGAGAGATTCCAGAGAATGTCACACCCTCGGATATCAAATGGATGGGAGAGTCACTGATAAACGGGCTTCTGTCCTTGCACCAGGTTGACCCATCCATTTTGCCAGAACTCAATAGAGGCGCAGGTTATGTCCGTAGGCAAGTCGATGGTTGGTCAAAACGCTATCGCAACGCAATTACTGATGATGTTCCGAATGGAGAAAGCGTGATGCAATGGTTGGAGCAGAATCAACCAGAGGATGTCGCATCGTGCGTTATTCATGGTGACTGGCGCCTAGATAATTCCGTTTTCGACCTAGCTACGAAGCAAATGGTGGGCGTTTTAGATTGGGAATTGGCAACGGTGGGTGATCCCCTCATGGACCTGGGTTCTGCCCTTGCTTACTGGGTGGATCGTGGCGATGAACCTTCTTTTGCTTCACTGCGCAGGCAGCCTTCACATTTGGAAGGTATGCCGACAAGGGCAGAATTTATTGAGAAATATCTGCAAGGCTCCGGTCTTCGCTGTGATGACTTCACCTTCTATGAAGTATTTGGCCTGTTCCGCCTCACCGTCATTATTCAACAGATTTGGGCCAGATATCGGGCAGGGCAAACGACGAACTCGGCATTCGCTGGTTTTGGGATGGCCGTAAATATTTTAATGATTCGAGCGAATACGTTGATCTCATGAGGGCAGGGCGCGTCACGGTATCCACTCGCAAATTCGCGATGGTGGAGATTCCTATCCCGAATCCACCATCGGGGTACGTTCGAATTGCAGTTAAGGCTGCAGGAGTCTGTCTCTCCGACGTCCACTTCATCAGCGGAATTATCTCTCCTGCTTATTTAGATGGTGACGTAGTCACTCTTGGCCATGAAGTCTCTGGTGTGATTGATGAACTCGGCGATGAAGTGCATACCTGGCAAATAGGCGATGAAGTCATTGTCTGCGCGGGTGGACGCGATGAACTGGGACGCATTCATACCCAAGGATTTGATTACGACGGAGGATTTGCCGATTATGTGATCATTAAGGCTGGACTGCTTGTTAAAAAACCAGCAAATATCTCTTTTGAAGAGGCTGCCATCATTCCCGATGCAGTCTCAACCCCTTGGGCGGCAATTACTACAACCGCAAAGATTCAAAAGGGTGAATCCGTAGCAGTCTTTGGTGTCGGTGGACTTGGAATTCATGCTATTCAACTTCTCAAAATTGTGGGCGCCTCTCCCGTTGTCGCAATAGATCCGATGCCAGAGGCGAGAGAGCGTGCGCTTAAGGTTGGCGCTGACTATGCATTCGATCCGCAAGATCCAGATATCAAGGCGATAAAAGGTTTCGATGCGATTTTTGATTTCGCAGGAGTGACGTCCGTGCGCAAACAATCACTCTCGTTACTGCGAGAGGGCGGGCGGCTTGTTCTCATCGGGATTGCCAATGAACCGATCACTATCCCTAGTGACATGGCCTTTATCTACATGCGCACGCAGATCATGGGACATTTCGGTTCGGATATCACTCACACTGCCGAACTGGCGGAGATGGCTGACGCGGGAGTACTGGATCTTTCCGGTTCGATTTCGGAAGTAATGCCCCTTGCGGATGCTCAGCTTGCACTCGAAAGTTTAGAGAAGAAAATCGGCAACCCAATACGAATTGTGCTCAAGCCCTAGTTTTACTTGTAACTAGATTTCCAGTGCTTCTTGCAACTCGTACGCTCGGGGAGGCTGTGCCCCCGCGCGCGAACAGGTAATCGCCGCCGCAACGGCTGCGCGATGTAACACTTCCTTTAGCACTAATCCATGAATTGCTGCAACACCCGATTTTAAAATCGCTTCTACGACAATGGCTCCCACGGTATCCCCCGCACCGACCGTGTCCACCACATCAACCGCGACTCCTTCAACTTCTTCGAAACCGCCTTCAGTAAACCCAATCAAGCCCTTAGCTCCGCGCGTGACAACAACTAAGGCACTTCCTCCAGCAATCCAACGAAGCGCAACTTCAGAAATACTCTCATCGGGATAAAGCCAGGCCAAGTCCTCATCGCTGACTTTAAGCACTGAGGAAATCTCAACCCATTTCTCAATCGCAAGGCGATACTTTTGGCGGTCACTTAGAACAGAGGGACGAATATTGGGATCAAATACAATCGGTGCAAATTCGCCTACGCGCAGGGCCCAATCAAATAGTTGGCTGGCACCAGGTTCAATAATTGTTGCCAGCGTTCCAATGTACAGAACCGACGGTCGAAATTGCTCTGGGTCAGGCAACCAAGAGGCGTCGAAATCGAAAGTAGCCGTACCATCAATAAGGAATTCGTAGGTAGCGCCACCACCTTCACCCAAGGTGACCGCGGCGGTACATGTTGGTTTTTCACTTGAAAGCGCGAGATCTAAGCCAACTCCATCTCGTTGCAAATCTCTGCGTATGGACTGGCCGTGAACGTCATTGGAGATACCATCGATGAATTGAACACGACAACCCAAGCGGGCAAGTGCCTTCGCGGTATTGGCCGGTCCCCCACCGACGACCGAGTTATTGCCGGGCAAGATATCAATGAGAGCTTCACCGCACACCCAAACATTCGAGGCATCACTGTCTCGCGCAGGATTCATACCGCGAGCCTAGCCCTCCCCTAAACTTGCACAGTGTCCAGCCTTGGCAAACGCAACGCTTCCCTCATCTTTGCGGGAATTTGTTTCGGGACAACTGGTACCGCTCAAGCACTCGGACCTGCGGGTGTCTCACCTCTTGCCGTGGGAAGTAGCCGTCTCATCGTTGGCTCGGTCCTGCTCTATCTCTTTCATCGGTCAAGCGCCAAGTCGATTGCGAAGATTTCGGGGAAAGACCTCTGGCTTAGCTCGATTGCTGTAGTTCTTTACCAGATAACTTTTTTCTCAGCGGTGAAAAGCACGGGCGTCGCAATCGGAACTGTGACGGCCCTTGGATCGGCTCCGGCACTAACTGGAATCTTGGCCTACCTAATTCATAAAGAGAAGCCGAGTAGACGGTGGTTTTTTGCCACCCTCTTGACTACTGGCGGAATCCTCATTTTGAGCACTTCCAAGGGCTTGACCGATTTCAATTTTCACGGATTTCTACTCGCAATCGGCGCCGGGGCTTCATACTCCGTGTTTGCAGTGACAAGCAAGCGTGCTCTGACAAGAGGAGCGACTATCACTGACGCGATGTTTCGAATTTTCTCCTTAGCGGCGATCATTTCAATCCCGTTGCTCTTTATCGGCGAAACTCACGGGCTATTGACATCAAAGGGTTTGGTAATGATTTTCTGGCTGGGACTTGTTCCGACCGCTATTGCATACATTGCGTACGCTTATGGTCTGGCAAAAGTTCGGGCAAGCACTGCCTCCACCCTTATTCTGGCTGAACCCGCCACTGCGACTTTACTTGCGGCCATTGTCCTAGGAGAGGCGATTAATACACGTGGCTGGTTTGGAATAGTAGTCGTTATCATTGGGCTCATCTTTCTATCACTGGGATAAATTATTGAGAACGAGGAATGCAGATGATTAGCGAAATCGCCGTTGTAGAGATCATTTCAGAGCGCGTGGCCGAATTTGAAGTCGCGATTAAAGTAGCCGTCGATACGGTCTTGTCTAAGTCCCCCGGGTTCTTAGACTTTGAATTGCTCCAGGGAATTGAACGCCCCAACGTTTACACCTTCATCATTCATTGGGAAAAACTTGAAGACCACACCGAAACTTTTAGGAAGTCAGATGCCTTCCTCAGATGGCGCGAGATCATTGGGCCGTTCTTCGCCCATCCTCCAGTGGTTGAACACTGGAGTCATCTAACCAGCGTCAATGCCTGAATCTTTTCAGATTCGATGTGCGGAATTATCTGATTCCGAAGGTATCGCCCGGGTGCATACGCGTTCATGGCAGAGCGCCTACCGTGGAATTCTTCCCGACCAATGGCTCGATGCTCTCCGATGGGAAGACCGAAAGATTCGCTGGGATGCCATTCTTTCCTCCGGCATCAGAGGTAACGTCTTTGTGGCAGCGAACGCCCAGAACGAAATCATTGGCTTTGCAAGTATTGGCCCATCCAGGGATGAAGATATTGAGCAACACCGTACCCACGAGCTTTACGCGATTTATTTGACCCCCGAGAACTGGGGAATGGGGATCGGATCTGCCCTCTTTCGTACAGTCTTGAAGGAAGTACCCGAAAGCGCTAAATGGCTATCGCTCTGGGTGCTCGAAGAGAACAAACGTGGCAGGAAATTTTACGAAAGCTTTGGGTTCATTCTCGACGGCGCAACAAAGGCGGCAGAAATTGACGGCTACCAACCAGAAGAGGTTCGTTACTCGATCACCCTACCCCTACAAAGGTAGAAATTGTTTCTACTTCTTTGCCGCAGCAAAGCCCAACTCTAGGTCTGCTTTGATGTCAACGATGTTTTCAAGCCCGATACTCAAGCGAACCATGCCGGGCGTAATTCCCGCATGAAGTTGCTCTCCAGGGCTCAATTGCGAATGCGTAGTGGATGCAGGATGAATCACTAGCGAGCGAACATCCCCAATATTTGCAACGTGGCTAAACATTTTTAGTCCTTCAACAAACTTCCGTCCTGCCTCGACACCACCTTCGAGTTCAAATGACATTACCGCGCCAGGACCCTTGGGCGTGTATTTCTTGGACAAGTGATGCAATGGCGAAGACAGTAAACCTGGATAACTCACACGCTCCACTTGCGGGTGCTTCTCCAGCCATTCTGCGACTGCCTGAGAATTTTCTACGTGACGATCCATTCTTAGACTCAACGTCTCCAGTCCCTGCGCCAATAACCAAGCATTGAATGGAGATACCGATGCGCCAATATCTCGCAATAACTGTAGCCGGGCTTTGAAAATGAAGGCAAAATTTGCGCCAAATGACGAACCGACACCTAACGTCTGAGCATAAACCAGCCCGTTGTAACTTTCATCGGGGGTATTAAATCCCGGAAACCTCTCCGGATATTTTGCATAGTCAAAATTTCCCGAATCAACGATGGCCCCGACAATGGCCGTCCCGTGACCGGAAAGAAACTTCGTTGCGGCGTGCGTGACGATATCCGCACCGTATTCAATTGGTTTGGTGAAATAGGGTGTCGCAATCGTGTTATCTATCATCAATGGGACACCCGCATCATGGGCGACTTTTGCAATCGCTTCGATATCGATCATGATGGCCTGCGGATTAGATATGCCTTCGCCAAAGAACGCTTTGGTGTTTGGGCGAACAGCCCTACGCCACGCATCCATGTCTTGGGCATCGTCAACAAACGTAACTTCTATCCCGTATTTGGGAAGTGTGAAATTGAATAGATTGTAAGTACCGCCGTAAACATGCGGGCTCGCAACAATGTGATCTCCCGATTGGGCAACGTTCATAATTGCAATTGCAGTAGCTGCCATACCGGAGGCGACGAGAAGCGCGCCGACTCCGCCTTCAAGTGCAGCGATCCGATGTTCGACGACATCTTGAGTCGGATTGTTTATGCGGGTGTAAACATATCCGGCCTCGGCAATTCCAAATACATTAGCGGCATGTTGCGTATCTCGGAATTGATAAGCGGTGGTTTGGTAAATGGGTAGAGCTCTAGACCCATTCACTGGATCGGATGTTTGCCCAGCGTGAATCTGTAGCGTCTCAAATGCCCAATTCTGGCTCTCCGTCATGTCCTGATCCTGACTCACGGATAGAGCCCTCGTAATCTGTGCGCTTCAGCTACTCGGGCAACACCCAACATATGGGCGGCTTCGCGCCAGGTAACCTTCTTCGCATTAGCAAGATCCTCGACCTCAATGATTGATTTCATCAGAATCTTGTCGAGGTTCTCTCGCACATCTTCAGCACTCCAGAAATAGTTCTGCTTATCTTGTACCCACTCAAAATATGAAACGATCACACCGCCCGAGTTGGCCAAAATATCGGGAACAACAAGGATGCCCTTTTCGTTCATGATCGCGTCGCCCTCAGGAGTTGTAGGTGCATTTGCTCCCTCAACTACTACTTTTGCTTTAATACTTGAGGCGGTTGCATGCGTAATCGAGTCGGAAAGTGCGGCTGGGATGAGGACATCTACATCGAGTCCAAGCAGTTCCTCATTAGTCATCTGGTCAGTACCCGGCATTCCGATCACTGTGCCATTAATTTTTGAATACTCAAATGCCTCTTCAGGCGATGTGAATCCGGTAATTCCGCCATTCACATCGCTAACCGCGACAACTCTCAGACCCATTTTTTCTAAGGCAACGGCTGCCCAGTATCCGACTTTTCCAAAACCTTGAATCGCCGCGGTTGCACCTTGGGGGTTGATCCCGCGGAGCTTCAGTGCCTCACGAGTGGAGAGAGCAACCCCATCACCAGTCGCGGAGTTTCTTCCAAGGGAGCCACCCAGAACGATAGGTTTTCCAGTCACGACGCCAGGAACAGCAAAGCCCTCATTAACAGAGTATGTATCCATCATCCACGCCATGTTTCGCTCATCGGTTCCGACATCCGGTGCAGGAATATCCCGTTCGGGGCCAATGATGGGCAATATCTCTGAGGTATATCGCCGGGTCAGTCGTTCGTTCTCTTCAAGTGAGAGAGTGCGCGCATCTACGGCAACGCCACCTTTCGCACCGCCAAAGGGCAGATTTGTCAGAGCGCATTTCCATGTCATCAACATCGCCAGGGCGACAGTTTCGTCCAAATCAATATCTTGATGGAAACGGACGCCACCTTTGGATGGACCACGAGTAGTGGAATATTGAACGCGATAACCCTTATATATCTCTACTCGGCCATCATCTCGCCGGAGGGGAACTGCCACTTCTAGGATTCGCCTCGGTGTAGAGAGGGTATTCCAATCATTTTCTGAAAGTTCTAATTGATCTACTGCTCGCCGTAATTGGGCAAGGGCGGTTGCCATTGGTGACTCCATTGTCATGACGCCAACCTAGTACAGAGTGGGACGAAAATGAAGACGCCAACGTCGCGCCCCGTTAATATCCAACAATGGATTCAATAGGCACGCTCGCGTCCTTCATAAAGTATTCAGAGTCACTAACAAATTCTTGTATCCAGCACGCCAAAATAATCGGTTTAGTGCTAGTTGGATCAACGGCCCAGACCGAGCGAGTTGATCAGTGGAGTGATCACGACTTTTTCGTCATTACAGAATCCGGTGAACAAGAACCGCTGCGGAATGACTTATCTTGGTTACCGAATCCAGAAAATATCGCCTTTTGGTTCCGAGAGACCGAACATGGTCTAAAAGTTGTATATGCGTCAGGTAATGTTTTGGAGTTCGCCATCTTTGATTGTGCTGAACTTCGAGAGTGCATGGTCAACCACCACCGTCTTGCATACGGCAACGAAGAAGTAGAACAGGCACTCTCCTTGGCGAGGGACCGGCTCCCTGAAGTAGTGGTCGGAGATGACCTCGGCGATTTTAGACACTTCTTGTCGGTCCTGGTCATCCAAGTAGGACGAGCTCGACGAGGCGAACTGCTTACCGCTGGGCAAGGGATTCGCGGAATCGCTACGACGGCTCTCCTCAAGGTACTCACCAGGCGATTACCTCATGATCAGCGCTTGGACAGATTGGATGTTTCACGAAGGTTCGAATTTGCGCATCCTGAAATAGGGAGGGCTCTCTCCGACGCTCTTGCGCAACAACCAGAAGCGGCCGCTAAGGATCTTTTGAAAATCTCCGATAAATACTTGGCTCCTATATGGAGTCATTATCCAATGAGCGAGGTTCAAACCGTAAAAGAGATCCTTTCGTGGAGTTCTTGAGGTAAGTTCTTCACTGCCCAATATGAGAAACGGAAAGATATGAAAAGGTTAGTTGTCCTGGCTGCCTCACTGCTCTCTCTCGCCTGGACGTTTTATTTGACGGCCTCAGTCGCTCTCAATGTTACCTCGGTGGCCCCTCGCGTTGCCGGTGGACAATTACATTCGTTCTCGGGCGCGCTCCGATTTACATACGGGGTTCAGGCAATTGTTGTGATATTTCAATTGATCTTTCTCGTTCAACTCTTCAAACGAAGCGGGGTCTGGTCAAATGCAAGTCACCTCCTGGCGAGGATCTTCTTGATCCTCTCAGCGCTAAGTGCGATCGTAAATCTGCTGTCCAAGAACCCCCTCGAGCGCTGGAATGCGATCCCTGCCTTCGCCATCGCGTACGGTTACCTGGTTATCGGTGCACTGAATATTCGTCCAAGACCGAAACGCTAACGAAGACATCATGAACGAAACCGCGCCACTTGTATGCGTAGACCATTTTGGTATGGCCTTTGGCAAAAAAAACGTTATTCGTGACCTCTCCTTTGACATTCACGCTGGAGAGACCTTCGGGTTGCTCGGAAGTAATGGGTCAGGTAAGACCACAACTATTCGTGCGCTGTTGGGAATTTACGAACCTACGCAAGGCACTCTGCATATAAATGGCAGAATATTTAGACCTGAGAATGGCATTAATCTTGGCTATCTACCCGAAGAGCGAGGACTGTATAAGAAGGAACCCGTAATAGATGTGATGGTGTACTTCGGCAAACTCAAGGGTCTGAGCCGAGCATCTGCTTACAAATGGTCGCTGGAATTTCTGGAACGAGTCGGACTTGCTGATAAGGAGAAAACTTCCGTTTACAAGCTCTCGAGCGGAGAACAGCAGAAAGTTCAACTTGGTGTGACGATTATGAATGAACCCGAACTTCTCATACTGGACGAACCAACAAAGGGTTTTGACCCAGTGAATCGCCGGCTACTGATGAATATTATCGATGATCAAAAAGCACTCGGCGCAACAGTCCTTATGGTTACTCATCAAATGGAGGAAGTTGAACGCCTTTGCGATCGAATAATTCTCCTCAAGGAAGGAGTGAGCCGGGCTTATGGCACTGTCAAAGAAGTCCAAGAGCAGTTTGGAAGTATGTTGATTTCTATTGAGCATCACGGGCAAATACCTCACTCGGATCAGTACAAAATAGTAGAAGACGATGGCTCCAATACGAAGCTCGAAGTCGCAAACGGGGCGGATTCGGCGGACATATTGCGAAAACTAGTGCAGGCCGGTGTATCCGTTAGCAAGTTCTCGCCTGCTCGTAAATCACTCGACGACATCTTTGTTGAAATATACGGCGATGAAGAATTCCGTGGAGGGAAACATGAAACCGCATAATCTCTCTAACGTGGTTACATTTGAAATTATGAGAACCATCAAGAAACGAAGATTTTGGGTCGGTGTACTCGCGATGCCTCTATTGATTGTGGTCATCTTCGCGCTAGTCGTTGTGTCGAACAGCAACTCTGCAAAGACGGCAGACAATCAAAAGAATGCTCAGTTCTCTTTTGAGTATCTAGATAACTCTGGGTTTGTCGACACGAACATCGTTGCAAAATTTAAGGGGATACTTGCTGCCAGCGCTGAAGCTGGGATTTCGTTGGTTAAGTCGGGAAAGATTGATGCTTTCTTTCTTTATCCAACCCATCCATCCATGGCGCCGATTTCCATTTATGGGGCAGATAAGGGTGTATTTGATAATGGCAAGTATGCCTCTGTAGCAGTCAACATTCTTCAGACCAGCATCGAAAACAAGATCGGATCAACTGAGATCAGCACCATCGCTCGCGGAGGCATCAAGTCAACGACGACCACATTTAAGAGTGGCAAGACAGCCGGCGGGATGAATGCGCTTATCCCAGCTATGCTTTTTCTTGTACTTTTCTACCTCATAATTATTCTACTCGGGAATCAGATGCTCACCTCGACCCTCGATGAGAAGGAAAATCGAGTCACTGAGATGATTTTGACCACGATCAACCCCACGAATCTCATTCTTGGGAAAGTCATATCGTTATTTGCGTTGGGGATTCTCCAAATTTTCTTTTTCGCATTGCCAATTCTGATTGGATTCTTCTTCTTCCGTAGCCAACCTCACCTTCCCAATATTGATCTATCTCACCTTGTCTTCAACCCTCAACAGATGGCACTTGGTGCACTCTTACTCCTTGGCGGTTTCGCGCTCTTCACAGGCACTCTCGTTGCCCTTGGCGCAGCGATGCCAACGGCGAAGGATGCAGGACCGATCTTTGGTGGCCTAGTCACCATGATTGTCGTGCCCTTCTATATTTTCTCTCTCATAGCAAGCAACCCGCACGCGCTGATCGTCCAAATTTTCTCGTACTTCCCTTATTCAGCACCTGTTACGGGAATGCTCCGTAATGGCTTTGGGAGCCTTCCGCTCTGGCAAGGGATCTTTGTGGTCGCCGAATTATGGCTCCTCTCCGCAATCGTGCTGCGACTTGCGGTCCGGCTATTTCGTTACGGTTCAATCGAATACTCTCGGAAATTGTCTCTCCGAGAGATCTTCACGGCATGACACAATTGCCCGTGGGCAATAATCCGTACGTCAATCATGCTTAAGGAGTTAAGGGATCTCTCTCGATTTCCGGGTTTTATCCCTCTAATTCTTTCGCGTTTCATATCCAACGTGGGAAACGGTCTCTCTCCCATTGCGCTGGCCTACGGAGTTCTAAGCCTGAAAGGCGCTACTGGCACCGATTTGAGTTTGGTAATGACCGCCCGAATCGCTCCAATGATTGTTTTCATGTTGCTCGGCGGAGTAATCGGAGATCGATTCAAAAGAAATCGAATTGTTGGTGGCAGTGACGTAATAGGCAGTCTTATCGCGGGCACAAGTGCAATTTCCTTTATCGCAGGTTTTGCCAACGTTCCACTCCTTTGCCTCATGGGTGCACTATTCGGGATCCTCAACGCCCTTTGGTGGCCGGCCATGTCTGGCGTGCTTCCAGAAATACTCCCTAAAGATTCTCTCCAAAAAGGCAATGCGGTTGTTGGCCTGCTAAGCAATTTTGGATTCGTCTTTGGTGCCCTCATTGGCGGAACTGTGGTCACTCTGTACGGATCAGGCTGGGCACTTCTCGTAGATGCGATCTCCTTCACGATCGCGGGGCTGCTCGTATGGAATATCAACCTGCCTCCCATGCCCCAACGTGAAAAGAATTCTATGTTTCATGATCTCAAAATCGGATGGTTCGAATTCATCTCCAGATCTTGGGTCGTGGCGGTGGTTATCGGATTTACGTTCATCAATCTCTGCTTCGAAGCAACTATTTCTGTGCTTGGCCCCCTCGCTTTCAACTCCGGGGGTCACGGGCCTCGAAATTGGTCTTATAATCTTGCAGCAATCACGGCAGGAATGATTATCGGAGGAATCATCTCAATCAAGATTCATTTCGCTCGCCCGCTTGTACTCGGAATGGTTTCTGTCGCACTCGTCCCAGCATGGATCTTCTTCATGGGATTCAGGCTCCCATTGGTAATCACCTTGGTTGGGGCATTAATCGCCGGTGTCGCAATAGAAATCTTCTCCGTCGTCTGGGGAACTTCGATGCAGTCAAACATCCCAGAGCAGTCTTACTCACGCGTTGTTTCTTACGATGCATTCGGCTCCTATGCCCTCGCTCCAATAGGGATCGCATTTGCTGGGCCAATGGTTAGTTGGATTGGAGTTTCTCACACCCTGGTCATCGCGGCATCAGTGGCGTTGGTCGCCGCACTTCTACCGCTGACTTTGAAATCCGTACGAAGACTGAAGTATCAATCTGCTGAATAATTCACTCTGTCTCGATAGCCTTTTCAAATATATGCGACCAGACCTGAATATCGTGTAGTCCATCTAGTCGACTCTGCGCCCTTCGAAGCGTGCCTTCATACAAAAATCCAGCTTTCTCCAATGCCCTCTGCTCTGCGATGTTCTCAATATCAGTCTGCGCCTCAACACGTGCAATACCTTGCTCATGTAATTCCTGCGCAAGTAAACGTTGTGCGATAGCGCCTATCCCTTTCCCACGATATTCATCAACAAGACTGATACCAATATTCAACGCTCTCGATCCTGGCGTCGGGCCATACCAGACGGCGTGCGCAGAAAGATCACCCACGGGAATTTCGCTCTGGTCCATCTGCCTGAGGGTTATGAGCCATCGAGACATGACCATGTCCTGAATCTCGGGCGCCATCTCGCCCCATTCATCATAAATGCTCTTGCTTTCCGGTCTTGGATAATCCGAATCGATAGCCTGGATAGAAATTGTTCCTAAGCCCTCGAAAAAATTTTCATTGCTCACTTACGCATACTATTACTACGACAAGTAGATGGCGTTAGCAACTGCCCCTGATTCGCAGCTAGGAGGCGCTCGTGAGAACAATTTTGCAAATTTCGCTATCCTCGCGCCATTCCACAAGGGATGAGATTACGCAGAGAAAGGAAATATGAGAACAGATGTCACAGACTCAAGAATGGTCCTTCGAGACCCTTCAAATTCACGCCGGTCAAACCGCCGACCCCACTACTGGCGCACGGGCACTTCCTATCTATCAAACATCGGCCTATCAATTCCGGGACACGACTCATGCCGCAAATCTTTTCGGCCTAGCAGAACTGGGAAATATATACACCCGCATCAATAATCCAACGCAAGACGTGGTCGAACAACGACTGGCGGCACTCGAAGGCGGTGTTGCGGCACTCTTACTGGCTTCTGGATCAGCGGCAACGACTTTCTCAATCCTTAATTTGGCCGAAGCAGGCGACCACATAGTTTCCAGCCCGAGTCTCTACGGAGGAACCTACAATTTGTTCCATTACACACTTCCCAAATTTGGCGTGCAGGTAACCTTCGTTGACGATCCAAATGACCTCGAATCGTGGCGTGCAGCATTTCGTCCAAATACCAAAGCATTCTTTGGTGAGACCATCGCAAATCCAAAGAACGAAATACTAGACATCGAAGGCGTCGCACGCATTGCTCACGAGTTTGGCGTCCCGCTCATCGTCGACAACACAGTGGCAACTCCGTATGTGATCCGACCCATCGAACATGGAGCAGATGTTGTGGTCCATTCGGCTACCAAATTCCTATCTGGTCATGGCAACACGATTGTGGGGGCAATTGTTGATGCAGGACGGTTCGATTACGCAAAGTACCCCGAGCGTTTCAAGAATTTCAATGAACCCGATAATAGTTACGGCGGACTCGTTTACGCGCAAGCATTAGGGGTCGGCTCAGCTTTCGGTGCCAACCTCTCTTACGTTTTCAAAATTCGTCTGCAGTTATTGCGAGACATTGGCGCCGCGGTAAGTCCATTCAATGCATGGCTCCTGGCACAGGGACTGGAAACCTTAAGTCTTAGAATTGATCGCCATCTTGAAAATGCCAAAGAGATAGCGCGATGGCTCGAGGAGCACAAAGATGTCGAGAAAGTCAACTACGCATCTCTGCCTTCATCTCCGTGGTTTGCCCTTGCAAAGAAGTACGCACCTAAAGGTTCCGGCGCAGTGGTCTCCTTCGAACTCAAAGGCGGCATCGAACCAGGAAAGAGATTTGTTGAATCTCTCAAACTCTTTAGCCACGTAGCAAATATCGGTGATGTCAGGTCACTAGTTATCCACCCGGCAAGCACAACCCATTCACAACTGAGTGCGCAGGAGCAACTCGATGCGGGCGTGACGCCTGGGCTGGTGCGCTTGAGCCTTGGCCTTGAAAATATTAATGACATCAAAGCCGACCTGGAAACTGGGTTCGCAGGGGCGAGAATTTCTTCCTAAGGGGGCGGGGCGTAGACTCTGCTCTATGGTGTCAACCAAGATGGAGCCAATCATCGAACCACCGAAGCTACGGGGTTGGTTTCATCTGGGAGCGGCACCAGTGGTCTTTGTGGCCTCCCTTGTTCTTTTTATATTGAGTAAGGACTCCCTTAAATTTGCGGTAGCTCTTTATTCATTGACGGCCATAACCCTCTTTACCGTTTCGGCGCTTTATCATCGAGTGAAGTGGAGTCCGAAAAGGAAGAAGATTTGGCGGCGTTGGGACCACGCCAATATAAATTTACTGATCGCCGGATCAGTCACACCATTTGCGGTGACTCTGCTTAATGGACGAGACCGAACCATCCTTTTAGCGATCATGTGGAGTGGGGCGATTCTTGGAGTCGGACTGCGAATTTTTTGGATTAATGCGCCGAGGTGGCTCTACGTCGCGAGCTACCTACTTCTAGGTTGGGGCGCAATTGTTTTTGCTCCCGCGATGTATCGCTCTGGCGGCCTCTGGATTCTTATTCCTATTTTGCTTGGTGGGCTCTTCTATTCACTGGGAGCTGTGTTCTACGCCCTAAAAAAGCCGGGGCGGTATGCGCGATATTTTGGATTCCACGAGCTTTTCCATATTTTTGTGATTGCCGCATGGATCTCCCAATACATAGGGGTCTCTATTGCCATCTATCGCCAGCATTGAGCATCTGCTTACCCGTAAATCTGGCACTTTTGACGGCCTCCCTTGTTGCTCTAACCTGTCCTCCTAGCGGTAATTAGCCAGCAGACAAGGGGCCAGAGGCAATGAGTGAGAAGAGTTCCTTCCTTAACTGGGTTGGATTTAAAGGCGAAGAAACAAACACCCCTGGTTCAGTTGATCGAATAAGAGAACTCGAAGCACAACTTGCCGACCTTCGGTCTCGCCGTGACATCAATGCCCTGTCCAAGGAAGAGTTTGAAATCCTCGCCACTGAGACAGCGATGACCATAATCAAGTCGGCCCAGCTTCGCGAAGCAAAGGCACAGGCCTTGGCCGACCGCGTTATTAACGATACGGCCAGACAGACTAAGGATGCCCTGGAGAGCGCGGAACAGAAAGCTAAGTCGGTTCTATCTAGCGCTGAGTCTCGCGGGAGAAAATATCTCCAGGCTGCTGAGACCGAAGCGCAAGAATTGCGCGAGAAAATCGAACTCGAAGCTGAAACACTCCTGGAAAATAGGAAGCGCGAGGCCAGTCATCTGACCACAACGGCGCGACGAGAAGGCGAACGGATCATTGGGGAGGCAACGCACGATATTCGCGAATATCGCCAGTGGCTTTCTGGCGTTATTTCAGAAGCGGAGCGGCTCTACAAAGTGCAAGTTCAATCCTTAGATGCGGCCGAGAGTGCGATCCATCAATCGCGTTCGCGCTTGGAGACTGCCTTTCTTCATCTTGCCCAACTACAAAAAAGTGTGATCGATAGTTTGAACGCCGACGACACCGTTGTTAAGAATGGCCCCATAAAGATTGCCAGCGAGCGAACCAAGCCCGCTATTGACGCACCACACAAGTCAGTAAAGAAAGTGGTTAAGAAAACCACCGCAAAGCGGAAGTAATTCCACATGGTGGCAAAGCGAAGCATCAGCCATATTCCAGCCATTGACGGTCTGCGGGCCGTCGCAGTCGTGGCCGTACTCCTCTATCACCTAGGTTTTGGCTGGATCCCTGGTGGTTTTCTGGGCGTAGATCTTTTCTTTGTTATTTCCGGCTATGTCATCACACGTCTTCTCCTTGATTCCATTCAGCGCAGCGGCGGCTTAGATCTTCGTGGTTTTTATGCCGCCCGTATTCGACGGTTGATACCAGCCCTTCTCTTCATGATTGTTTCGACAGCGTTGTTCGTTGGGGTCTGGGCACCGGAGACCATTAAGAGATTCTTGACCGATATTCCATTCGTTATGACAGGCACTATGAATTGGGCTCTTGTCTACCGCCACCAGGACTACTTCGAGGCGATTGGCCGACCTCCCTTATTGCAGCACACGTGGTCACTCGCCGTAGAAAGCCAGTTCTATTTAGTTTGGCCGTTAATTCTGCTTCTTGTGCTTAAGCAATTTGGCAAGAAAATGATTCCTGGAGCGGCAATCGCAATCGCGACAATTTCAGGTGGCGCACTTCTATTTCTCTCTCTACGCATGGATGCATCAAATTCGCAACGCGTTAGCCATATCTACTTCGGAACGGATACTCATAGTATTGGATTATTTCTTGGGGCAGCATTAGCTGTGAGCTGGGTACCGCAAAATCTGAGCACCAAAATTTCCAAACGTGCACAGGATTTCGTTGACGGAATCGGCGTAGTTGGCCTACTTGGAATCACCGCCTGCTTTCTCTTTATCAATGAGAGCGATGCCACCTTGTATCGCCTTGCATTTCCTCTCGCTGGTCTATTCGGCTGTGCCATCATCACCTCCCTTGTTCACCCAGCTTCTCGCTTCGCACCACTGCTGTCGACGAAACCCATTCTCTGGATTGGAGAACGATCGTACGCAATTTATCTTTGGCACTGGATCATTTTTCAAGTAACAAGACCGACCGTCGATTTAGCAGGTGCGACATGGGCACTATATGCACTTCGAATTTTAATCGTCTTTGCTCTTGCCGATATATCTCTTCGATGGATTGAGTTGCCAATACGGTCCGGCGCAATGGAAACATGGTTTAGAGGAATGAAATATCGTACGAAGAAGGTGCAAATTCGCCAGAAAAGTTCGGTACTCGCCGGGTTTCTAGGGATCGTAATTGCCACTTCGTTGGTGAGTGCAAATGCATTGGCCTACGACGCCCGCGCACGTGCTGCTCTCAAAGCCGATCTCAGCTTTCCTGCACCGCGGATCAAAGTGCCATCTGCGTCCAGTCCCTCTGTCTGGCTAACAGGTGACTCGGTCATATTGGGAATTCGGTACGCACTCAGCCAACATGTGGCGATTGGATTGGTAAACGCGCGAGTGGGACGCCAGGCGGGAGAACTCATCACAGTACTTCACCACGACAAATTTGGGCTGGTCGACTCTCCTGTGATCTTGGATTTAGGCAACAACAATCGCCTTACTCGTGAGGAAGTCGTGGCTGTATTTGAAGAAATCAAAGACCAGCCGCAAATAATTCTGGTAAACACCGCAGTTCCCAGACCGTGGCGAGATGTAAATGACGCGCTCATTGAAGAGTTTGCCAAGAAGTACCAGCAAACAAATGTCATAGACTGGCGAAAAATTTCCACTGGTCATCCTGAATATTTCGGGCCTGATGGAGTGCATCTGGTCCCCGATGGCGTCACCGCTTATGTTGACGCAATTCTTTCGGTTCTTAAAACGCGAGAAATAAAATAACCCCCGCATATCTCTACGCGAGGGCTATTTCCCAAATTATTTACGAATAGGTGCCTGGCAATCCAAACGCCTTTGCTGCCACTGTCATCGAATCTGCGTAGACGCTGGAAACTTTGAAGGATGTCCAACCGGAGGCGTTTTCCTTCTTCACATCAAGGGACATTTGCGCTAGCGGAACGGTGGAGATCAACTTCCATGGGCCATTACTAACCGATATCTCAATGTTGTAACCAGTCAAACCATCCGTGGCACTTGGGGCTTTCCAGAAAATTGTGGCGCCAGTTGATGTGTAATGAGCGACCACACCTTGCGGGGCCTCATGGGCAGCGAGGACAGCTGAAGTATCAGATGCGCTGGGAGTTGGAGAAGGAGTATCCGTCATACTAGATGTAGGCGTTGTTGATGCTGTGGGAGAAGGCGTCGGCTTCGCAGTCGAATCCGAATTATTTCCCTTTGCCCAAACTATTAAGCCCAAGATAACTATCCCAACTACAACAGCGAAAACTACCCGCCCTGATGCCCCTGGTTTTTTGATTGGGGTTGGCATTGTTGGTACAACCGGAATAATGAATGGTGCTTGGGTTGGGGTTGGAGTTGGAATTGGAGTTGAAACGATTTCTACTCGCGCACTGCGCGACCCGGGAATCGGTGCCTCCGGAATAACAATTATCTCAGCGCTCTTCTTCGAAGCGACTTTTTTGGTCGCCTTTTTGGCGACGGCCTTCTTCCGAGTTGTTACTGGCTTCTTCGCAGTTTTCTTTGCTGCCTTTTTCGGCGCCACGGCTTTCTTGGCCACGGCTTTCTTAGCAGTCTTTTTAGCCACCGACTTCTTCGTGGCAGCTACTTTTTTCGGCGCGACTTTCTTGGAGGCGCTTTTCTTTGGCGCAGCTACTTTCTTCTTTGCCGCTTTCTTTACAGCCACAGTCACTCCTCAGGTAGCAGTACGTACTTTAGGAAACGCACACTTATGGGAGAAGGTTACCCCAGGCCCCCGAGCAATTTCGCTACCCGCGGTGCTATTGCGCGAAGAGATTGTCCCCTGTGGCTTATCGCATCCTTCTTCTGCGCATCCAATTGCGCCAAGGAAAGTTTGCTTTCCTCAGGCAAGAAAATGGGGTCATAGCCGAATCCGAAACTACCGATGGGATGCCTCAAAATGGATCCCCACAAAATCCCTTCGACCGTGCTCTCGCGCCCATCTGGCATAACAAAAGCTGTAATGCAAGTGAAGTGAGCGCCCCGTTCGGCATCCTTGATATGTTCGAGTTGCCCCAGGACTTTTTCAATGTTGGCAGCATCATTGCCATGGACACCAGACCATCGTGCCGACCGAACCCCTGGGGCTCCCTCCAATGCGTCTATGCATAGGCCACTATCGTCTGCAATCGCTGGTAATCCCGTCTCTGCAACGATAGTTCTCGCCTTAAGTAGTGCATTCTCGAGAAAAGTTTCACCCGTTTCTTCCACGTCTTGCAGATGCGGAAAGTCCTCAAGTCCTACCAACTCGATGGAGCGCGGATGCAAATCTTCCAGGATTCGTCGGAACTCGACGATTTTTCCGGGATTACGGGTGGCAAGTACCAACTTCACAGAACTCAGCGCCCAAACATCGCTCAGGTTGTGGCAAGAACTGCAGTTTGAAGGGTGGTTAATTCTCGGCAGCCAGCAACCGCGAGGTCCAGCAGACCATCTAGTAGCGCGCGATCAAAAGGTTGACCCTCGGCAGTTCCCTGTACTTCGATGAAGCGTCCATCGCCACTGCATACGATGTTCATATCCGTGTCGGCGCTTACATCTTCTTCATAACAAAGATCTAGCATCGGCACTCCATCGATAACTCCAACACTGATCGCAGCAACTGAGTCTAAAAGTGGATGAGATTTTGCCGCTATAAAGCCCTTCGCCTTCGCCCAGGCAATTGCGTCAACTAATGCCACATACGCACCAGTGATGGCGGCGGTGCGAGTACCACCATCGGCTTGCAACACATCGCAATCGATCACGATTGTGTTCTCTCCAAGTTCCTTCATATCAACAATGGCGCGCAGGGAACGTCCGACAAGTCGCGATATTTCCTGTGTTCGCCCTCCCAATTTGCCTTTTACGCTCTCGCGATCAGATCGGGTGTGCGTTGCTCGCGGCAACATCGCGTATTCAGAGGTAACCCAACCCTTTCCGCTGTCTTTGAGCCAGCGCGGAACACCGGGTGTAAAAGATGCGACACAGAGGACGCGCGTCTTGCCAAACTCCACCAGAACCGATCCTTCTGCGTGATCGAGCCAACTGCGTGTGAACTTGATCTGACGTAGGTCTGAGTTCTTTCTTCCATCAATACGCGACATCTCTTCCTCTCCTAGGACAATTCCTGATGTTCAACCCGTCCCACCTCAGGACCAAGAAATCTTCTTGCCAATCTTTCAAAAGAAGCAGCATCCCCAGTTGCCAAGAAACGGTGGGTTGGCGGGAGCTCTTGTGTCGTTCGAAGCAGAGAGTTTTCCACTAACACGCGGTAGAGGTCTTTCGCTGTTTCTTCGGCACTGGAAACCAGAGAAACCCCATTGCCCATAACATATGAAATGACGCCCGTTAGTAGTGGATAGTGGGTACACCCGAGCACCAGAGTGTCGACATCGGCGGCCATTACCGGGCCAAGGTACTTTCTGGCGATCTCGGTAATCTCAGGTCCAGAGGTTTCGCCCCGTTCTACAAATTCCACAAAAAGCGGGCACGAGATTGAAGTGATCGTTAACTGAGGCGCAGCGGCGAAGGCATCCAGATATGCCTTGGAATCAATCGTCGCCTGTGTGCCAATCACGCCAATTCGCCCGCTTCGAGTAGCCGCAACCGCGCGACGCGCAGCAGGCTGGATAACTTCGACAACGGGAACCGAATATCGCTCCCTCGCATCGCGCAACATCGCGGCACTAGCGGTATTACACGCAATAACAATTGCTTTAACTCCTTGAGCTACCAGGAAATCCAATGACTCAAGGGCGAATGTGCGAACTTCGGCAATAGGACGAGGACCGTAGGGTCCACGCGCGGTGTCACCGATATAAAGCGTGGATTCATTGGGAAGTTGATCTAATATCGCTCGCGCAACCGTCAAACCGCCTACCCCTGAATCAAATATTCCAATCGGGGCATCGCTCACAGTCTCTAGCCTACCTTCGCGCAGAATCAGCCGCCTGCGACCGCGGGGAGAATTGTTATCGAGTCGCCAGATTTCAATGCGGTATCAAGCGCGCCAGAAAATCGGACATCTTCGTCATTGACATAGACATTAATGAATCTGCGCAAGACGCCGTTCTCGAGGAGTCGATCGCCAATACCCGGGTACTGATTATCCAGGTCGGTGATTGCCGCAGAGAGAGTGGCTCCCGTTGCCGTGACAACTTTCTGATCTTTAGTAAATGGTCGCATGATCGTTGGGATACGCACTTCGATTGACATGGCGTAATTATTGCCAATTTTGCCGCTAATCGGTAATTGCCACCGATTCTTCGATGATCGCGCCATCAATTATTCGAAAGGATCGAAACTCAGTTACAGGTGCAATCTCCGCTCGGGTGGAGACAAGCACGTAATGCGCACCTGGCTCACCTGCATATGCAATGTCAGTATGCGAGGGATATGCCTCCGAGCCAGGATGAGAGTGGTAAATAACAACAATCTCTTCGTCGCGATCATCGATTTCACGGTAGAGGCCCAAGAGATCCATGGCAGCGAACTCGTAAAAGACCGGTGATTGAGCGGCATTGATCATTGGCTTCATACGTAGGGCGCGGCCAGAACCGATCGGTCCCACAATTACGCCGCAAGCCTCGTTCGGGTACTCCGCGCGCGACTGGTTTAAGATTGCATCGACAAAGTGACTCGATATCTCAAGAGTCATGGCCGTCCATTTTCTTCTGCATTTTCGGGATCAGATTCCTCCATTAGCGCCAGCACCAGACTCTCCTGCATCCAACCTAACCATGAGTACACAGCAAATACGGCGCGCATGGGATCTTCGGGAGAGAGCAAATCAAGACCTTCGTTAGCGATCTCGTCGACTTTCAGCCTCACACCCAAGGCCAACCGAATGTCGTTGAGGGCCCCCAGCCATGCCTTTGCTTCATCATAATCCAGCATGATGCTGCCGCTTTCAAGTTCCATTATCTGAGAACGAACGAGCATCGCATGTTGCGATTTTTTCCTGCGCAAATCCGATTCGGTGTAACGGCGAAATTCCGAGGAGTCTACTGGGTCGGCATATGCGTTTGGTAACAGCCGCAAAAGAACTTCATCATCGGGTGGCGAATCGTGACCCGTAATTCCTACCAACTTTTCCAACGGGTCCGCGTGGGCGGCATCCACCCGTTCTGCCAGAATCTCCACAAGTTGTCCCGACAAGTTTATGAGGACGTCTTTCTCACTCTCGGAGAGATCGAGCATGAAAGATTCTTCACTAAATCTTACGAAGCCTCGGGGGGGATTAGTGATCATCGCGCGCAAGGGTTGCCCAGAGGCCGTACTCGTGAAGCCTGGCCACATCCCGCTCCATTTCCTCTCGTCGCCCACTTGTTACAACAGCTCGTCCTTCGTTGTGAACCAGCAGCATCAGTTCAGTTGCTCGCTCTTTTGAATAACTAAACAGTTCGATAAAGACGTAAGTTACATAACTCATCAGGTTAACGGGATCATCCCAAACAATCGTCACCCAAGGCCGATCCACAAAAAACAAAGGATCAGTGAGTTCTTCAACTTTGCCGTCCATTTGTAGCATCAAACCCCTCGGCTAGTAGATTACTATCGCAAATATAGGGCTAGTCGCTCCTTGCATATTCGCATTGTCGGCCACAGAGATCCGATATCGCACTATCCCGCGCGCATTCTCAATAGTTGAGAAATTGAATTGACCGCCCCCGTCAGTTGCTGTTGGCTTGCTCGCACTGCGCCATTTACCGCCCACGTATTCCTCAAGAGTCACTGGGATACCGGCTTCACGCGGTTGGACTGCTCCGCCAATCGTAAATGGCGTATCAACAAAGGCCGATGCAGGCGGTGCGGCACTGATGAGACGAGTAACAATGAGAGGTTTCTCGACACTTTGCGATGCCAAGCGTTCCCAGGTTGCATCCGATGAAAATCGGACGGCCGCATTCCTACCAACGATCAGTGAAGTGGCAACGAGGCCGTCCGCTCCAGTCGTGACATCGAGAATGTTGCGCCAGGTACTCGCGCCGGTTTCCTTTAATTCCAAGCGAAGTGTCAGCCCAGAGACCGGGGTCTTATCCGGGAGTTGAAACAGGCCCGTGATATTTATGGGGACCGTATATCCAAAAGCATTTTTGTCCGTCGTAATTGAACTCATTATCTGATCTGGTGCGATGGCTTGGGCAACTTGCCGAACCGCATCAGTGGCCGTGGGGTCTTCCATGCCAAGCGTCCACGCAGTTATTCCACCGAGACGATATTTTGCGACAAGTTGGGCGCGCGCACTGTAACTCTGGGCACTTTGATACCAAGCGGTACGAGTTGCGGTGCATGTTGTTGCCAGGCCGTTGCCGGCAGTCCCCGAATAAACCTTCTGATAGGTAAACGTCGCTTCACCGAAAGTATTGTTATATGTGGGCGTTGCGCCATAACTACTTGCGAGGTTGGTGGCATCGCGCATCACAAATGTGGCGGCTTTCGCGCCTGGGACGATCACACTCGCAACCGCACTGGGACATACGCCGTCAACCTTGTTGACCCAGTCGCGACCGTATCCAGCTACCCCGAGATAGACCTTGGACGCAGGAACCACAGAAACTGCATACGAAATTGACTGCTCGGCCCACGTAATAGGACCAATGGGTCCGGGTGAAGTCGTCGAATAGTCATACGTCATAATCCGCAAACGATCGATCATTAATGAGATCGAAGCCCAGTCATATACGTAGTACCCCTTTTTGCCCGTTGCAGGATCGAACAACACGGGAGTCGTAACAGAAAGCAATTTGCCAAAGCTGTGAAGACTCGTACTCAACTCTTGGATGAATGCAACCCAGTTAACTCTGGTTGCCGGCCAGGATGCGGTGCCATCTGAGAAGGCGAAACCTTCGAAGTCGAGGTCAATGCCATCAAAATTATTAGTGACTACAAGGTTGGTGATTGTCTTGACAACTTGCGTCCGAGTCGCCGAGGCTGATAGCAGTTTTGCCAATACCAACTTATCTGTCCCATCGGTAATCGTAGGGAGAATCGTAAATCCCGAATCCCTCATCGTCGTGAGAGGTGTAGTCATCGGCACGGCGGGATTGGACGGTGTGTATAGATCCGTGATCTTGGTTTCACTTTTTAAGGTATACCAAAAGGGCATGACCTCTTTTATAAGATCTCCGTTGGCAACAGCCGACGGAAGAGCCGTTTTCATCGAGTAATAAGGTATCCATCCCGTAAGAATCTTGCGCGGCGGAGATTGGGCCAGCGCATTGGAAATTGGAAATAAAACGCTCAAAGAGATTACTAGGGCAGAGGCAATCGCGATAAGGCGCAGAGGGGCCTGCTTCTGAGATTGCATAAGGTTTTTAGGGTATCGGGTGTGCGCTTATTTCTCTTCCGGGGCGGGGCGAAGCCCCGCAAAAATCTCCTTACAAACAGGGCAGATCGGGAATTTCTCTGGGTCGCGTGTTGGAACCCATTTCTTTCCACACAGCGCACGCACAGCCTTACCGCTTACCGCAGATTCGAGAATCTTTCCCTTTTTTACATAGTGGGAGAAGCGATCATGATCGCCGTCCTCAACCTTGAGCTCGGGCTTTGTCAGAAGGTCGGTGAGCCCTTCTTCGTAGGGCGAGAGCTGCGATATTTCCATGCCGCGAAGAATACTTGCTCCAGTAAGATAAAGAAATGAAGGACCTACTTCGAACAGCAGATTTGTCGCGCGCTGACGTTGAATTGCTCCTTTCTACCGCTGCAGATTTTGCAAAGGATCCTTTGAAAGCCCATACCGCGCTCCAAAACCGAACCGTGGCGATATACATGACCAAGCCTTCAACTCGAACCCGTTTGGCATCAGAGACCGCTATCGCACATCTGGGCGGGACACCAATTTTCATTCGCGGAGATGATCTGCAGTTGGGACGCGGTGAAACGATTGCAGATACCGCGCGAGTTATCAGCCAATTTGCGAGCGCGCTAATTATTCGAACATTTGCGCAGACTGACGTCGATGAACTCGGACGATCCGCGGCGATTCCCGTAATTAACGCCCTGACCGATGATGATCATCCAACTCAACTGCTCGCTGATTGGCTAACCATCCGCGAGAATTTTGGGGAAGATATTTCGGGCCGCAAGTTCACATACCTGGGCGATGGAAACAACATGTCCCATTCGTGGTTGATCATGGGAGCCATCATGGGTGCTCATGTTGTCGTGGCAACCCCTGACGGCAAATGGGCCCCCGATGCCGCTGTTGTTGCACAAGCAAGAAAGTTGGCCGCGGTAAGCGGAGCGACGATCGAGGTACTTAATGATCCAGAACTTGCTGCCAAGAATGCGAGCGTCCTTTATACCGATGTCTGGATGTCAATGGGTGATCCCGAATCTGATCGAGCGGAGAAGACCAAAGCCTTGGGGCCCTTCGCCGTTGATTCCCATTTAATGGATTTGGCGGCGAGCGATGCGATCTTCATGCACTGTCTGCCGGCACATCGCGGCGAAGAGGTTTCTGCCCAAGTGATCGACGGACCGCGTTCTGTTATCTGGCGCGAGGCCTTGCACAGAAGGACAACAATTCAGGCCCTTCTCTACCACCTAATAAAGGGTGAATTGAAAGGTAATTAGGGCCCAATCATTAGCGTTTCACGGGTGTGACCCGTGAGACACAAAATAATATGACAATGAAAATCCCAAGCACTACGGTTAACCCCATGCGCGTAGCGGTACCAAAGGAAATTCGGGACGGCGAGAAGCGTGTAGCCCTTGTTCCCGACATCATCAACAAACTCACCCGACTCGGCCTCGATGTATTCATCGAATCCGGAGCCGGACTCAATGCTCAGGCCTCAGATGCAGCATATGCAGAGGCCGGAGCCACCGTCGTTAAGGGAGATGTACTCAAAGACGCAGATGTCGTTCTTTCAGTTACCGCTCTTTCGCCGGCACAGATGAAAACCCTCAAACCGGGCGCCATCACAATTTCGTTCCTCTCAGTCACGAAGGAACAAGCGAGTATCGATGCGGCACTTGCCGCGAAAGTGACCGCCTTCTCCCTTGAGTTGGTCCCACGAATTTCGCGAGCGCAATCTATGGATGGGCTCACATCGCAAGCACTTTGCGCCGGTTATCGCGCGGTGATTGTTGGTGCGGAACTTTCGCCGCGATTCTTCCCCCTTCTTATGACTGCCGCCGGCACCGTAACTCCAGCCCAAGTACTTGTACTTGGTGCAGGGGTCGCAGGGTTGCAGGCAATTGCGACCGCCCGCCGACTTGGCGCCGTTGTCTCGGCCTATGATGTTCGCCCTTCATCGGCAGATGAAGTGAAATCTATGGGCGCAACCTTCATCAACTTGGAACTTGAATCACTTGAAGGTACCGGCGGTTATGCGCGTGAGATGACAGAGGAACGCGCTGCAAAGCAGCGCGAGTTACTCACCCCTTACATTGCAAAATCACATGTCCTTATTACAACCGCGGCAGTTCCGGGACGGGCTGCCCCGCGATTGGTGACGCAAGCAATGGTCGACGCAATGTCCCCCGGTGCTGTGATCGTCGATTTGGCTGCCGAGACTGGTGGAAATGTCGAAGGTTCAAAGCCCGGTGAGACCATCACCAACGCCAACGGAGTTGTCATTTGGGGTGGTAAGGATGTTCCAAGCCAGCTCCCCTTCCACGCTTCAATGCTCTATTCACGAAATGTGGTCAATCTGCTCTCGCTGATGACCAAAGAGGGCGTGGTGACTCCGGATTTCACTGATGAAATCATTATCGGTTCGGTAGTCGCTCATAACGGCGAAGGAAAAGAGGCCATCAAAAAATGATGAGTAACGGTATGGCTCTGCTGGCAATTTTTACGCTTTCAATATTCGTAGGTTTCGAGGTGGTCTCAAAAGTAAGTTCAACCTTGCACACCCCACTTATGAGTGGCGCCAACGCGATCCACGGCGTCATCTTGGTGGGCGCCATCGTGGTAGCCGATCACGCATCAAATAACTTACAACTTTCGCTCGCACTGGTAGCCATCGTTCTGGCAACTATAAATATGGTCGGCGGATTCGTAGTTACAGACCGGATGCTCGAGATGTTTAAGGCGAAGAAAAAATGAGCCGCAACTTATACGACTTAATCGGATTAGCCGCATCAGTCTGCTTCATTCTCGCCCTAAAGGGCTTGTCTCATCCCAAGACAGCGCGTCGTGGCAACTTGATCGGTGCTTTCGGTGCCGCTGTCGCAACAATTCTGGTCTTCTTCTTTACTGGCAGTAAAGGTGAGCCCGAGTGGCATTCGTTGCCGTTACATCATTTGCCGCTAATTCTCTTGGCCGTGCTCATCGGACTTCTCGTTGGCGTACCAGCTGCACGTAAGGTGCAGATGACACAGATGCCACAACTGGTTGCTCTCTTCAACGGAGTGGGTGGCGGTGCAGCAGCACTTGTTGCCATCGTTGAATACCTCAAGCTCGGAAAGGGTGCGAGTTCGGCGGTCGTTATCGCCACAGTCTTCACCGTTATCGTCGGAAGTGTTTCATTCTCCGGTTCCTGTATTACCTTCGCGAAACTGCAAGAGTTGATGACTACTCGTCCCGTGGTATTTCCTGGTGGACGTTTCGTTATCGCGGCAAACCTCGCAGGTGTACTGGCAGCGGGTGGATGGGTAATTCACTCTGGCGGAAATACATCGCTGGCAGTCCTTGGCGGACTTTCACTTCTCTTTGGTGTCCTCTTCGTATTGCCTGTTGGTGGCGCCGACGTTCCCATTGTGATTTCTCTCTTAAACGCCTTCACCGGTCTTACCGTCGCGGCTAGCGGTTACGTTCTTCAGACCACGCTGCTCATCGTTGCTGGAACACTCGTTGGTGCCAGCGGAACAATCCTTACCCGAAAGATGGCCGAGGCAATGGGACGCTCGCTCTTTAAGACGCTTTTTGGCGCATTCACCGCCAAGCCCACGGCGGCCTCTGGTGTCGCCGAGACCCGCTCGGTGAAGTCCGGTTCCCCGGAGGACATCGCAATTCTTCTTAACTACGCCCGTCGCGTCGTTATCGTTCCTGGCTTTGGCCTAGCCGTTGCACAGGCACAGCACACCGTCCGCGAGTTGGCCGATATTTTGGCCGCAAAGGGAATTGATGTTGCTTACGGTATTCACGCGGTGGCTGGACGTATGCCGGGCCATATGAACGTTCTATTAGCTGAGGCCAATGTTCCTTATGAGCAGTTGCAGGAGATGGATGAGGTCAACCCAACCTTCGCCCAGACCGATGTCGCCCTTGTTATCGGAGCCAATGACGTCGTTAACCCAGCGGCCAAGAACTCACCCGGATGTCCGATTTACGGAATGCCAATCCTGGAAGTTGCCGACGCAGCAAATGTGGTATTCCTCAAGCGTTCGATGCGTCCGGGCTTTGCCGGTATTGAGAACGAACTTCTTTATGACCCAAAGACCACATTGCTCTTTGGAGATGCCAAGGACACCCTCACCAAGGTGGTTAGCGCGCTGAAGAACCTTTAGTACCCCGCTTTGCAATAAGCGCATCGGCCACTTTGGCTAGTGCGCTTTTTGCATGCTCTGAGCGTATGGGCTCCGAAGGATCCCAATCGCTTCGCAAAGGTGCAACGCCGACTGAAAAGATTACGTCGGCTTTTGCACCTTATGCTTCGCTGCCTAGACGTTCGGGCGACGAAATGAGTGCGAGGTGAGGCGTAAGCCTTTCAGCCGAACCTGCACTCTTTCGGAGCCCGAACTTGGGTTGCAGATAGTTGAACTTTCAACTATTATTAGCCCAGCATAGATCGAAGGAGAGCGAACATGCCAGCTGTCACAGTCAAAGACATCACCGTACTTCCCCGAGTCTCGGCGGATGCAACCCTTAGCGTTCGCAAAGTAAAGAGCATTACTACTGCTCCTTCCGGTTTCGAAGGTGAAGGCTTTCCCGTGCGCCGCGCATTTGCCGGTGTTGATATGTCAGAACTCGATCCGTTCATCCACCTGGATCAAATGGGCGAAGTTGAATACGCGCCAGGTGAGCCAAAAGGAACACCATGGCATCCCCACCGCGGATTTGAAACGGTCACTTATATTATTGATGGAATATTTGATCATCGCGATAACAATGGTGGCGGCGGAACAATCTCCAACGGAGATACCCAGTGGATGACCGCCGGTGCCGGCATATTGCACATCGAAACTCCGCCCGAGCATTTAGTTATGAGTGGCGGTCTCTTTCATGGTTTCCAACTCTGGGTTAATCTCCCGGCCGCTAAAAAGTGGTCTCCCCCGGCGTATCAGGATCTTCGCGCAAGTGAAGTTGCTCTTCTCTCATCTCATGATGGAGGTGCGCTAATACGGGTTATCGCGGGAGTTGTTGATGGACATAACGGTCCTGGTTCAACGCAGACTCCAATTTCGCTAGTGCACGCGACGTTGCAGCCGGGTGCCGAACTTCGACTTCCTTGGCGTAAGGATTACAACGCCCTTGTTTATACCCTTGCCGGCGCAGGTTACGTCGGTGCCGAAGCACGTCCGGTAACGAAGGGGCAACTAACAGTATTTGGCGAAGGCGATGCCATCGTTGTTCGCGCAGCCGATGTTCAAGAATCTCGATCTCCCGAAATGGAGCTTTTCATTCTGGGTGGAGCACCTATTAAAGAACCGGTCGCATGGATGGGGCCATTTGTCATGAATACCAAGGCCGAAGTCATGCAGGCATTTGAAGACTTCCAAAAAGGCCTTCTGGGAACGATACCTGCGATTTCGAAGGAGCCGCTGGCAACCAAGAGCTCGGATGTTCTTGCCGTGCATGGAACGCCAGGCAAAGTGGTGGAGAGCTAGTCCAGCAATCGATTTCACCTGCCCTGGGACTGCGCGGGTAGCGAGCGCGGATACATGCCGCCGCGATAAGCGGGAGAAGATCTTGTGAATACTCTGTGGTAGCGCTTTCGGATGTAACGGGGCTCCTTCTCACGTCGTTTAGGTAGATACACCTCGCGAAAGGACATGCCATGTATCTCTTAGTTCTCTTACCGCTGGTCATACTTATCGGCCTAGTTGGCATTCTTTCTCTGATGTATTCAGATCTCGACCGCGTGGCTAGCCACTTTTCTCCATACGTCGAATTAGAAGAGTTAAGTCTCTGGGGATAACTCCCTCGGTTTGTCGGTGCCAATCGCGACCATTAATACATGGTTCCTTTCGTCACCGAATCGTCACTCGAGCGTGAAAGCCCACTCAAGCGTGAAAGTCAAAACGACTCATCAGCTGAAAGTGATCACGTCGAAGAAGTCGCGCAACTACTTCACGCGATTCCAGGTATTGCAGCCCTAACTGCCTTACTTGCAATCGACCCCTTTGCCCTTCCACAGCAGGCACGCATCGACTACCTCGCTGCGTTGGAGCGCCAATCGAGTTGGCTACAAGCCGCCCTGCAACGGGCGATCGTCGCAGTTGCCGGAGTCGAGCCTTCGAAAACCCAGGACATCTGGGGAGGTATCGACGATGCTGAACGCGAAGACGTCGCGGCGGCCTTGCGGCTTTCGGGTTCCAGTGCACAATCACGAATTGATGTAGCCAGAACTTTGGTCAACCATTTACCAAATACTTGCTCTGCCCTTGCCAGCGGAGAAATCTCACCCTCGCATGCAACGATCATCGCGAGGGAGACCGCATCGGCAATCCGCGATGGCCTATCACCCTTGGCGATTTTTGCCATCGAAGAGAAGGCGATTGCACATTGCGAATTTCATACTCCTTCACAAGTTGCCAACAAAGTCCGATCAACGCTGGCCAAAATTGCTCCGGAGGAATTCGAAGATAGCGTTGCCACCGCGAGGGACACTCGCCGAGTCTCCTGCTATCGAGAAGCTGATGGACTTTCCACCATCGTGGCAATACTGCCAGCCGAAGACGCACAGATCGTGATGTCGGCAATTGAAAGTTTCGTACTGCAAGACGGAGCGGATGGACGAAGTATGGATATGAAACGCGCTGATGCGCTCAGTTCATTAGCCGGTTGGGCTCTTTCACTTACCCACACCGATGTGCGTCCGCACCGCCGACCGATTACCGTAAACGTCACGGTGGACTTGCCAACCCTCCTCGGGCTTGCGGAGAACCCCGGTCAACTTGCTGGATATGGTGCGATTCCTGCTTCATTGGCAAGGTCACTGGCCTCAGATTCCAAATGGAGAAGATTCATCACTGAGCCCACAACAGGTGCTCTACTAGATTTTGGACGCGAGAGTTACGAACCGCCCCAGCCACTCGTTGATTTTCTTCTGGCCCGAGATCGAACGTGTCGCTTCCCCGGTTGTCGAACTCCGGCCCACCGATCGGATCTTGACCATGCACAAAGTTGGGAATCCGGCGGAGCGACTTCAACGCAGAATTTAGGAGCCCTCTGTCGAAGGCATCACCGATTGAAAACACACGGAGGGTGGAAGCTTGAAAGTGCCAGCGACGGTTCCTGTATCTGGACCTCTCCACACGGAAAGCGTTATCCAGTTCCGGCTCGAGACATTCAAGAAGCGGTTTAGGCGTCGAGGCTTCTGTTTGAGAGATGGTACGCAGGAGCTAGGTCTTACTTCTATCTGGTTGAGATATGCAAGGGGCGGGCTAGGTCATACTTCTATTTATGATCTGGTGGCCGATGCAAGTTCCGACATTGAGGCATGGGCTCATCACCCTCTGCCCGGTCCAGCACGAGGACATCGAGAAAATTTACCAGGCTTGCCAGGATCCCCTC
>JBBRSY010000001.1:0-125991 GCA_038244965.1 Candidatus Nanopelagicales bacterium | reverse complement strand
TGGCCGTTGCGGTAAATGAGTTGCCATATCCGATTGGCTTTGCCCCGATCCTGGGTTCGGTGCGCCATATATCAACCTTGGTAGCAAACATATCTTGGCGGGCCATCTGATCGCTGCCGTCACCGCTACCAGTCATCCCGACTTCGTCACCGTAATACACCGTAGGAATTCCCCGTGACAGATACAGCAGAGCATAGCCAAGTTCGACTCGTGGAAGAAGTTGGTTTGACGGGTTGATTCTCTTTGTATTGATTATAAAACCTGCCCGACCAACATCATGATTGCCTAAATAGGTAACCAAGTTATTGGCCGAAGATATTGGGCTGGTGTAATAGTCATCGGCAAGGAAGAGCTCCTGAAGCGACGAAGAATCAGAGTACCCCGACGCATATTGTGTCGCACTCGCTTGAAATGGAAAATCAAGAACTGTTTGAATTTTATTTTCCCGGACGTATGGCATCAGATTGAAGGGACTCGATTCTGAAACTTCACCGAATACCGTGAAGTTAGGAATCCCAGCAGCTGTAGCGGTCTGCTGGATGAGGGGCTGCCAATTCTTGAAGAACTGATCGTCAACGTGTTTTGCGGTATCCACCCGGAATCCGGCAAAACCGAAATTCTTAATCCATTGACCGTAAACATCTGCCCAGCCGCGCCAGACCGTTTCTTTTTCGGTCGCTAAATCATCAAGGCCATAGAAATCGCCGATTTTGGTGCAGTCGCCCTCTCCCCAACAACTCGGCATACTTCCGAAATTGTGGTAATTGGAAATATCGTTAAGCCAGGAAGGATTCTTGATAGCGGCCATACTCGCCGGAATATATGGATCTTGCCCATTGTATTTAATGACATCACCCGTGTGATTGGCGACAATATCCAAAATTACTTTCAGATTTAATTTCTTGGCACAGATCATAAAGTTACTCAGATCGGCGTTGGTGCCAAGATGCGGATCTACATTGAGGAAATCAACACCCCAGTAGCCGTGATAACCAGCACCAGCCCCCGTTGCCGGTACCTGAGTGACGAGCGGGGTCACCCAGACGGCAGTGAAGCCCAGTGACTTTATTCGTGCCAATCCATCATCACCGCTCTGACAGGTTCCAGTTAGGCCCTTGAGATCACCACCGTGCCAGAACGCAGTGGCTCGTGGATCGAATCCTCCGCCAAGCCGGTCGTTGTTTGGATCTCCGTTCTTGTAGCGATCTGGCATGACAAAGTAGATAAGATCCGAAGAGAGTCCCACTCTCGCGACGCTAGGGCTGGCTGCAAATGTAACCGAAGTAAGGGCCAGCAATACCGTAGTTAGGACCGCTAAAACGCTGCTACGTCTCACATTTAGCCTTTGACCGATCCCGCTGTGAGGCCACCAATAATATATTTTTGCAGAGATAAGAAAATGATGACAATTGGAATTGAGGCAAGTATGGAACCCGCCGCGAATGGTCCCCAGTTTCGTGAGTACTGACCAGCAATAAAGGCCTGGAGTCCAACCGCCACGGTTCGACTGCTCATATCGACTAAGAAAAGCCGAGCGAGAATGAACTCATTGAAGGTGCCAATGAAACTCAAAAGTGCAACGACAGCAAGAACTGGCGTGGCAAGAGGTACAAATATCAACCAATATGTCTGCACGGGACTAGCGCCATCAATTTTTGCGGCTTCATCCAATTCCATAGGAATCGAATCCACAAAACCCTTAAGTAGCCAGATATTGACCCCCATGGCTCCACCCAGATAGATCAGCAGAAGACCCGCCTGGGTACCCAAACCAATGCTGGATGCGAACCGGTAGACGCGTTCCATAATTACATAAACAGCGGCCAGGGCCAGAATTGCCGGAAACATCTGAACCAGAAGCAAAAGTTGAATCCCCAATTTCTTGCCTTTGAATTTCAATCTGCTAAAGGCGAATGCGGAGGAGGCACCAATGATCACCGAGAGGATGGCGACAGATCCAGCAATTACCAAAGAATTCCTGATCCATGTTAGATACGGGATGGCCGGGCTGTTGAAAAGCAGACTGTAGTTATGCCAGGAAATACTGCGTGGAATGAAGGAGGTGAGTTGCAAACTCCCAGTCTGACTAAATGAGGAGATAACAACGAGATAGAGCGGGAACAGAGCAAAGGCGCACATGAATAGCGAAATTGCGTGACGCCAGAGGTTGTTCCTCAACCAAGCGCTCATCCGAATGTCTCCAGTACTTTCGACTTACGCAGACCATAAAGAGAGATTCCGGCAATAATGAAGAAAATAATGACCGATATCGCACTGGCCAACCCCAAATCTTGGGTATTGGATCCGAAGGCAATCTGATAGGTGTAGCTAATCAAGATATCGGTTGCCCCCGCGATCTGCCCGCCTAATTGGTCTTTTGGGCCCCCGCCGGTAAGCAGATAGATCAGATTGAAATTATTGAAGTTGAAGGCGAATGAGGCAATTAATAATGGAGTGAGAATCTGCATAAGAAGCGGAAGGGTGATCTTTCTAAAAATTTGCCGCGGGTTGGCGCCATCAATGGCGGCCGCTTCAAGGAGTTCACTGGGGATTGCTTGCAGCGCCCCAGCCGAGATGAGATAGAAGTAGGGGAATGCTAGCCACAAGTTTACAAGGATGACCGCAAGCCTGGCATATGTCGCATTCTGAAACCAGGCTATGTGTGTACCAAGAATATTGTTGATTGCACCAAATTCAGTATCGAACATGCCGCCCCAGATCAGGATACTCATGACGCTAGGAATAGCGTATGGAAGTACCAGAATTGAGCGGTAGAACCGACGACCACGCAACGGCCGATTTAGGGTCAAAGCCATTAGAAGGCCGAAAGCAAAACTGGTCAGAACCGTCGATGCGGCAAAAACAATGGTCCAAATAAATACCCTAAAAAGCGGTCCACGCACCTGACGATCGCTAAATAGTTTGCCGTAGTTTGAAAACCAATTGGGGGCGCGCCACCCTGGCTGCAGAACATCCCCGGAGGCATTTATATTGGCATAATTGCCTCGTCCATTGTCCTTATACAATTTGCCATCGAGTAGATTTTGGAAAGTGTCACTGGTCGCGTTATAGCGCAGTGACTGGCGAAATACAGCACCCACATCTACGCCCTGGACCGAAATGAAATACTTATCAGCGTAGGCATATGTGATCTTGGAATAATCTTCATTTCCGGCCAGCTTGACCGGGGGAATTAGAGTGAACCCTGGAGCGGCTGTAGCAACTCCAACATCGTTTAGTTTTACCTGCGATGAAAGCAAATCAGTTCTCTTGGTGGCCGTCGAGAGGAAGTAAATATGATTGGTAATATCTGAGACCAGAATTGCATACTCACCAGAGGGTGTTCGGCCTACGACTATGTCGAAGGTTGTACCGTTGGCATCAGGCTCGACACCCAATCCCTTAATCTGAGTAATGGCTTCTTGCTTGGAAATAATGTTGCCCGTCTTGTAATTGAAGTTGGACATCACGACGGTGTAAATAATCGGCGCAACGACAAATGCAAAGAGCAATAGCAGACCAGGCAAGAAGAATTTCATCGGAACAGTTCGCGCAGAGAGGTAGGTGTAACAGAGCGCCGCCAGTGACACCGCCAGAAAGAGCGCAATTGCATATTCCCTTTTGGCCAGCGCGCTTTCAATAAGTAGGACAAGAATTGCAGCGATGCCCGAAAGAATGACCAGTTTGGCGATGAGGGCGAACTTTCCCCTAAACAGAATATTCACCGTCGCCACCCATCCTAAGTATGAGGAAAGTGTGGACGGGAGATCCCCCCGCCCACACTAACTAGCCTCCGAGTATTGCGTTATTACTTTGTTTTTAGAGGTCTGACTTTCCAACCAGCATGTTCTTCTTCCAGATCTTGGCCAACTTCTTGGCCTCAACGAGTGGATCTTTGCCATTGACAAGAACAGCCGTCCAATAAGCAGGGGCTGAATCCCAATAGCTTGCTCCACCAGCATTGCTGTTCAAGAACGCGCCGATCTGTGGGATACCGGCAAGGCTGGCAGCAGAGCCGAAGCCTTTCTGGCCCGATGCAACCGATGCATCTGCTTGCGCACCCTTTGCAGCAGGTGGACGACCCTCAAACTTCTGGTAGGCAACTTGACCTGCAGTTGACCCGAAGAAGTTAGTAAGCAAGGACTTTGCTCCAGTTGCAACACCGTGTGTTGCAGCAAATGATGTAAGAAGTGCACCACTTACGCTGCCAAACATATTGCCGTCGTCACCGTTTACGGAAGGAACTGGCATAAGGTTCATGGTAAATCCCTTTGCTACATAGTCCTTCCACTCCCAGTTACCAATAACAGCAAAGGGAACTTTTCCAGCAAGGAAATTATCCTTGCAACCCGTGTCTGTTGCTGGGAAGAAGCCATTGCTCTTATTGCCGTCAAGTAAGTAGGTCTTGACATTGTCAGCAAACTGCGCTGGGTCCATGAACTTATGGTAGTTCGGACGACTGCCTGCCATGAAGTAAGCATCTGCGCCAAGGGCTGAGAACACTGAGTGCGCACCCCATGACATTCCGCCGCCGGCAATGCAAAGTCCAGCTTTGAGACCGTCTGCGGTTTTGTTGGCCTTGTAGAAATTAACCATATCGCCGAATTTCTTGGGGGCTGACTTTACGAGATCGGTGTTATAAATCATTGCGACGTTGTTGATATCAACAGGAACTCCGTAGAGCTTTCCTTGGTAGGAAAGATCGAAGAACTGTGTTGCATTAAATTGCGCCTTCTGAGAACCAGTCAGCGTAACTGGAGCAAGTTTTCCGCTCTTTGCAGCCGTTGGTACCCAGTCATTTGCTGCGACAACAACATCTGGACCGCTGGTACCAGTCGCCTTATCAAAGGCAGCCTTTAGCGCATCAAAACTCGAGTAAGTAACAATCTTGATTGTGTATCCGGGGACCCAATCGCTCTTAGCGTCCATAACCTTTTGAAGATTTGGTCCGCGGGTTTCGTCCGCCCAGACCACGATGGTTCCGCCGGCAGCTTGTGCACCGGGAACAACCGCAAGTGAAGTTGCCAAAGCAGCGCTGGTTAAAAGACCCAGGATGCCCAGAATCCTACGATTCATACTTTTCTCCTTGACGAGATAAGGCCGCGAAAATGCGACGGTATGCCTATTTTGACCACGTCAAGATGGGCGGTCAAGCCACGGCGACTAAAGTGTGCCCCCATTTATAGAATCGTTATGAAGTTCCACTTGTTGCAGTTCTTTCTGCAAATGACTTAGGAGTGAAGTTGAGCCACCGTCTCGTCCCAACCCTTAACACTCTCGGGCTTTCGCGGACCCTTACCAACGTAGCGTGCGGATGGGCGAACCAAACGACCGGTTCGTTTCTGCTCCAAAATATGGGCTGACCAACCAGCAGTACGTGCTGCGGTAAACATCGACGTGAATAAATGTCCTGGAACCTGAGCGAAATCGAGAATTATTGCCGCCCAAAATTCGACGTTGGTCTCAAGAATTCGCTCTGGATGACGCGCATGCAGTTCGGCTAGTGCGGCCTTCTCTAACGCGAGTGCAACTTCGTAACGCGGTGCGCCCAACTCTTTAGCAGTGCGTCTCAAAGTGCGAGCGCGTGGGTCTTCTGCGCGATATACGCGATGTCCAAAACCCATAAGACGTTCGCCCCGATCCATAAGGTCCTTGACGTAGGTCAATGCATCACCAGTCTTTTCAACTTCTTCGATCATGTGTAGTACACGCGAAGGTGCGCCACCGTGCAACGGCCCAGACATTGCACCAATCGCACCAGAAAGTGCGGCGGCAACATCTGCTCCGGTCGAAGCGATGACACGGGCAGTAAAAGTAGATGCATTCATTCCATGCTCGGCTGCGGAAACAAAGTAGGCATCAATTGCACGAACATGTAACGGATCGGGTTCACCCCGCCATCGAATCATCATGCGTTCAACAACGGTATGAGCTTTGTCGATCTCGGATTGTGGAATCGCTAACTTCTCAGCACCCCGTGCCGACTGGGCAAGATAAGAGAGCACCATCACGGACGCGCGTGCCAGATTGTTGCGCGCCTCTTCATCTGAAATATCGAGGAGCGGCTTCAATCCCCATGAAGGCGCCAACATTGCGATAGCCGATTGGAGATCTACGCGAACATCACCGGTGTGCACTGGTAACAAGAACGACTCAGCCGCCGGAAGGCCAGGATTAAATTCATCATCTACGAGAAGTCCCCACACATTTCCGAAGGAGACCCGTCCAACAAGGTCTTCTATATCTACTCCGCGGTAACGCAGTGCACTTCCCTCTTTATCGGGCTCAGCGATCTCCGACTCAAAGGCGATTACGCCTTCAAGGCCTGGTTTGAATTCGTCAGACACTTGAGAACCTCTCTTCTAACTGCTGGCTTTGTTGCGCAGAGTGGATACAGGCAATTCTGCCCCTTCTACGGGTCACCTTCGACCAGTCATTGGCTATAGGCAACCTCATTTACGCTAGAGATGCCATTTAGTGGAAAGTGACGTTAGATACATCTATGGAACGCTCTGAGATCGCGGCAATGCGTCGTAGCTATAGTGAAATCCCGCTAGATGCCCTTCCCACTGATCCTTTCAAAGCCTTTACCCAATGGCTACGCGAGGCGCACGAAAACCGAGCGATCGTCGAGGCGAATGCGATGGTGCTATCTACAGTCGACCATCTAGGTGTAATGAGTTCGCGGACAGTACTTCTCAAGGATGTGTCCCAGCATGGCTTTACCTTCTTCACTTCTTACACATCCAGAAAGGGGCTGGCGATCCACTCGCAGCCACAGGTCTCCCTGCTCTTTCCTTGGTACGCCATGGAGCGACAGATCTCAATAAATGGAATTACAGAGCAAGTTTCCCGTCAAGAATCGCAGGATTACTTCGCCCAGAGACCGTGGGTTAATCAGATTGGTGCATGGGCCAGCAGACAATCAGAACTCCTTGATCACCGCGACGTTTTAGAAGAGCGATGGAAAGCAGCGGCGGCAAAATGGCCAGAAGGAACTACCGTACCTACTCCTCCACAGTGGGGCGGATACAGAGTATTCCCCCACTCCATCGAATTTTGGCAAGGACGTTACTCCCGATTACACGATCGAATTAGATTTGAGAGGAGCCCCGGCAACAAATCTTCCGAATGGGAGATTAACCGCTACTACCCATAGGCTTGAGTGCGTGAGCGATATAAAAATCCCCGAAAATCTCCAGCCATCTGACGGTCGTTTCGGTTGCGGCCCATCCAAGATTCGTCCTGCGGCACTGACCGACTTAGCCGCAACTGGCTCCTCAATTCTGGGCACTTCCCATCGCCAGAAGCCGGTTAAAAATGTTGTCCATGGCATTCGCGAGGGTCTTTCCTCCCTTTTCGAGTTACCAGCAGGGTATGAAGTTGTTCTAGGCAACGGCGGATCCACCGCTTTCTGGGATATCGCTACATTTTGCCTGATCCAATCGCGTTCACAGCACTTAGTATTTGGGGAATTCTCTTCGAAATTTGCCGCGGCCGCGAAAGAGGCGCCATTTCTTGACGAGCCTTCCATTATCAAATCCGAACCTGGAAGCCATCCAATGGCATTGGCCGAAGCGGGCATCGATGTCTACGCCCTCACACACAATGAGACGAGTACTGGCGTTTCAATGCCTATCGTGCGCCCAACGGGAAGCGAAGGCGCCCTCGTCCTTGTCGATGCGACAAGTGCGGCGGGTGGATTAGAGGTGGACGCTAACCAATTCGATACATACTACTTTGCTCCACAGAAATCTTTCGCATCCGATGGCGGACTCTGGCTGGCCTTGATGAGCCCAGCAGCCATAGCTCGCGTTGAAAAAATCAAGGGCAGTTCTAGATGGGTGCCCGCTTTTTTTGACTTAACAATCGCGATCGAGAATAGTCGCTTAGATCAGACATATAACACGCCCGCGCTTGCGACGTTGATTCTCCTTGCCGATCAGATCGAGTGGATGAATCAGAACGGTGGCATGAGGTTCTCCGCTGGACGAAGTGCGGATTCGGCAGCACGTCTCTATCGTTGGGCCGAAAACACCCCCTACACCACTCCATTTGTCACCGATCCTTCCATGAGGTCAAATGTTGTGGGGACGATTAATTTCGATGACTCGATAGATGCGACAAAGATTGCTGCAGCTCTTCGAGCGAATGGAATTGTGGATACCGAGCCATACCGCAAATTGGGAAAGAACCAATTGCGAATTGGCATGTTTCCTGCTGTCGACCCGAGTGATATCGACGCACTTACTGCTTGCATCGATTTCGTCGTCAATGCGCTGTAGCAGTTGAATAGATGAATTAAGAGCATGACGCTTAAGCTCGATCGTGTCTTTTGGGCAATCGCGTTCCAGGTAGCAATCGTTAATTTTTATGTGGGTGGATTTGGTCCGGCTCAGCCTTTGCTACGCGCGCAACAACACACTTCGTTAACTGTTGCTGGATTGCACGGAACGGCGATGGGCATTGCTTCAATTTTGGCTGGTTTTCTCTCGCCCAAATTAGTTCATCGCTTCGGACGAGCTACAACCTCATGGCTTGGATTGAGCATCTTTAACTTTGGTGTTTTGATCTTCGTCCTCTCCCCACCCATTCAACTCACGCTCTTTGCAACTTTTTTAGGCGGCTTCGGAACTTCCATAGTAGTGATCTCTATGGTCACGCAACTCTCCCATCACTATCCCAAGCATCAGGTTTCAGTCGTTTCTCAAGCCAGTGGAATTGCTTCAGGCGGCTATGTTCTGGGCACGCTCATCGTGGGTGCTATTGCTGGAACTTCATTTAACTGGCGGCTTGGCCTCCTACCTGTCATTCCTGTCAGCATTATTCTTTACCTGCTCTCGCGTTCGGTGATTGCAAACGAGCACATTCCCGATGAGAAAGGGCCGCAGAAAGGATCTCTCAATCGCAAATTCTGGATCTCATGGGTGGGTTTCGTTGCGTGCATCTCCAGCGAATTCGCGACCACCTTCTGGGCGGCGGCCCTACTTCGCGACCGGGTTGGTTCAAGCGCAGCTATTTCAACAATCTGTATAGTCTCCCTTGGCAGTGGCATGGCACTTGGACGCTGGTTTGGTCCCCAGATTCTCAAAGGTGCGAGGCTAGACAGCCAACTTAAGATCGTGATGATGACTCAATTCCTGGGTTTTGGCGTGCTCTGGTTCTCTCACACTCTCTGGATTTCTCTAATAGCACTCTTGGTGACGGGGGCTGGTATCTCAATGCAGTTTGCGCTGGCCTCGACTCGTCTTATAAGTTTTAGCGAGGATAGGCCCGATCTGGCCATGGGACAGAGTTCTCTTGGTTCAGGATTTGCAATAGCAGGCGCTCCATTTCTTCTTGGTGTACTGGGCGATCATTTTGGGATATCTCGTGCATATGTCATGGTCCCCGTGCTAGTTATCATTGCTTTATTGACGATCCTCGCAGTACCTTCGCCACAATCGACCAAAGTAGAATAAATATGAATTACAAAACTAGAAGACTCATTACTTTAATTGCCCTTTTTGGTGTCCTAGCTCTTATTGTCGTATGGGGGCGGTAGAACGACGTCAACTGAAAAATCATTAGGCACTTCAACGCGATTTCGATATCGCTGAAAGGCAAACAGTGCCGCAAGAATAGTTACTGTTCCACACGCTGCCAGGGTCTGACGGACTCCCATTTTCTCTGCAGTCCACCCGATAAGCGGGGAACCCAAAGGTGCGCCGCCAAGAAAAACGAGAAGATAGATCCCCATGACTCGACCACGTACGGCGGGATCGGAATTGATCTGCATAATTGAGTTCGCAGTGATCAAAGTCGTGAGCGCCGTAAAGCCACAGATTGGCAACCACATGGCAAAAGTCGCATAAGTGGGCATAAACGAGAGAATGGTTATTGAGACGCCAAATGCGAGCGCGCCGTAGACAACAAACATGGTCCGTCGAAAGCGTTCGAGTCTGGCAGAAATAATCGCGCCACTAAAAGAACCAATTGCGACAAAAGTACCTAGCAGACCAAATGACATCGCACCACGATGAAATACCCTTGTAGCAGTGAGCGCATTGAATATTTGAAAATTTAACCCGAATGTTGCCATAAAAAATATAACGATCATAACGACGTAGAGATCTGGACGAGCTTTTACATAACGCAATCCTTCGCGAACATTGGCAACGCCTCCACCACGAGAGAGCACATAGAACTCGCTCTTTCTCAATTTCATGAGAGAGAATATGACCAAAATGTAAGAGGCACCATTTAGAATAAATGATGGGCCCGTTCCAAATGCCGCGATCAGGGCACCAGAGACTCCGGGACCAATGAGCCTTCCTGCGTTGAAATTCGCTGAATTTAGACTGACCGCGTTGCCAACATCGTTATGGCCCACAACTTCTGCAACAAAACTTTGACGCACGGGTGCATCGACAGCATTTGCCACTCCTAGCAAAAACGCCAGTAGAAAGACGTGCCAGAGTTTGACTTGAGCGGTCACAACCAAGAGACCAAGAATTCCGGCGGAGAGTCCGCCCGCCATGTTGGTACCTATCAATACTTTCTGTTTATCAAAACGGTCAGCTAATGCTCCGCCGTGAAGACTGAGAAAAAGTACCGGCGTAAATTGCAGCGCCGTAACCAGACCGAGGTACGTGCCACTGTGAGTGAGTTGCAGAACTAACCAGTCCTGGGCAATGCGCTGGGCCCATGTCCCAATATTGGATACTGCATTTGCTGCGAAAAGTATTCGAAAATTACGGTGTCGAAAAGCGCGCCAACTGCCCAACTCATCAATACGCACCCAACGACCTCCTGTCTGCACCCTACCGCCACTTCACCAGTGCTTGCTGTGCACTACTATGCGCTTATGGCCCAGAATGTGAGATCGGTCGTCATTCTCCTCTCTCTCGGCGTATCGACCTGGGTGTTCGCAGGCGTCATCGCCATCTTGGCAAGTGCGCAGTCAAAGATAATCTGGACCTGCGTTTCTGGGGCTTGCCTTGGAATGATCGGCATGTATTACACGGTCAGACGGGCACGTAGCAGCGGAATTTAAGCCTCTAGTTGCGATGCAATTCCACGAAGAACTTTCCCGACGCGCTCTGCTTCCAACGCGGATGGGTGGCGACCGTGTCGAAGACCATTACCAACCTTGTCCAAGATTTTGATTGTGTCTTCAATCATTGCCGCGAGATCATCACTGTTGACATGAGCTTGCGCTGCCAACGAAGGGGGGGCGTCAATTATGCGGACGGAGAGTGCCTGCGGACCACGGCGGCCATCGGCAACACCGAACTCTAATTTTGTCCCAGGTTTTACAGTGGCGACCCCTTCCGGCAAAGAAGTGGCCGCTAAGTAAACATCCTCACCTTCGTCAGAGGCGATAAACCCAAATCCCTTTTCCAAACTAAACCATTTCACGCGACCACTAGGCATGGAAACTCTCCTTTGAATTGCTGGAACTCGTTTGAGCCGTGAGGGATTTACGGGCAGAGGACAACTTTACAGTACGTGATAGGTATGCGGAACAGGAATTAAAAGGTAGCTTCGGAGTGAGCTCCACAGCCATGATCTACCGAGACAACGCGGGCATCCTCAGGTGAGATGGCATTTGCGCAGACGCCAAAAGCCGCGCGCAGTGAGCCAGAAATCGGGATGAAAAAGCCACACGAGGAGCAAGGCTTGGGCGCAGCTTTCGCGATTGGAGATTCCGGTCCGCGATCTCCTGAGTACCAACGTTTGCTGGCTTGATCGCGACCCTCAATCGACATGACTCGGGCTCGCCCAAGTCCGAGCTCCCAGAGTTGAACTGCATCTAACTCTTCATCGCCCGGAAGTGCCGCAAATCCAGGAACCAGACGCGCATCATCTTCGATGCTGGGCACAATATCTCCAGCACCAATATCTCCCGGTTGGATCCGCTCGATATAAGGGATCCACGCAGGTGCCAGTAGCGATTCAGGTCCTGGCAGTAACACCACATCACAAATAGTTGGCGTCGCTTCCTCATCAACTCTTACCGCAGTAACTACCCAGCGCCATCCTTTATACCCAGGAAGAAACGCTTCAAAGAGATAACTGGCCAGTCGAGCCTCTGCGTCGAAATCAACTTCAAGATAATTGCCGACAAATTTTGCATCGCCTGCATCGGCTAGCACTGCCGCTCGAGCCAGATCTAGCGCATCGAAGGTCTCAACAGGTTTCTTAGGCATGGAGTAAGGGTAAAGCAGTTAGGACCCCCGCGGTAATCGGGAGTCCTAACTGCCTATCCATCGACGACCCTTTGGAGATCAGGCCGGGGAAGGAGTTGGGGAAGGAGTTGGGGAAGGAGTTGGAATTACAGCCGTCAACGCTATCTTGAAGGCAAGGTTGGCCGCGGTAATGGCGGCATTGAAGTTCTGTTCTGCCAGGGCGATTGCCGCTTTGTAGGCATTAATCGCCGGGATAGCTGGCGGATTTTGTGCGCCCAACTTGGCGAGTTTCTTCAGTAAGGATCCAGATTGTGCTTCAAGGGCCTTGGCGTCATTTTCAAATTTCTTACCCTTACCATTGAAAGTCGGCGAGGTAGCGATCGCTTTCAAAATCGAATCAACCGTGGATTTATCAACTTTCTTGCCATGGTCACCACTCTTGCCTTGACCCGAGGCCATTGCGCTGAATGAGACCGATGTAATTAATCCGAGAGCCAAACTCACAGTGAGGAAGGCGCGCAGTACGGTCCTGGCGTTGAAGTTTTTGCGCGACATGTGATCTCCGTTTCTCTTAGGAGAGCAATGCAAGCACATTCTACGAAAAGCAGAAAGGACTCCCGAGGTTATCGGGAGTCCTCTGTTTATATGACGCTAGTTATGGAATTGTTTTAAAAGTCCATGTCTCCGCCACCAGGACCGGCTGGCATCGCTGGCTTCTTCTCAGGCTTGTCTGCAATAACTGCTTCAGTTGTAATAAAGAGAGCTGCAATTGATGCTGCGTTCTGCAATGCAGATCGAGTTACCTTTGCGGGATCGATGATGCCCGCTTTGATCATGTCGACATACTCACCCGTTGCGGCATTGAGTCCGAAACCCGTTTCCAAGTGACGAACCTTCTCTACAACGACTCCGCCTTCGAGGCCGGCGTTAATAGCAATCTGCTTTAGCGGTGCCTCAATCGATGCTTCAACAATCTTCGCACCAGTTGCTTCATCGCCGGTGAGCTGCAACTTCGAGAATGCAATCTTTGCCGCTTGTAATAGCGCAACACCACCACCGGCAACAATGCCTTCTTCAACCGCCGCTTTTGCGTTACGGACTGCATCTTCAATCCTGTGCTTGCGCTCTTTGAGTTCGACTTCGGTAGCAGCGCCCGCCTTGATAACTGCAACTCCGCCTGCCAATTTTGCTAGGCGTTCCTGCAATTTCTCGCGGTCGTAATCTGAATCGCTCTTCTCAATCTCCTGACGGATTTGAGTTACGCGACCCTTAATCTGATCTTCGTTTCCGCCACCTTCAACGATCGTGGTCTCATCTTTGCTGATGACAACTTTGCGCGCGTGCCCAAGCAGTTCAACACCCGCCTGATCCAACTTCAAACCGACCTCTTCTGAAATGACAGTTGCACCAGTGAGGATGGCAATATCCTGAAGCATCGCCTTGCGACGATCTCCAAAACCTGGGGCTTTTACTGCTGCAGAGCGGAAGGTTCCGCGGATCTTGTTGACAACCAGAGTTGCCAGAGCTTCTCCTTCAATGTCTTCGGCAATGATGGCAAGAGGCTTTCCTGACTGCATAACTTTCTCGAGAATTGGCAGAAGATCCTTGATGTTGGCAATCTTTGAATTGGCAATCAAGATGTAGGGATCCTCAAGCACGGCTTCCATGCGATCTGAATCGGTTACGAAGTAAGGCGAGATATATCCCTTATCGAAACGCATGCCCTCTGTCAGCTCAAGCTCTAACCCGAAAGTGTTGGATTCTTCAACGGTGATAACGCCCTCTTTGCCGACTTTGTCCATTGCTTCAGCGATCATTTCACCGATGGTGGAGTCAGCAGCAGAGATTGATGCAGTCGCTGCGATCTGCTCTTTCGTTTCAACATTCTTCGCCATGGCAACGAGTTCTGCCACAACTGCATCTACGGCCTTTTCAATACCGCGCTTGAGCGCCATCGGATTTGCACCGGCGGCAACGTTGCGAAGTCCTTCGCGAACCAATGCTTGCGCCAGAACTGTTGCCGTTGTGGTTCCATCGCCCGCGACATCATCTGTCTTCTTGGCAACTTCCTTGACAAGTTCGGCACCGATTTTCTCCCAGGGATCTTCCAAATCAATCTCTTTGGCAATCGAGACGCCGTCGTTGGTGATCGTGGGGGCTCCCCATTTCTTCTCCAATACGACATTTCGGCCACGGGGTCCAAGGGTTACTTTGACCGCATCTGCGAGGATATTCATGCCACGTTCTAGGCCACGACGGGCCTCTTCGTTAAAGGCAATCTGCTTTGCCATAGTTGTTTTCGCTCCTATGTTCCGTTATGGGTGAATTATCACTCACACCCCTAGAGTGCTAACGCCAAATCTAGAGCAGGCCTACCCCAAGGGGCAAATGAGTAGCGGGGCGATGGGTTAAAGGGAAGAACGGGCCTGCATACGGGCCCGGCGCAGCCGGCGCAACCTCTTAACCAGCATGGGCGAGGCTAGGAGGGCCTCCTCACGGTCGATGAGGTCATTGAGCAATTGATAATAGCGGGGGGCGCTCATATCAAAGAGTTCCCTCACGGTGCTCTCTTTGGCTCCGGCGTAGGCCCACCAACTCCGCTCGAACTCCAGAATCCGAACCTCGAGATCGCTCAGTCCGTGGCCCTGGGGTTGGGCGGCTGACTCATTGGTGCTCTGGTCCATGGGAACAAGCCTAGGGCAACGGTGCGCAAAGTACGGGCATTTAGAGGGTAGCCAGCAGAGCCTCGATATCGCTGACTTTGGTCCACGGGTTAACGATGGCGAAGCGCAAGATCGGCGCCCCGTGATGGGAGGAAGGCGGGATAAACCCAATCTGATCCTCGAGCAACTGATCGCTCCATTTTTGATAATCGGATGGCTGCCACCCTGGTCTGGTAAAGGCGACCACAGAGAGTTCTGGCTCAGCGAGTAACTCCAGCCTGGGATGTTGGCGGATTCGATCTGCCGCGGCTTGGGCGACGCTGATTGTCTTCTCTATGGCTTCGGCATAAGCATCGCTTCCGTGAGCTGCCAAGGAGAACCAGAAAGGAAGTCCCCTTGTGCGGCGGGTGAGGTGAATTGCGTAATCCGAGGGATTCCAAGAATCATCATTATGCAAAGTTTCTAGATATGAGGCGTGCTGGGTGTGGACCGCTTTGGCTAATTCAGGTTCGCGATACACCAGAGCGCAAGCATCAAAGGGAGCGAATAACCACTTGTGTGGATCAACAATAAATGAATCAGCCAGTTCTATCCCAGTAAATTTTGACTTGAGTGAAGGAGCACACAAAGCACCAAGCCCATAAGCCCCATCGATATGAAACCAGAGGTCGCGAACTTTAGCCGCATTGCCAACTGACACGAGATCATCGATTGTTCCCAGATTGGTAGTGCCTGCGGTGGCAACAACGGCAAATATACGAGCATCCTGCTTCTCATGGAATGCATCGACCTCGCGAGAAACATCAATTCCCTGAAGTTTTCCATTTTCATCCGGTACAATTGCAAGTATTTCAACGTCCATGACGTGGGCAGCAGATGCGATGGAAGAGTGCGCCTCCTTACTACATGCAATGGCCCAGCGAGTGGTCTTTGGCCAGCGCTTTCGCGCCTCTGCGCGTGCCACAACAAGTGCGGAAAGATTGCCAATCGTTCCACCTTGAACGAAAACTCCGCCCGCGCTTTGGGGCAAGCCAGCAAGATCTGATAGCCATCGCAGCGCTTGATTTTCGGCAAAAACCGCACCAGATCCTTCCTGCCAAGATCCGCCGTAGAGAGCGCTGGCACCAACTACAAGATCGAAAAGGTTGGCGTATTCACTGGGAGCAGATGGAATAAACGCTAAGTTCCGCGGATGGTCCGTTGAGATACACGCCTTTGCCAGGACGCTTTTAAAAACTTCAAGCGCCGCATGCCCTCCAAGACCCTTGGCAGTAATGGTATTTCCGACTTCTGCGTATAGATCCTCGGCAGTACGGGGTCCATCCAATGGAGGATCAGTTTTCAATCGATGAAGACTGTACGACAGAACTTCTTTCGCTAGGTCTTCTACCTCTGAAGTGAACTCATGCATGGCTATAAGTGTGCCATGGCGTACCTGCCCTCTCTACACTCAGGAGATGAGGTCTGCCATCACAAAGTCAAAAGTGGTCATCCTCGGCGATGGTTTGGCGGCCGATCACGTTGCCTACCCAATTCGCGGCGCTCTGCGAAAAAGTGGAATCTCATTTCGGATGGGTGCCCCCATATCGGTAGATCACCGCAATAAAGAAGTAAAACTAGATAGCAGTGAGGTTCTCAAATTCGACCATCTCATCGTGGCACTCGGTTCAGCTACGGCACCAGCCATCTCAGTTGTCGGCGGAGGTCCCACCGGCGTTGAGATGGCTGGTGCCTTAGCCGAACTTGTGCGAGGCCCGCTCACCTCGGATGAGAAGCACGCGGCCGATCATGTAGATGTCTATTTGCTTGAGGCAGGGCCGCGCCTTCTCCCTAGTTTCTCTCCTTCGCTTTCGACGAGAACCAGACGAGACTTAGAGAAGCTGGGTGTCAAAGTTCTCACGGACGCCGCTGTCCAAGAGATTGGTCCACGTGCAATATTTCTCAAAAATGGCGAAAAGATTCCTGCCGAAATAACCATCTGGGCAGCCGGGGTACAGGGACAACCACTTGCGGAGAAACTTTCACTGCCTCTGGTATCAACTCGAATCGAAGTTGAGCCGACCCTACAAGTGAAGAATTACCCGCATTATTGGGCCGTCGGAGATATTGCCGGCGTCAGAGACAGTGTGGGGCGCTTTCTCCCCATGGTCGCCCCAGTAGCCATGCAGGAGGGCGCATTTGTCGCAAAACAGATTGAAAGAATGACACGTGGAAAGGAACTTCTAGCTTTCAAGTACAAGGACAAGGGCTCGATGGCCACAATTGGTCGGCACAAGGCAGTGGTTGAGGTGAAGAAGTTGAAGTTGGTCGGGGCGCCTGCCTGGTTTGCATGGTTGTTCCTTCACCTTTTCTACCTCTTGGGAGGACGCAATAAAGTTCTCACCATGACCGATTGGATGTGGAACTACCTCACCTTCGATCGCGGGAATCGTCACATCATGGATTTACAATAAATGAAAAGTTATATCAATCTGCGCGGTCACGAGATATGGAATTTAGAATGGCCGAATAAGGGTGAAGCAGTTGTCCTGCTCCATGGTGGCCTAAGTGCCACAGAAGACTGGGACGAGTATCTTCTTCCAGCCGTAGCAGATTCATTTCACGTATTTGCCTACGACAGAACGGGTCAAGGTCGCACCGGCGACCAAGTTGGAAGCTTACATTTCTCATTTCAAACAGCGGAGGCCATCGCATATCTCGAAGATGTGGTGAAGGAACCATCTCACCTGATCGGATGGAGCGATGGCGGGATAATCGCTTTGATGGTGGCAATCCAGAGACCTGACCTGGTTAAGTCAATCGTCGCGATCGGCGCCAATTATCATCACGATAGCGGCGGAGAGCCCATTGAACTCTGGGAAGTCTCTGACGAGGATCGTCTGGAGCACGCCGAGCGATCACCCGATAGTCCTGATTCAATTGATTCTAAAGTAGCAAGGATGTGGGCCATTTGGACGAGTGAGCCGAATCTCAATACTGAGGATCTTGCAAAAATCACTTGCCCAACATTGATCATGGCCGGCGATGATGAGAACCTCAGTTTCTCCCACATCACTTCCATGTACGAAGCCATACCGCAAGGACGACTCGCGATTCTGCCAGGGACTTCCCATTTTGTAGTCAAGGAGAAACCAGATTTGGCCCAAGCCATAATCAAGGATTTTCTGAAAAATCTAGTTCCGCCCGAGACGCGAGCACCAGTGAGACGACGAATTTCCTGAAGTTAGCTTGTCCTTGAGACGCGCTCGTCGTGGAGTTGATCAAAGATGGGCACCGACAAAGTCGGCAAGCGACCAATCTTTCTGCTCAGTATCCAATCGGCTAATTCGGGATTTCGGGCAAATGCTGGTCCATGCATATAAGTCGCCACGACTTGCGCAGTAATCACCCCGTCGAAATCGCTCCCTTGACCATTTCCTTTCCCAGAAACAATGTGGCCCAGTGGTTGAAGGTCATCAATAAATCGCGTCTGCCCTGCGTGGTTTTCAAAGCCAGTCAACATTGCAATGGGGACGCTAGGTCTACTGAGCAACTCGCCGACCGAGCGGTGTTTAGCGGAAACAGTTTCAACCCCAATTAGACCCAGACCGGTAATCGTGCGATCACCACTTGCCGGGAATTGCGTGCCGAGTATCTGAAAACCAGCACAGACAGCGAAAAAGTGCGCGCCATATTCCATTGCCTTCTGAAGTGCGTTTTTCTTGGCAAGAACTTCTAAGGCAGCGATTTGCGCATCGTCCTCACCACCACCTAGCAGGTAAAGATCCGCAGAAGTTGGAATCTCATCCCCGACACCAATCGTGAGCACTTCGTGGGCCACTTCTCGCATCTTGAGTCGCCAACTTAAAATCTCCACGTTGCCTTTGTCACCGTAGGTGCCCAGCAGTTCGGGTAGCAAGTGGACAATCGTGAATGTCATCGCTTCACCGATTTCGCCAACCGATGAAATGCGGTATATGAAGCGATGAGATCGGCCTCCACTTCGCCGAAGAGCTTTGCGGCGGCGACTTCATCAACAACTACCTGATGGGGAATCTCGTTCACGGTCAACCGTGCTGAAACATCGAGTCGACGCTCTCCTGTGACAACTACATACCGCTTTCGTAACGGCGTAAAGTCCACATCCCAGAGCCACGAGGTGTCTTTGCCGTCTTGGGTATTTGCGTTCACGACAAGAAGGACCCGCTCCGGACCCACTGCACTTGTTGCTAGCGTCTCGCGCCAACTTGCGGGGTTCTTTGACAGCAGAAGACGAAAATCAGTGTTAGTAATTCGTATTCTTCCAAAGCGTCCATCGACGCTGGTCACTTTGGAGATCGCAAGTGCCGACTCCTCGAGAATGACTCCGAAGTGCGAAGCAACAACAATGGCGCTAGCAGCGTTAGAGAGAGCGGCACGTCCCGGTATACCACTTCTCACTTTCACACCTTGATTTCTTGGACCGCTCAATTCATCCGCTGCGAGGATCCACTGGGCACTTGGCTTTTCAAAGCCGCATCCACATGAATAATGTGCTTTGTCCTCACTCCAATGGAGAATCTCGCCACATGAAGGACAGGTTGATGCATCGATATGACCATAGGCGCCACTGCTAAACCAGAGGGTATTTTCCCAATCAATTGCCGCCCAAACCACGAAGGGATCGTCGCAATCGGCGAAAACAAAACATTTATCTGGAAGCTCAGTAATCGCGTCCTTCCATTTTTGCGCAACGAAACGAACTTCGGATAAGCGATCAAGTTGATCTCTTCCAAGATTAAGCAGTACCACCATCCGTGGTTTGGTCTTCTTAATCGCCCATGGAATGACCATTTCATCAACTTCAAGAACAGCAGTCGGAGCCGAAAGATTCTTGCTCAGCGCCGCAGCAATACCTGCAAAAAGATTCGCGCCCGTGTAATTACTAACGACTTTACCCCTTGATGAGAGCGCGGTAAAAATCAAGGCGGTAGTCGTCGTTTTGCCATTTGTACCAGATATCAAAATTACTTCCCGATTTTTTGAAAGTACTGGCACCGCGTTTGGTTGCAACTTGAGAATCATCCGACCAGTCACCATCACCCCGCTGCCACGCCTGGTTAAACGAGAGATGGCTCCAAGGAAATCTGCGAACAAAATGACAACGCGCAGGATCATTTGTTAGCAATCCAGAGGCTCTAAGGCTCCGGTGGTGACGTTGTAGATTGCGCCCCCTACGGTGACGCCAACGGGCAAGAGTGGATACGATCGAATACGGGTCACGTCCGTGACTAGAGCCTTCTTCTGATCAGAGACCGTGCGAAATTCCAAACTTCGTGTGTCCACCCCGAATTTCTCTGCGATCGTCGCATGTATGTCGGCCTCTTCGCTACGGGCCATTCGGCAGTCGGTATGGGGCATCACCAGAATTCGATCAACTCCGAGCAAATATGTCGCCAGAACCAGGGTCCGAAGCACGTCCTCAGTTACGCGAGCCCCAGCATTGCGGAGAATTTTTGCGTCCCCCGCTTCCATGCCCACCACCGCGAGCGGGTTGACGCGAGAATCCATGCAGGTCACGATGGCAAGACCCCGGGCGGCCGTCCCAGTGAGGCGACTACCTTCAAAATCAGTCACAAATGTCGCATTTGCCGCAAGAAGGTCGGCGAAGATTTCACGGGAGAACCCAACTGGCTGCGGCGCACTCATTTGAACTCCAATGTCTGAGACTCCCTATCGGCTCTTCCAAGCCTACCGAGAAAGAAATAGGGGAAAAACTGTAACGCTCGGAGCTTTCTCCTCGTTATATCTAGTAGTTACGAATTCTAGGAGGAGAAAGAATGAACAAGCGCCATTTGGCCGTTGCTGTAGTCGCGGCTCTCGCCTTGTCCAGTTCCACCATTGCAGCAGCAGAAGGTGGTTCACATCGAAGGATGGGTAACTACGACCACATCACGTCAGTCGCCCCCATTGCCCTGGGTAACACTGGAGGTCTGCTCACGATCGACACCTCCACAGTTGTGCCTCGATTTCATTTTGATACCACGACCGTGACCCCGCACATCGATTTTGATACCTCTACGGCAACCCTGAACTTTGATGATGAGCCGGGAAGCTCCGATGACGGTGAAGATGACGCCCTCCCTGCCGGTAACTCTGTCACTCATTCTGAGGATAGTGACAATACACATGCGGCAATTCCCCCGACCGTGCCTGGGACGCCACCCACTACCCCTTCGTGGATTACCAAGCCACACGCAAAGTCCAATGACGACAATCGAGATCACTCCGAACAATCCTCCGAAGATTCACAAGATTAATATCGAAGTATTGTGCACCCAGAGGCTCACGCTGGTTAGCCTCTGGAGTGGCCAACGGTTAGGAGTCAATGCACGAAAAGGTTGGACCTTCGAGGGAGCAGAGCGGAAAATCCGCTGATGCTCCCGTCGACGCGCTCGATTTCGATCAACTAGTAGAGGAGGCAGTAAATGGAAGCGACAGCGCATTCACACTCCTCTGGCGCAACTACCAACCCAGAATGGTCAGATATCTCGCCATGTTCACGACCGAACCAGAAGACCTCTGTTCTGAAGTCTGGATCAAGATTGCAACTTCTATCAAGAGTTTCAATGGAGATTCGAAGGCATTCAAAGGATGGATCTACACAATTGCCCGCAACGCTGCAACAGACCTGGCTCGAAAAAAAGCTAGGGGCGGTACGAGCGTGGAGCTCGATGATTCAGACTGGATCGGCGAGAACTCAACCATGGTAGAAGTTATGGATCTAGTTAAGCGCCTCCCACAGGAGTACGCAGAAGTCATCATGCTCCGAGTTGTGGCCGACCTTGATGCCAGCGATGTGGCCGAAATTGTAGGCAAGACCCAGGGCAACGTTCGCGTTCTCACGCATCGAGGATTGAAGCAATTAAAGGAAATGTTGACGAACGCAGGTGAGAGTCGATGAACAACAAGGATGACTTTTCTCTAGAACAAAGTGAAGAATTGATTGCAAACTTGAATTCTGCTGAGCCTTCTGAGTTCCAACAACTTCAAAGCGTCCTAAATTTGCTAGGACATGTCGCAGCACTTCCCGCCACTTCGACGCCTCCAGTCTTGCCTTCAGAAATTGCCCAGCCAATGCCACTTCTGCCCGTGAGGTCTGCAAAATCGCATCGAACATTTGTCACCTCGATCATCGTCGCTGGGTTTTTGACTTCGGCATCCCTCGCTGCGGCTGCCGTCACAGGTATTGGACCGACGCCGATCGTGAACATGGGCCATGAGACCGCAAAACTGGTCAGAGGGGTTGCCGATGCAGTCAGCCACGTTGTAACTGGCGGCAGTGTCATCACCACAAAGGTCATTTCGCCACACCCGCAAATTCCCGGATTGACTCCCGCGCCAACTGGCGGGGACGAGGGATCCTCAAATGCAAGCGCTGGAGACCAATCACACTCATCGGAGGATTTCATTCCCGGGCTACCGAGTCCGCTTACCTCGGAGGTTAAGAAAACCGAAGATGGCAAATCCGGCGAGAGTGGGAAGTCAAATAGTTCGCACGAGAGCCAGACTCCAAAAGTGCATGAGGACGGGAAGTCAAATAGTTCGCACGAGAGCCAGACTCCAAAAGTGCAAGAGAACCAGACTCCTCAGCCAGAAGAGATACCCAGTGCTACGCCAAGTGCAATTGCCTTTCCTTCGGCTAGTCCAACTCGCACAAAGGAACATATCGAAAGTGATAAGCACAAAACTCCCGAATCCTCTAGAACGAGGACTTTGCCTACAGCACTTCCATCAGCTAACTCAACCGAAAATTCTTCAGATGATGATTAAGAAAAGTGAAGGACAATTTCCTACTTGTTCTTCTCTTTCTTCTCCTGCTTCTTAGCGCGCTTTTCTTTCAGCGTTAGCTTTGCTTCTTTCTTATTGTTCGCATTGCTCTTCTGTTCCTTGTTAGCCATGGTCACTCCCTTCGACTATTGAGGCTCAATGCCCTGGAGTCTAATGCAAGAAGGTAGGCTCTTATCCCTCTGAGAGGGTGGCGATGCTTGGATTTTTTGTAGCAACCTTTGCTGGCATCATTGTCGGAACAATTAATGGGATGGCTGGCGGCGCTTCGATAATTTCCTATCCAGTCATGCTCGCCCTCGGCCTTCACCCCCTAGACGCCGCCATAACCAACTCCGTGGGCACAACCAGTGCCAATTTTGTAGCAATCAGAACTGGGCAATACAAGATTTGGGATTTAATCAAAACATACAAATTCCTTATTGCCCTCTCTGTAGTCGGATCCTTTATCGGCGCTGGCCTCCTACTCGCATTCCCACCTCATGTATTCGAACACATCGTGCCCTTTCTCCTACTCGGGGCCACCCTCACGCTAATTCTCCCCACGAAATTACTAAAAGGTAAGAAAAATGAGAAAGTAGAGGCGATTGGCATTGCAGCGAGCGGTCTCTACTGTGGCTACTTCGGACCGGGGCAGGGAGTCATGGTGATCGCCTCACTCTCGCGAAATCCAAAGAGACCCAATGTCATGAACGCAGCAAAGAACATCATTGTCGGGATACCCAGCATCGCGTCAAACCTCGTCTACCTCTTTAGTGGACGAGTCCATTGGATGTTCGCCTTTGCACTCTTCTTGGGATCCAGCATTGGCGGAGGTATTGGTGGTCGTTGGGCACACAAAATGTCGCCAAATTTCTATCGCGCATTGGTAATGACCGTTGGTTTCAGTGCGTCCATCTACTTATTCCAACGTTATTTCTTCTAGCTAACTTTCACGAACAACTCTCGCTAAAGAATAGGAGATGAGGGAGACCGTTGCAATTGGAATTACATACCACCCAAGCACTAAAGAGGTCCTAGTCGCGTAGGTAACCACGAAGGAAATTGATATACCGGCAGCAATCCGCCAATCATCGCCAATAATGAAGTCATACCAAAATGCACCAAATGACTTTACAAATTGAACAAAGGAGCCACTGATACTTTCCAGAATAGTCTCTTGATCTAAGTCACTGAGCTCGACAAATGGCTGCGGCACTTCTTTGCGATTTCTTCTCGTTTTAGCACGCTTCATGACCATAACCAAAAGTAGTGAAACAACGGTCACAAAGGCGATGAGACCCACCACAGCCCAGTTATCGCCGGGCCATTTGGCGTTACTGCCGCGAGAACCTTCTGCTCCCCAGAAAATGCCAAATGAAGTAAGCAAAATGCCTACTGAAAACTTCATCGTATTTTCTGGAACTTTAGAGAGCGGCTTTGCAAGTACTAAGCCGGCGATCACAGTGATTGCTACAGCCAGCCCAGCTGCCGCCGATGCCAGTCCGATTTCGTGTTGTATGGATCCAAAGGTTAAAACGATGAAGGCAACTTCAAGTCCCTCAAGCAGAACCCCTTTGAAAGATAGGGTGAATGCATACCAATCATCGACACCAAATTTACTGGTGTGACCGGCCAGGCGAGCAGCCGCCAACTCTTCTTTAAAAATCTTGTCTTCGTCATGAAGTGCCTTAAAACCACTCGCCCGCATTATTGCTTTGCGAAGCCACTGAAGTCCAAAGACGAGAAGAAGTCCGCCTATGCCCACGCGAAGAATCGAGATCGGAAGATGCGAAATAGCGGGGCCAAATGTTCCGATAATGACTGCCAATACCGCTAGTCCAGCGACAACCCCACGACCAGCAGATTTCCAATCGCGGGCTGTTCCCGCTGCAAGAACAATTGTCACGGCCTCAACGGCCTCAACAGTGCAAGCGATAAATACCGATATGAATAGGGCCAAGTTTGGGCCTGTCAAAATGTGCATGTTTTACCCCACCAAATTAAGTCAGACCGTTGCTCAAAACTATAGCGACAAACTCTTGGCACGTTCACGAAGCAAGTTGTGCATACCTCGAAAGGCGGAGACATTGGGCACTAGAGATTTAGCCGCCTTTATTACAACGCTAAAATTCGAGTCAACCACATTTGCGATGGGGGCTTTGGTGATCTGAGAAAGGAGCTGATACGAATCTAGCTGGTGCAAACCATATAGTTCCTGGAACCAGCGGATTAGTTCTAATTGACCTATTCGCCATGAGTCCTCCATTGGCCTTGAGGATCCAACGGTCATGTAGAAATCATCGTCTTCAATGCGGGGCCAAGCAGGAGCTGCATCTTTTATTAGATCAACAATAATGATGGCATCCATTGCCCCTTCCACGGCTGTGCCACAAGCCTCTCCCTCACCCTGTCGGTAATGCCCATCTCCAAGGGAAAGCATTGCTCCTGGAACGTTTACTCCCAAATAAACCGTTGAACCTTTGCGCACTTCTGGAGAATCCATGTTGCCGCCGAAGCGCTCAGGAACCAGTGCCGAGCGCACCTCACCTCCAGCCGGGGCAACGCCGATCGTTCCGAACATGCACTCGATGGGAAATTCAAGTTTTAAATCTCCGAACCGTGCTTCAAAGCCAACCGTCTGCCTATCTGTATTAACTTCGTAAACCCATGTGGTATCGGCCAGGGGTTCGTGCAGCATCGCTGTCCGATCGGTGGCGGTAAGGCCACCGAAAAAAGGAATTGTGGAAGATATTCCGTATGAGCGCGCGGGCTTCATGTCGACGATGTGAATGGCAACCGCATCGCCAGGTTCTGCACCTTCGATATAGAACGGGCCAGTCTGGGGATTAACAAATCGCATATCAACTTTTTCCGAGGAGAGGTCAGAGACGCCCTTGAGGGTATTGTTGAATGCATCTTGCGTCCAAAGTCTCATCGCGGTGCCTGGCTTTATCCGTAGACGTGGAGAATTTCCACCGAAGGTATAGGCGAGTTCCTCTAATGCAGGTCTGTATTCAACGATGTCCATCTAGCGATCATATAACTTGACCTATTCAAGGTCCGAGCCCCCCGTCAGGATTGAACTGACGACCTTCCGCTTACAAGGCGGATGCTCTACCACTGAGCTAGGGAGGCGTTTCTTACCTGCGCATTATGTCAGCGAAGAAGAGATTGAAGAAATTCTACGCCTTAAGAAGTTGTGAAACCGTGACAGGAGTGAAGTTTCGCGCATGAAGAGCTTGAATTAGAAGTGGCAATGCGGTCACGGTATGGGCGTGCCCGAAGTGCATCCCGATAATGCTGCCGTTCTGTACGGTCTTCATGCATTTCGCGACAATGGATTTCGCTGACGGATCTGCGTAATCCAGGGAATCCACATCATAAACTAAGCAGTTGGCGTAACCGGACGCCCCAGCGGCGGCACGGATTATTGAATTCGATTTTAAAGTGCCGGAGGGTCGGAACCATTTACCAGGCGTACCAACGGCCTTCGTTACGGCCGCCTTCCCTTTGGCGACTTCGGCTTTCGCTTCTTTTAAAGTCAGCAACGTCATGGTCTTGTGACTGTATGTGTGATTTCCCAACTCGTGACCGGCGTTAACAATTTCATGACCCATAGAAGGGTTTGCGTTTAGCCACACTCCGACCGCCATCACCGTAATCGGTGTTACTGTCCGCTTGGCCGTGGCCAAAATCTTTCGAGCGATGGTGAGATCGCCTGCGCCATGGAATGTGATCGCAACCTCTGCACGATTTCGTGGGCCATGAAAGATATCGGCGCCGGCGGAGGCTGCACTAGCGGAATTGGGAAGTAGCAATCCGCTCAATCCGACAAGGGCTGCACTTCCGCCCAGTTGGAGAGCACGCCTGCGACTTAATTCGCCATGAAAATGATCATCACACATGCTCGTGAGCCTATCAATGCGATCTGAGAATTTACCCTGAAGTTTTTCGAGCCGAAGGCCAAGGGAGTGGCCGAGAGTGCTTGCCACTTCTTCCGTCCCCAGATGAGCGGCCCCGCACCCGCCGCCATATCCAAGGTAGTAAGAAGGTTCGAAACCATCGGGCATTAGAGCGATATCTTTCAAATTTCGACATGGGGGCCGCTACCGGCAAAGGTTCTCGCCAACCGCTGACATAGGGCAGCCCCAGTTGTTCCAATATCCCCTGGGCAACTCGATCATGCCCAATTTCATTTAGATGCAACCGGTCGTCGGCAAGAAAGCGACGATCGCTCAATAGTCCACCCTCGTTTGCGTCGGCAACAAACGCCCCGACCTCATGCGCAACCGCTCTCACATTCCTATTGAATTCGCTAAACCGCGCTGCCCAGAGATCGGCTGTCTTGCCTTTCCTATCGGTACGTTCTAAAACGGTAAATAGAAGAAGCGTCGCCCCAGATGCAGCGATCTTGCGTACCGTATCTGCATACAGAGGCAGAGCAATCTCTGGTTTGTACTTTGGACGTAAAACATCGTTGGCACCGGCATGAAATGAGAAAAGAGTTTCTGGGCCGGTGACAAAGGTAAGCGCCACCGGCACCTGTTCCGCGGCAACTTGGTGAATCAATTTGCCACGAACTGCAAAATTTGCATAGGTAAACTCTGGACACTGGCGAGCCATGACATCTGCCATGCGATCAGCCCAACCGCGGTATTGGCCGTCGACGATAACGTCACTCATTCCTTCGGTAAAGGAATCACCGCAAGCAATAAATCGTGTGTAGAGCATTACTTACGGCGCTGTTCATCCACCCAAAAGAGCGCGATGGAAGTCGCAACGCTCGCGTTGAGAGATTCAGTACTGGCTCGCATTGGAATTGAAACTACCAGATCACACTTCTCTCGAACCAGACGAGACAAGCCCTTTCCTTCGCTACCGACAATGATCATGAGAGATTCTTGCTCAAGTTTCATATTACTGATTGGAGCATCAGATTCACCTGCCAGGCCAACGACGAAACAGCCAGCCTTCTTTGCCTCATCAATTGCGCGTGGCAGATTGCTTACTTGCGCAACAGGCAAACGCGCGGCTGCCCCCGCAGATGCTTTCCAGGCAGACGCCGTCATTGCCGCCGCTCGTCGTTCGGCCATCACAACTCCATCGGCCCCGAATGCAGAAGCGCTTCGAACAACTGCGCCAAGATTTCGGGGGTCGGTCACGCCATCTAGTGCCACGATAAGCATAGGTTTTTTGGCGCGGATAATGATCTCTTCAAGGCTTGAGTATTGGAACGGCTTGATAGCAAGGAGAATTCCTTGGCTGCTACCAGAAAGACCCTCAACTTCGGCACGGTGAACTTCACGAATGGGAAGGTGCGTTGCTAGCGCCAATTGGAGTGATTCAGTGATGCGATCATCAACATCAATACTGCGGGCGACAATCAACTCGATTGCGGGTACGCCAGCGCGTAGCGCCTCAACAACGGCGTTTCTACCGGCAACAAGTTCGCCTCCACCTTTGGGACGCTCGCTCTTCTGACGCGGTGCCCGCGGACGAGTCTCTTTTGCCCCGGCTGCTTTCTTACGCTTGGCAGCAGCGTGGTACGGGCGATCTTCGGCCTTAGGCGTCGGCCCCTTACCTGCCAGGCGACTTTTGTTCTTTCCACCAGTGCCCCCGGTTGGTCCTTTTTTAGTGGCGCGTACCGCCCCGCGCTTCTGTGAATTTCCAGCCATCTCGACTACCGCTCTTCCGTATGTGTGATCGACCAACGTGGCCCCTGCGGCGTATCTTCAATGGTAATTCCGAGGCTAGCCAAACCGTCGCGAATTGCATCCGATGCGTCAAAATCTTTTCGATCTCGCGCGGCTTCACGCTGTCGTAGTGCTAATTCAATCGTGCCATCCAAGGCATAACGAAGATCAAGGCCAGTGCCTTCCTGAAAGGCGGGATCATATGGATCGCATCCCAGCACATCAAGTGCTCCACGAATTTCACTCGATTTCTGGGCAAGTACCTTCAGATCAGCATTGGCAAGTGCGATATTGCCCTCAAGCAGCGTCTCGGAAATGCCGGCAAGCGCCTGCGGAACCGCAAGGTCGTCATTCATCGCATCGGCAAAACCTTGGCTAACCGTCGGAACCGCAGGCGCACCGAGAATTTGAGTGGCGCGATCAAGAAAACTCTCGATCCTGCGGAAAGCCACCGCAGATTCATCTAGTGCCGCGGGTGAGTATTCCAAAATCGATCGATAGTGCGCACTGCTGAGGTACCAACGCAACTCAATCCTTCGTACGCGCTCAAGCACTGCACTAACCTGCATCGAATTTCCCAAGGACTTGCTCATCTTCTCACCCGAGGCAGTAACCAGAGCGTTGTGCATCCAGAGTTTTGCAAATGACCATCCCGCAGCTTGCGACTGGGCGATCTCATTTTCGTGGTGCGGGAAAATAAGATCTAGCCCGCCCCCGTGAATATCAAATGCTTCACCTAAGTACGCATGTGCCATTGCCGAGCACTCGAGATGCCAACCAGGTCGACCCATGCCCCAAGGGGTTTGCCATGAAGGCTCACCCAACTTTGCTGCCTTCCACATCGCGAAATCACGTGGGTCTTTCTTAAAACTCTCCTCTGAATCCGCCGAAGATTGCAAGTCATCAAGATTCTGGCGCGAAAGGGATAGGTAAGACTTCAGTTTGCGCACCTCTACATACACATCGCCATTTCCCGGCGCGTAAGCGAGGCCCTTATCAATAAGAATCTGCATCAATTCAATCATCTGTGGGATATGCCCCGTGGCTCGCGGCTCATACGTCGGAGGGATAACGTTGACCGCCTCGTAGGCTTCGGCAAAGGCGCGTTCGTACTTCATCGCCAGCGCCCACCACGTCAGATCTTCAACCTTTGCCTTATTTAGAATCTTGTCATCGATATCAGTGACATTGCGGATCAGGGTTACTCGATACCCGATTTTGGTCAACCACCTGCGAAGAATGTCGAAATTAATGGCGCTTCGCACGTGGCCGATGTGAGGTGGCGCTTGGACTGTCGCACCGCATAGATAGATGGAAACCTCACCATCTTTAATGGGCGCAAAGGGCTGGGTACTGCGTGACAAAGTGTCATACAACGAAAGCGAACCCATCGTGGAAGTCTATCTTGTGAGGTGTATGGACCTAGAAAGCCGAGTAAATCAACGCAGAGGCGACAGCGGCAATTCCGCGTCCTTCTCCGGTGAATCCGAGCCCATCCGTGGTTGTCGCGGATATTGAAACGTCGGCTCCCCCGAGGGCCTGCGATAAGGCAGCACTAGCTTCCTTTCTGCGCGCGCCAATCTTTGGTCGATTACCAATGATTTGCACGGACACGTTAGCGATCAGGTAATTGGCGTCGCTAATGAGTTGAAGGGTCTCACCCAAAAGCTGGACACCAGATGAATGGCGGTACTCCGGTCGGGCAGTACCAAAATTTGTCCCAAGATCCCCAAGACCAGCGGCAGCAAAAAGTGCATCGCAAATTGCATGGGCTGCGACGTCGCCATCGGAATGGGCTTCAATACCAATCTCGTCTGGCCAGTGGATTCCCGCGAGCCACATCGGCCGATCATGGTCTACTGAGAAAGCATGAGCATCTATGCCCACACCCGTTCGGAACCGAGGAACTTCCTCATTTAACCGCGGAGACATAGATTGCCTTCCAATAAGTCAGGCTTAGGAAGCAAGGACCTCATCAAGAATTACGCCAGCTTTCACTTCGTCCGTACGTTCGGCAAGGGCGAGTTCTGAGATGAGAATCTGCTTTGCCTTTGCGAGCATCCGCTTTTCGCCAGCCGATAATCCACGATCGAGATCGCGACGATAAAGATCGCGAACCACTTCTGCCACTTTAATGACATCGCCAGAGGCTAACTTCTCAAGATTTGCCTTGTAACGCCTGGACCAGTTGGTTGGTTCTTCGGTGTAGGGCTGGCGGAGAACGTTAAATACCCGATCAAGCCCGGCGCTATCGACTACATCCCGCACGCCCACGAGATCAACATTTTCGGATGGAACTCGGACAGTTAAATCGCCCTGAGCAATCTTGAGCACTAGATAGGTCTTCTCTTCGCCTTTGATGAGTCGAGTCTCGATGGCTTCGATCAGAGCCGCGCCGTGATGGGGGTAAACAACGGTTTCGCCGACCTTAAATGACATGAAATGCCCTTCGTTAGGGGCCAAGAATACCAGCATCCAGTGACAGTAATGACCCCCAATTGGGCGCAAAAAGAGCGCTGCGGAGTATTCAATCAGGCGTGAGAGAATTGCGCCCTTACGTACACGAGGAGAACCTAATGCACGTGCATAAAATTGCGGTTGTAGCTATTTCCGTTTCGCTTGCTTTTTCGCTCAGTGCGTGCGCGGCTGGAAATAATGCTCCCACCAGAATGACGACTCAAGTAACCGACGGAGTCGACGGGGTAATAAATACCTATGGTAATGATATTAAAGTGAGTTCAGTTCTACTTGTTGCCCAGTCCGATGGCTCAGCCGTTCTGGTTGGATCAATTGTCAATGAAAATCCGACCGAAGACAACTTGCTTGGGATTAACATCGGCGGGGTAAATGCAACTCTTACACAAAAGGCACTCGTCTTAAAACAGAACGAACCAATTCGTTTTGCGGGAGATAGTGCCAATGTTTCTGCTGCCGCCTCAAATATTAACGCGACACCCGGCGACCATGTGAAAGTTCAATTTTATTTCGCCACTGCTGGGCTGTTAACTCTCGACGTAATCGTTCGGGAACGCAGCGGAATCTATGCAAACGTGGGAGCTTAGTCCTCCAATTTGTAACCCAAACCTCTTACGGTCTGGATAAGAATAGGATTGGCTGGATCGATTTCAATCTTTGCGCGCAGGCGTTTGATGTGTACATCAAGTGTCTTTGTGTCACCCACATAATCACTTCCCCAAACTCGATCAATAAGTTGTATGCGCGTAAGCACTCGCCCTGAATTGCGCATCAAGAATTCGAGCAACTCGAACTCTTTCAGCGGGAAATTTACGGACTCATTGTTGACCGAGACGAGGTGTCTCTCTGTATCCATGCGCACTGGTCCAGCGATGAGAACATGCCCATCGTTGGAACTTAGCGATTGGTCACCCATCCTTCGAAGGACTGCGTGAATTCGAGCTAGAAGTTCGCGCGACGAGTATGGCTTGGTGATGTAATCGTCGGCCCCAAGCTCTAGTCCCACCACTTTGTCCACCTCAGAATCCTTTGCGGTAAGCATAATAATTGGGACATTAGAGCGGGTGCGTAATTGCCTGCAAACTTCGGTTCCGGAAAGTCCCGGAAGCATCAAATCCAGAAGTACTAAGTCTGCACCGCTTCGATCAAATGCTTCGATCGCGCTAACTCCATTGTCGGCGACGCTGACTTCAAACCCTTCGCGTCCCAGAAGATAGGCGATGGCCTCCGAAAATGAAGCTTCGTCTTCGACAATGAGAATGCGAGTCATCTTTCCTCCAATTGCGAGAGTTGCATCCGAACCGACTCATCACCAATAAATAATGGAAGTCGAATTGTGAATGTGCTGCCGGCACCTTCTACACTCCAGACCGAAATATCGCCACCATGATTATTAACCACATGTTTCGCAATGGAAAGTCCTAATCCAGTTCCACCCGTCGCCCGTGAACGCGCCGGGTCCACTCTGTAGAATCGTTCGAATATCCGTTCAATGTCCTTCTCGGGAATCCCCACACCTTGGTCAGAGATTGAGATCTCCGCCAGCGCATCTTGCCTTCGTAAAGCTACGGCAACACGAGTGCCGTCGGAACTGTAATTGATTGCGTTTTCCACAAGATTGCTTATCGCCATCTCGATTTGCCGCCGATCACCCAGGACCTGAATTTCCCCCACTTGGGTAAATGAGAGCGATATGTTGCGCGCCTCGGCTGCCATCCGAGAGCCATCTATCGCCTCCGAAATCAGATCGGCTAGATCGAGAACCTTTGCATTTTTCAAGGGATCATCGTCTTGCAAGCGCGAAAGGTCGATTATTTCTTGAACAAGGTCGGATAGTCGCTTAGCTTCTATCTGCATTCTGGTGGCAAAATTAACGATGGCTGCTGGGTCATCGCTGGCACCTAGAACTGCTTCGCTCAAAATGGATAGGGCGCCAATGGGTGTCTTCAACTCGTGAGAAATATTCGCAATGAAATCTCTTCGAATCGCATCCAACCGGCGATATTCGCTGTCGTCAAAGATCAAAACCACTACGATCCCTCGTTCCCCAAGACGGGAAACGCGTACGAGAAGATCGTGGGTGCCCGCTCCAATTGGTCCGCGCGGTAATTCCAGTGTTCCTTCTTGATATTGCCCGGACCGCCTGAGCGCGCGCACAAGGGCAAGTACAGGATTCGAGACCAACCGACCCTCTTTCACTAATCCAAGGGCACCAGAGTGGCTTGAGGATTTCAGTACGACTTCGCCAGGTGCAAGAACAAGAAATTCGGCGTCCATTATTTGAAGTAGATCAAGAACGCCGGAAGGAATCTCAAAAAGTGAAACCTCCTCTTTAGAAACTCTGCGTCGACGTATCACCCCCTTATCGTAGAGTTGTTAGTAGTAAGCGGCCCAACCCTTTGCTTCAAAGAGGGTCCTTTACTCCAATTCTTCGCCCTTCATTCAATTCCTGTTCACTTACAACCTCCGAAATGGGGTCAACTAGAGATATTCTTTGGGCATGCGCGACGCATTTCATGATGATCTTGATGCCATAGGCCTGACCCTCGTTGAGATGGGTCATCGTGTCGGTCGATCCATGGAGCTCGCGACTACGGCCTTGCTGACCGCAGACCTGCAATTGGCCGAACAAGTCATCTCGGATGACGATTACATCGACACCATGCAACACGAACTCGATGCTAAAACACTGAATCTTCTCGCGCGGCAACAGCCCGTGGCGGGAGATCTTCGAACTCTTGTCACCTCACTCCGAATGAGTGCGGACATCGAGCGCATGGGCGACATGGGACACCACATCGCCAAAGTCGCGCGGATGCGCTATCCGTCCAAGGCCGTTCCTCCTGAATTGGCCGACACCATTCAAGAAATGGGAAATGTCGCCAAACGAATTATTGAGAAGACCACTCAAGTAATTCAAACCCGCGATTTACAGGCGGCCGTCGAGCTCGAAAAAGATGACGATGAAATGGACATATTGCATCGCAAACTTTTTGTCACGTTACTCGATGACGCATGGCCGCACGGCACAGAGACTGCCATCGACATGACCCTGCTGGGCCGTTACTACGAGCGCTGTGCTGATCACGCTGTCTCAGTGGCTCGAAGGGTTTATTTCCTCGTAACCGGGAAATACGCTTCCGAAAAAGACGACAACTTTTAGCGCTTGCCCTGATTGGCCACAGCATCAATTGCGGCTTTGGCGGCCACCGGATCTAGATATTCACCGCCGCGCCGGATTGGTGACATTGTCTCGTCCAATTCGTAAAGCAGCGGAATTCCAGTTGGAATATTAAGCTCTGATATATCGGCATCCGATATCCCGTCCAGGTGCTTCACCAGTGCGCGCAAGGAGTTGCCGTGGGCGGTCACCAACACGACTTTCCCAGAGGTGAGGTCCGGAACTATCGAATCGCTCCAGTAAGGAAGCATGCGGACGACAACATCCTTGAGACATTCAGTGCGAGGTAACTCATCACCAAGATCAGCGTAGCGAACATCCTTTGATTGACTATATGGATCGGCGTCGTCAATGGGCGGCGGAGGAACATCGTAGGAACGACGCCACAATTTAAACTGTTCTTCACCGTAGCAATCTAATGTCTCGCGCTTGTCCTTACCCTGCAGAGCACCATAATGCCGTTCATTCAATCGCCACGATCGACGGACTGGAATCCAGTGACGGTCACATTCATCAAGGGCAAGTTGCGAAGTATGAATAGCGCGACGTAGAAGCGATGTGTGCAGTACATCTGGGAAAAATCCGCGTTCAGCGAGCAACGTGCCGGCCTTGCTAGCTTCGCCCTCGCCCAACTTCGAAAGGCGTACATCGACCCATCCGGTGAAAAGGTTCTTCGCATTCCACTCACTCTCGCCGTGGCGAAGCAAGATTAAGGTGTGTGGTGTCATAGGGCTATTTTGCCCACATTGGCCGGCCTATATCAAATGGGCAAATGCTTTCAGGTTGGCCAGCGACTCTCCTCGAGAAACGCGCCACGCCCACTCTCGTCGAATGGATGATGTAAATCCCAACTCCAGCAGTGGATTGAACGATGAATCTGAATACTGAAGTATGGATCCAAGGAGACGATCGATCTCCTGATCGGTTACGACGCCGAGCGGGAGACGGCCAACTAGATACAGGTCCCCAATTTCATTTAGCGCGAAGGCCACCCCATACATCGAGGCATTTCGCCTCATGCACCATTCGAAAACTTTCTCTGTATTCTCATCTGGTTTTCGGATCACGAACGCATTGATACTCAAGGTGTGATCTCCAACTATCAGCGCGCAGTGAGTCTGCAGTTTCTTCTCACCAGGTAGGGTGACCAGAAATGTGTCCGAGTCTTTACGTTCGTAATCTAAATCATGAGAGGAAAAAAATTCCTCAAGAGTCACACGAGGATCGATATTCAACACGGGCTTTATCTGCCTGTAGATATTTTTTGGTGCGCAACATCCGAAAGAACTCGATCGTAAATATCCAAAGTTCCCCGTGCGGTGGCATCCCACCCAAAATGAGACGAGTGCTCGAGCGCACCAAATGAGAGAAGGGTTCGGCGTTGCGGCTCTACCAAGAGTCGGGCGAGTACCGATGACCAGGCACGCGGGTCATGACCGTCTACCAAGACTCCAGAAATTCCGTCCGCAACTGCCGTTCGCAGACCACCAACCGCAGTGGCGACGACCGGTGTTCCACAGGCCTGCGCCTCGAGTGCAACGAGACCAAATGATTCGCTATAGCTTGGCACGCAAACCAAATCTGCCGCGCGATACCAATTGGGTAATTCGAGTCTGGGTAGCGGTGGTAGGAATCGAATTACATCTGACAGACCCAGCCAATTGACGAGTTCTTTCAATCTTTCCACTTCTGTGGCTCCGCTGCCGGAAGCTCCTCCTATTACAAAAACAATCAACTTTGCCCGAAGGTACGGTGAATGTGAGAGCATCTCTGCCGTCGCACGGATTAAGAGCTCGGGTCCTTTATGCGGTTGAATTCTTCCCACAAACGAAATGACTTGCGCATCCAACGGAATATTGAGAGCAGCACGTGCCACGGCGCGACCGCCGCCAGGAGTAAAGGTATAAAGATCAACACCAGGGGTCACTACGTGAACTATGTCCGGGCAAGCACCGTAGAGGGAGACCAGACTTGCTGCCTCTGAGTCAGTATTTGCGATCAGAGCGCTGGATGCGGCGACAACCTCGGTCTCACCGATTACTCTCAACTCTGGTTCAGGCGATTCATCTTCGGCCAGATTGAGATTTTTCACTTTCGCCATTGTGTGCATGGTATGAATAAGTGGAATATCTAACCTCTTGCTAGCGGAAATCCCAATCTTCCCAGAAATCCAGTAGTGCGAGTGAATAACGTCGTAGTGCAACTTTCCTTGCACTGCCTTCTTAAATTCCTCGGCCAACGTATCGATGTAGCGTGGCAATATTTCTTTCGTGACACCGTCAATCGGGGCACCGTCTAAATGACGGACGGTGACACCCGGTGCAAAATCGACAACATCAGCCAGGTCCTTGTGATTGCGGCGAGTAAAGATGTCCACGCTTACCCCCATCGCGGCCATTCGTTTGGCATTTTCGGCCACATAGATATTCATGCCGCCGGCGTCACCAATTCCCGGTTGGTCCAACGGGGAGGAATGAATCATCAATGTTGCGATGCGCCCATTCATTAGTAAAGTCTACCTGCCTTACAAACAAGCACGAATCGTGCCGACAACCGTATTTCCCCCATATACAGGCGTATTTTCTGGCGGGCTAGAGATCCCGAACTCCTTCAGCGCGGCGACGACCAATACGCCCAAGGGTCGCGATGATCCATCTTCAATCTTAAAAGCAAAAGTTCGCCCATCGGGGAGTGATCCGATGTTGACGCCCTCTGCCCCCTCTTTCATAAACAAGCCGGGGACCTCAACCATCTTGCGTGTCGTGAGTCTCCCGTGGCCCGCAACGATTTCGGGAAAATCACGACAGGCTTTAAGGACGCTATTGTGAATTGGATCCTTTGAAATCGTGATCTCGCGAATGGCTCTGGCTAATCCCAACAAAGTAATAAGAAACAGTGGGGCGCCGCACCCATCAACACTTGTGTGCGCGACTGGTTCGTTCGCAAGATTTTCAAGTTCTTCTCGACATAGAACTTGCAGGCGATGTTGTGGATCTAAGTAATCCTTCGTTGACCAATTATTGATAACGCAGGTGAGGAGCATCCCAGCATGCTTACCACTGCAATTTTGTGCCAAAGATGTGGGCGGCTTTGATCCCCAATCTCTACGCTCTTCATCTCCAAGAGGCCGGTCTTTCGCATTGAGCAATGCGCTCTCTTCGAGCCCGCCAATTGCCAAGATTTCTAAGGCGGCACTTTGTTGCAGAGCGGAACCAGAATGACTGGAAGCAACCAAGGCCAATAAGCGCGGTTCCAGACGCAACCCTGCACGAACCATTGCAGCCGCTTGAATGCTTTTTACGGCCGACCGTGGATAGACAAGTTCTCCGGGATTTCCGCGAGAAAGCCTTACCGTGCCATCGGCGTTCAACAGCACAAGATGACCACGATGTTGCGATTCGATAATTTCGCTGCGGAGGACTTCTGCAAGTACTTCACTCGCAGATTCGCTAGTCATATGAACGCGGAAGAGTCGACCATAGGTGTGGTTGCATCAACTTGCCTTCCGCTGCCATGTCATAGGCAAAGAACAATTCTCCTTCGACGAGCCCGTATAAACGAGAACCATCGGTGACGACTTTGGCAGTAGGGGACGAATAGCCTTGATCCATCACCAACTGAATCTTTGCCGGTTCAAAGCGGCCAACCCAACCTTCCGCAATTCCTGTGTTGTGGGCAAGCACAACTTCCAAAGTGTTCTCCGGTTTTATCCGCCAGAATCCGGTCTCTGATGCACCCGGCCGGATGACATCACCGAAATCATCAATGATCCAAGATCGTGAGTAGTAATTAAGAAATGGGCGACCATCGTGGCTAAAAACCACCTCATGGGCAAACTCGAACGGCTCAATTCCTTCATACTCTCCGCGGCCTTTCCCGCGCCAGGTACCTACGAGCCAAGCCAGCGGATTGAGGTCCGGGTGAAGTCCTTCAGGAATCGTAAATGCCATTTACTTTTTTCCTTCTTTGAGAGAGCCGCGAAATCCATAGGCAATTAAGGCAATACCAGTACCGAAGGCGCTCACGCTGAGGAACACCGCGGTTACCAGCGACATCGACATGGTCTTTAGCCTATCTGTTCGACCCTTTAAGGTGGATACATGGCCCGGTCCACTCATTTAGTAATCAAACTGGCCACGGGCGTAGAAGATGCCGAACGTGTTGCTCAGGCATTCTCTGTCGCATCAATAGCGCTTGCGGCAGGCCTTAACGTATCTTTCTGGCTAGCTGGAGAGGCGGCGTGGCTTGCTTTACCGGGTAGAGCGCAGGAGTTTTCGCTTCCACATTCGGCGCCACTTCATGAAATGTTAGCCACGCTCGTGAGTGATGCGACGGTAACTTTGTGCACGCAGTGTGCGGTTCGGAGAAATATTAACGACGGCGAACAAATTTCAGGGATTCGTATTGCCGGCTCTGCGACCTTCGTCGAAGAAATCACCAATGAATCTACGCAGGCTTTGGTTTACTAATTCTCTTGGCTCGCAGGAATCCCATCAATCATCAGCGTTGCATCAAGGGGCGTATTTCTTTTCACTACGGCGAGCGCAATTGTTCCTAATTCGTAATGACGCGCGACAGTGCCAATGAAGCCGACCTTTACGCCATCTTTTTCTACTACTGCCCCAGCACTGGGGATCGTTACAACACTTCCATCAAGGTGGAGCAGCACCATTCTTCGTGGTGGCGCGCCAAGGTTGGCAACCTTCGCTACGGTTTCTTGCCCGCGGTAGCAACCCTTATTCATGTGCACCGACTTATTAAGTAGCTCAAGTTCGTTGGGGATCGACTTGTAGTCGGTCTCCAAACCAATCCTTGGTCGGCGCGATGCAACTCGCGCAGCTTCCAGTGCCCATATGCCAACCTGGTTAGCAGATTGGTTAAGACGATCGCGCCAAATGGCCAAGTCCGACCGAGGCTGGATCGAAAACGGACCGCCGAGTTCATCTTCGGCTCCCGGCAAACGCAGCAACGCAAATTCATCGCTCACGTTTCGAACTTCCACGCGCATCATGAACTTCATCTTTGCTAAATGTTCAATCAGAGCCTGGGCGCGCCCTGGATCTAGGGTGAGCCAAGTCGTTGAACCGTCGTCGACTAGATTGAATTGATGTTCGATATGACCTTGTGGATCAAGAATCAAGACCTGCTTCCATGTATCTGCTGGAAGGTTTTCCAGATATTGCGTCGTTAAAGAATGAAGCCAGGACAATCGATCTTGGCCAGTTATTGCGATGATTTCGAAATGAGAGAGGTCTGCCCAAGCCAGGCCCTCACTAAGCATCCGCTGCTCTTTGTTCGGTTCGCCAAAGTGCCAGATAGCACCGACATCTGGACCTTGTTCAACAAGTACAGCGGTCATTTAGGTCTTAGAGTTCTTTCGCATAGCAGGAGGCACACGTGCCGTAAACGGCAAAGTGTGTGACATCAGTCTTAAAGCCGTATTCGTCAGCAAGAGTATTGACAAAGTTTGCGGCCACTTCTATCGGAGCATCGCCTACCGATCCACATACGGCACAGACTAGATGGAGATGGGTGAGTTCTTCTGCAGCGTGATACGTCGCCCCGCCATGACCTAAATGCGTGTGCTGAACCAGGCCGACATTTTCCAAAGTTTCCAGATTGCGGTAGACCGTCGAGAGGTTGATTCCCGGGTGGGTCTGACGGACCTTTTCGGCCACCTCTTCCGGAGTAGCGTGCCCCAATTCTCGCACAGCAGATAGAACGAGTTCCCTTTGAGGAGTAAGCCGCAATCCTCGTTCTCGGAGCTCGTGTTGTTCGGCCATAGTCTCCAGCCTAACGGAGTCGGAGAAGAAGAAGGTAAACCTCGCACCCAAGGCAGTAATTGAATGCAGCGTTCAAGAAGGCCGCGGCAAGAGCCGCCCCTGCCGCAATGGTGAAGAGTGCGGGGATGTGAGCAACTAAGCCTGCAGTTGCAACGAGTGCGAAGATAAATCCAACGGTCTGCGCAAACTGAGGAGGGCGAATATCCTCGGTTGGCACTTCACCTTTCAGGCGTGGACGAACGATCGTGCGGAAGATCCAGGCATATGGAGTGAACTGCGGTCCCCGCGATGCGCCGATTGCGAAGACAATCAACTGAAAGGCAATTACCCAGATCGAGTGCGAGGCGAGTGCGGTCACAAGAACTACTGTCGTGATGAGCGCTGCAAAGCGCGGTCCCCGCGCATCGATGGTCGTCGTCTTGCGTGAAATTTGTTGCGAAGTCGTTTGAATCATTTTAATTCCTATTCTGTGTTGGTTTAATGGATGTGAAAGCTAGAAAACGCTTACATCACATGCGACACAAGGAACCCGCCAAGCGACCAAAATCTAAGACACGGCGCTTGGTGAAAAATTTGGGCTCACAACAGAACATAAGTAAAAGAATAAAGTGTTAAACGACTAAGTGCCAATTGCAATAGATTCGCACCTATTTGATCGCTGAGAGCGATTTCAACACTTGCTCACGACTTGGCGCTCCCAAGGCTCGGCCGATTTCTAACCCCTGTGAATCCAAGATTAGAGTCGTTGGGGTGGAGTGAATATTGAGTTTCCGCACGAGATCCAGGTGTGCTTCGGCATCTACATCCATATGCCGAACATCAGGCATGGTTGACACGACATTCTCTAAGAGCAGCCGAGTAGCCCGACATGGAGTACAAAAAGCAGAGGAGAACTGAACCAGTGTGGCCCGAGAACCAAGTGGGCCGCCCAGAATCGCAGCGGTTAAGGCAGATTCAGGCGCCGCTTGGGAGGTTCGAATTTTGCCTCTACTTTGCTGGTACCAGAGGCCATAACCAGTCGCAAGCGCCAGAATTACCAAAATTGGAAGCAGGGATTTCACTCGAGTAGTCTGTCCTATTACTGCGAAAGATCCAAGAATGGAGATCTCCATGGCCCGCGTATTGCTTCTGACAAATACGCATGGCGCCAGTGCAGAAGTACTTCCTGCATTGGGTTTGCTCCAGCATCAGGTTCGCATATTGCCGGCCGAAGCCAGCATTCTTGTGGACGTTCCGGAAATGGATTTACTTTTTATTGATGCACGGCGTGATCTACCAAGTGCAAAAAATTTGACACGTCTTCTTACTTCGACGGGTATCGGTGCGCCAGTAATCGTTATTACCACCGAGGGCGGACTCTCCGCGGTTAGTGCTGAATGGGGAGTCGATGATGTCATCTTGGATACCGCAGGACCAGCAGAGGTCGAGTCACGCATTCGAATCTGCATTGGCAAGCACGCGGCTATTAGAAGTGCAGCCGATCCAACTTCCGGAGAAATTCGTAGTGGCGAGATCGTTATTGATGAAAATTCTTATACGGCAAAGATCAAGGGTCGCACTCTCGATCTCACTTTCAAAGAATTTGAATTACTGAAATATCTCGCCCAACATCCGGGGCGGGTTTTCACTCGCGCCCAGTTGTTGCAGGAGATCTGGGGTTATGACTATTTTGGTGGTACGCGCACCGTTGATGTACATATCCGAAGGCTTCGCGCAAAACTTGGCCCTGAGTTTGAGGCAATTATTGGGACCGTGCGAAATGTTGGATATCGCTTCACTCTCCCCTCAGCAACAAAAGAAAGCCTTGTCACAGAGCGCGTTCAGTAATTGATCCAGCAACTCAGTCATCTCAACCCGCAGCAGCAAGACGGCGTGCTGTCCTTGATATCTGCGGCAGCTGAGCAAGATGGGATCCCACCCATCGCAGAACACGTCGTCCTGCACTTGCGCCATGGCGGAGATAAAGCTGATCGTCATCTGATCATTGAGGAAAACGGCGCGATCATTGGCTACGCCCATATTGATATGACCGACTCGGTAGCCGGTTCAAGCGCCGAACTTGTCATTCACCCCCTTCATCGTGGTCACGGACTGGGGCGCTCACTTCTTGAGGAAATCTGCCAAATTACCTCTCCGCGTCTGTGGGCTCACGGGGATCTGGCGAGCGCAAAGAAACTAGCGCAGGACAACGGGTTGAAACGGGTACGCACAGTTATTCAGATGCGCCGACCGCTTACGCAACACCTTCCTGACTTTACAGGTAATTTTGTCCTGCGGTCCTTTCTGCCGGGGTCGGACGATGAAGCCTGGTTAGACCTCAATAACCGGATATTTATGGGCCATCCTGAGCAAGGCAACTGGATTCTGGAAAATCTGCGACAACGAATGATGGAAGAGTGGTTTGATCCACGCGGTTTTCTTCTAGCCACCATAAACGATGGTCTCGTGGCATTTTGTTGGACGAAAATTCATGGCGTTCATAGGCATTCCCACGATGGAAGCGCCGAACACGGCCATGATCCAATCGGGGAAATATATGCCATGGGCGTCGACCCCGAATTCTCCTCACAAGGATTTGGTAGAGCAATCACAATCGCTGGCCTGACGTATTTGCGGAGAGAAGGGTTGATGTCGGCAATGCTCTACGTAGACGCCGAAAACTTATCTGCTTTGCAACTTTACAAAGATCTTGGTTTTTCCGAATGGGGTCGCGACGTCATGTATCGGCTAACCAACTAGATCGGCACACATCTTTCTAAAGGCTTGAGTATGCGCGTCAACATCTTCTTCTGAGGTCGATGGAGACATCAGCGCCATGTTGTGAAATGGTGTGAGTAGGAAACCGTCGTTGAGCAATCGCAGGTGAATGTATTGCTCCAGTTCGAAATCGCCGGCATCGGCTGCTTCGCGCCCGGTGCGAGGGGCCTTAGATGCAAAGACATATTCCGCCCGCGCGCCCAGTCGATTGCAGTGCCACGGCAAATCAAATTCCTGAATTGCATCATCCACACCGTCAGACCATCTTTTTCCGAGTGCGATCATCACATCAAACGCATTTGCTGTGAGGACTTCAGTAAGAGTGGCACGCATTGCGGCCAATGAGAGTGCATTTCCTGCCAGGGTCCCGCCAATCCCACCGGTATCCACTTGATCTACCGCGACACGTGTGGAAATTTCCGCAGCAACTTCTCTGGTCATGCCAAATGTTCCAGTAGGAATGCCGCCGGCAATGGCTTTACCAATCGTGAGAAAATCAGGTTTGAGGCCGAGTGCCCCAGTCATTCCACTTGGGCCAACAGAAATAGTGTGCGTCTCATCGATGATCCAGAGCGCACCGTATTTCTTGGCTAATTCACCAACGCCCTGCAAATAACCTTCATCTGGTAGGACGATTCCGACGTTTGTCATTGCCGGTTCCATCAAGACAGCCGCCACATCACCGTGGGCAAGGGCCCGCTCCATCGACAGCAGGTCATTAAACGCCACAACACGAGTGGTTTCGCCAAGAGCAACTGGTGCTCCGATATTTCCTTCTCGAGCGATCGTATTTCCATCGAAATCCAGCGTCGCGAAAGTTTCATCGACGCTTCCGTGATAGCAGCGGTCGATGACGATAATTTTGCTTTTCCCGGTGATGTGACGCGAGTATCGGATCACATGACGGTTGGCATCGGTGGCAGAGACCGTGAACTGCCACAGTGGCAGTCCAAAACGTCGCGCCAACTCATTGGAGACAATCGCAGCATCTTCGCTCGGAAGCATCGCAGTAAGTCCCTTGCCAACTTGCTCGCGGATCGCTCGTACTGTTGACTCGGGTGAGTGCCCTGTCATCGAACCTGTGTCTCCCAAACAGAAATCGATATAGACATTCTGATCGACATCAACAAAGCGAGCTCCTTGCGCACTTTCGACAAAGACCGGGTAGGCACCTGGCCATTTAGCCATCCATGACATGGGGACGCCACCTGGCATCACCTCTTTTGCTGCCCGAAACATGTCACCGCTTTTTGGGTGCTTTTCCAAGAAACGATTCTGCTCAAACTTTGTCAGATCGGCTAAGCGTTTACGATCGATCATTGCTTACTCCTCGGAAAAAACAAATAGGGCTTCCAGGTAATGCTCTCCAACTAAATCCAAATTCGCAGCATCGGGAGGCGCGCTCTGCGGTTCGATACAGACTGCCTCGGCATCTTCGTTGTAGACAACCCACCACGGTGCATCACATTCAATCTCGATACGTGCCACGTCCTCCCAGATAACCGATGGAACGCCGCGGATCTGCGTGAATGCGTCATCCCAAGGCTGCTTAGTCGGCGCAATTGATTTTCCTGAGGGAATTCCTTCGCTATCGCGCTCCAGCATCACATCGGCCACAAATTCAATTTCGCCACTTCCCCCGCGCCCCAGATCGCGCGGCAGCCACGGATGGATCCCCAGCCATGCAGGTAGATCGCACTCCCCGGGCTCATACTCCAGACTCCAACGGATGGCATCATCTAGGACTTCGATCTTCTGCTCCACTGTTGCGCCACTGTACGGCGCTGGGAGATGAAGCAGAGAGCGCCCAGGGCCTATCTCCTGCCACGACGAAATAAGACCAAAGCCGTGTAGAGCATGCGGAGGATCAATGGTTATAGGAAGTTGGAACTCTTTGCCTTGCGGATTTCGAATTATGCCGTTACGCACTCGGCCAGCCCAGGGTGCCATGGAATACCAGCCCCACGTATGAACATCTCCACGAAAAGGTAGCGCGAACTCCATCTCGCGCCATTTGAGTGAAACGATTCGACCTCCTTGATCCAGATCAATCGCAATCTGAAATTCCGCATCATCAATAAACTGCATTTCTATATCCTCTCGCTCTGAGAAAGGCAAGGCATAACCAATTTGGTGCTTGCTAGAGCAAGATTGAGGCTGGTGAAGCCGCCCGTGGTTTCGCGCATAGGCCAATCCTGCCTTACGGTTGGGCAATGATCACTATCCCTCAGACCACCCTTACCGTGCACCCACTCTGCCTGGGCGGCAATGTCTTTGGCTGGAGCGCGAACGAAGCCCAATCATTCGACATTTTGAACGCATACTCCATGCATGGCGGCAATTTCATCGATACCGCAGACGTCTATTCAGAATGGAAGGAGGGCAACGAGGGTGGTGAGAGCGAGAGGATCATCGGAAATTGGATGAAAAAACACGGCAATCGTGACTCCATGGTCGTGGCCACCAAAGTTGCGAAATCATCGAAGCGGCCGGGCCTTGGTGCAAAAAATATCGTAGCGGCATGCAATGACTCCCTGCGCAGACTACAGACCGATCACATTGATCTATATTTTGCGCACGAAGATGATTCAGAGACGCCACTGGGTGAAAGCTTGGAGGCCTTCACCAAACTGATTCAAGAGGGCAAAGTCCGCTACATCGCCGCCTCTCAGTATTCCGCTAAGCGACTCGTTGAGGCGCTGCGCGTTAGCAAAGAGAACAACTTCGCTTCCTATGTCGCGCTACAAGACCAGTACAACTTGATGGAGAGAAAGGGAATTGAGGGCGAGACCGCTCAAGTTATTAGTGACCACAAGATTTCAGTTACCCCCTTCTTTAGCCTTGCGCGCGGATTCTTAAGCGGTAAATACCGCCCGGGGGTAACCGTTGAATCGGTGCGTGCCGCCGGTGTTGAGCAGTATCAAAATGAGAAGGGGTGGGCAACCATCGAAGCCCTTCAAGACATCGCCAGGCATTACGCAAGCACTCCATCCGCTGTCGCACTTGCTTGGCTGCGTGCCCAACCATATGTGAGTGTCCCCCTCGCTAGTGCGCGCACAGTCGACCAATTGGGAGAGATTGTTCAAGTCCTCGAATTGAGTTTGGAAGATATCGCCAGGCTCTCTGAAATTACCGAATAGAGGATTCTGGTCCGACACTCCATGCCACAGCTTCGTGGCGGTCGACAACCCAAGCAGAGTACTCAGCTAGATCGGGATGCGAAAACCAGATTGCACCATCGCGACCCTCAACCATTAAGGCCGTTGCAAGGGCGTCAGTAAGTGCTCCGTCGGGTCCAAGCACCGTTGCCGATCGAGCACCAATCGCGATTAAGCCGGTGTGTGGATCACGTATGTGAGCACCACGTTCATACGATCCGCTGGTAGCTATCGAGCCGTCCAAAATATTGAAGACTTGAACTATTTCTTCTCTATTTTCTGGATCAACTACGCCAATTGACCATGGCACCACGTCATGCCCGTCAAAATGGCCACCACGCAAACTTAAATCACCCGCTGCGTTAATCTGCACATGTTCAGCGCCACACTCCAGCATGATTTCAGCGCATTTATCGGCTGCCCAACCCTTCACCAGCCCAGAGGGATCAAAACCACCCTCCACCGCCCACGGATCAAATGCACCTTCAGTTATTTCGCGCGCAGATGCGCAGCGATTCCAAACATCTTTTACTTCATCGGAGACGGATTCAAATGAAATCTCTCGCCTTCGCAATTTGGAAATGATCGAACCTGGTTTGTAGGTGGAAAAAACATCATCGACATGCGCTGCGAATTCGCGAACCTTGTCGATACCTGCCTGCAGAACGCCTTCATCGATTCCATCTTCGGTTGCAACATCCACGAAAAGGATGGTGCCCCAGACTTCTATCTCCGCGCGCAGATGTGCCACGAAGAGATCATGTCACAGCCCCGCTTTTGCGAGGGCCGCCTGAAGTGATGTGTACCAACCATAAGACGTGTATGAAGCACCCGATGCGCCCTGAATATTGGACCCCTGCGCTGCCAGGGTCTGCGATCGCAGAATCGGAAGCGCGTATTGGGTATAGCGATCACTACGACCTGATGGAGCTTGCAGGGCTTGCGCGTCAGTGATCTTGCCGTTCACCACTGTTATCTGCACTTGTACATTTCCATAATTAACGTTGACAACATTTCCGCTGAAAGTTCCCGAAACTTTCTTCGTTGCCGGAGTTGCACTTGGCGTATTTGGAGCAGGAGGTGTTACAACCGGTGTTGTCGCCGCCGGTGTTGTCGCCGCCGGTGTTGTCGCCGCCGGTGTTGTCGCCGCCGTAGAAGGGGTGGCACGAACCGGAGTTTTCTTAACTGCCGTTTTGGCTATGGCGACCTTCTTCTTTGCGACAATCTTCTTCTTGACGGTTGTCGCGGCTCGCGTAGTGGCCTTCGTGGCAGCTGGTGCGGTTGCCGTGGTCGAAGCTGGTGTCGACGCCGCAGGAGCCGTGGTCGTGGTCTGCGCAATTGTTGTTGCACCGGCAGCAGCAGCGCTGGCAATAGTGGAGAGTCCACCTAGGGCACCTTGCGAGTTCAACTGTGGCGGGGTAATCGACAAGACGGCTCCCAGTCCACCGACGGTACCTCCCGCGATGAGAAGTGCGCGTTTCATGCCAACCCCCTAATTATTCGAAAATTCAATGCGATATGGCGATTTTTCCCTATCAACCTGTGAGAGCGCTTAATCAAGGCCGAGCAGATCATGCGACTTTCCGTCCCTTTCCGGTGGCTCATTCGGAATGGAAGGCAAAGGCTTCGTCGTGAAAGCGGTTCTTAGGCACGCCAGAATCCTTCGCCGCCTGGCGCACCGCATCTACCAGGGGACCAGGACCGCAAATGTAGATATCCGAATCGGCAAAAAGCGGAATCAACCTATTGAGGGTTTTTGCATCCATCGGGTGATTCTTGCGGGGACCCACTAAATAGTGAATCCGAACCGAGCCTTGGGATTGTGCGGCCAAATAATCAAGTTCCTGCTTCAGAACAAGATCTTCATCGCGGGATGCGCGGTAGAGCACATCCATCTGCACGCCATCGCGAAACTCCTCCATGATCGCGCGAATTGGCGTGATACCCACGCCGCCGCCAACGAGCACGACGTGTCGACGCGATGACCGCCCCGCAGTGAAGGCACCATACGGTCCTTCGACGAATACCCTGGTGCCGGGTTTGAGATAGGCAAGTGATCGCGAATGGTCGCCCAGGTCCTTAACGGTAATGCGCATGAGATGCCGTGTTGGGGCGGCAGAAAGTGAATACGGATGTGAGATCAGAAAATGATTGCGAGCAAGAAAGCGCCAGCCGAAGAACTGTCCACCCTCCGCCGCGAGTTTGTGCAGTTTGCGACCGCGCATAATTACCGAGACCACACCTGGACCTTCGATCACAACTTTCTGCACTTTGAGGTTATGCCTAAAAGAGCGAACAGCAGGGATGAGGATGCGCCAGAGCAGAATGCATGTCGCCATGAAAATATATAGAGCAGTCCAGTAAGCACGATTAAGCGGATGCCCAATAAACATCGGCCCGTTTAGAACTTGGTGCATAAAGGCAAGTGCAATTGCCAAGTAGGTATAGACGTGAATCAACCACCATGTTTCATAACTCATCCTGGCGCGGGCCTTTTTGTAAGAAGTGATTCCAGCCATGATCATCAAAATGAATCCACCTAATGCCGGCCACATCCAGAGGTATTGGTGGAGCAGTCGCCATAGTTCCACGATAAGTGGAACATGATCTTGGCCGGCATACCCCAAAATCACAAAGAGAACATGAAAGCCGATAAGAAATAGCGAGTACGGGCCTAACTTGCGATGCCACGTAACGAGTCGATCGTGTCCCACTCCACGTTCTACCCATGGAATGCGGGAGACGAGCACAATTCCAAGTAGAGCGAAATAGGTTCCAACAAGGGCGCATAAACGCGAGACGGTGTTGATGATTGCATAGACAGTGGCAATATCCGCCTTGCGCATCGTGGTGACTTGCAGGGCGATAGTGAGTCCGAGACCCAAGCCTGTCACCAGGGCCGCCCAATCGACTCGGGAACTCTTAGTACGTTGCTGCCTAGCCGCCATGACAGTACCCAACCCTAACTTCCTGAGAGTGAGGTGAGTGGCGCCTCAGTAGTCACCTTGAGCGGGTAGTACGCTCACGTCAAGCAACGGCAAATATAAGACAAGTGCTAAGGAGAGAAAAGCCATTCAATCCCTCCAGTTGATCCGCCTCCTTGTCGGTCGCGAACTGACTTTACGCTACAAACGCAGTGTCATCGGCATCGGTTGGACCCTTCTCAATCCCGTGCTTACCAGTTTCATCCTTTGGATCGTCTTCTCGACAATCTTTGCCTCTCGTCTGCCGACCGGTCAGCGTTTTGCCCCATATCTAATGGCAGGAATCCTGCTCAACACTTTTTTCAGCCAGGGCCTTGTCCAGTCAGCCGAATCTATCGCTAGCAATGGCGGCATCCTGACCAAGATCTACGTGAAACCCCAAGTCTTTGCAATATCCTCAGCTCTTGCTGCTCTCGTCAACTTCTTCATCGGGATGATCCCACTCGCCATTGTCTGCGCGATATCAGGACAGTATTTAGCGTGGACATTTCCACTCGTATTTATTGTCGGATTTTTTATGGTCTTACTCGTGGCCGGGCTTGGGCTAACCCTGTCCATTGTCTTTATCCGCTTTGATGACACTAGAAACATCGTAAACGTTCTCCTACTTATTCTGATGTATCTCACTCCGATTTTCTACCCAATTACGATCCTCAGCCATCGAATGCAGAGAATCGTTCGGATTAATCCAATGACAAGTTACCTCAACTGCTTCCGCTGGGCATTCTCCAATAATGCTACGACCACGCCACGCGACTGGATATACGTTGTGCTGTCGGGACTCCTTTCGATCTGGATGGGCACGAGCTTATTTAAGAAGTTCTGGCCGCGAACGGTGGCGATGCTCTAATGGCACTCATTGAGGTTGACAACGTCACTTTCACATATCGGGTCCTCAGAAATCGCTCTGGTTCCGTAAAGGAGTTATTCCGCGATCTTGTTCATGGACGCGTACGGATTACTAATTACGTCGCTCTCAAAAGCGTCTCGTTCACCGTTGAAAGGGGCGAAGTCTTCGCAATCCTTGGTCGCAACGGCGCTGGTAAAAGCACACTGCTTAAGGTGCTTGCACAAGTACTTCCCCCCACAAGTGGCAAGACCATCGTAAACGGATCAATCGCGCCCATGATCGAACTTGGCGCCGGATTTCACCCAGAAATGACTGGCGCTGAAAACGTCGTCTTTTATTCGGCACTGATGGGGCGCAATATTAAGGCAGTACGGGCGCGTACGAGTGCGATTGGCGATTGGGCTGGAGTTGCCGATCATATGGACTTTCCACTTCGAGCCTTCTCCTCAGGAATGGTAGCCCGCTTGGCTTTTTCCACGGCCACTGATGTTAAACCAGATATCCTACTAATCGACGAGATTCTTAGCGTCGGCGATGCCGAATTTCAAGCCAAATCTAAGAATCGGTTACTATCCCTAATCGATGGCGGAGCCGCAGCAATTCTTGTTTCTCACGACATGAATGCTGTGCGCGAACTCGCAACTCGGGCTATCTGGCTTGATGCGGGCGCGGTCAAAATGATGGGATCCGCCCCAGAAGTAGTTGCGGCGTACGAAGCATCGCAAGATTGAGCACATGCGCGTCCTACATCTGATTGCACGACTCAATGTTGGAGGCACTGCGCGATACCTCACTCGACTAGCGGAAGAGATGCCCGCTCGCGGAGTCGAGACTTTTGTTGCCGCTGGTTTTACACAAGACGAAGAGATTGAGGATCCTTCGGCACAGAAAATTGATGTGCTACGACTTCCTTCACTGGGTCGTGCAATCAACCCCCTGAGTGACCTTCGAGCGCGGAGAGAATTGCTGGATGTCATTCAGCGAGTCAAGCCGGATATATTGCACACTCATACCTTCAAGGCTGGTGCAATTGGTCGAACCAATACTGATCGCCTCAAAGCTGACGCAGGTAAAAATGTTAAATTCGTCCATACCTTCCACGGTCACCTTTTTGACGACCCAGAGTTTAAAGGCATGAAGAGTAATGCGATAGTCATGTTAGAGCGTCGTCTTGCCAAATCGACTGACAAATTGGTCACCGTTGGCCGGAAAGTTGGACTAGACCTGCTCCGTCGTCAGATCGGTAGCTCGGAGCAATATGTCAGCATTGCACCTGGAGTAGATCCGCTAGCTACCATCGAACGAGAAGAGGCATTTGCCAATCTAAGGCTTCAAGACGACAAACGTCTGGTCGTGGGGTGGATTGCACGTGTCACGAGCGTAAAGAATCCCATGCGCGCCCTCGAGGTGGCTCGGGCATTGCCAGAAGTTCACTTCGTGATGGCTGGCGGCGGCGACCTGCTTGAGCAAATAAAGAATTTGGCACCTGCTAACGTCTCCATTGCCGGGTGGAGCCGGGCCGCGGATCTCTTTGGCGTGAGCGACATCGTTCTTTCTACCAGTGAGAACGAGGGCATGCCGATAGCCCTCATTGAAGCCCAGATGGCGGGAAAGCCCGTTGTGGCTACCGACGCCGGTTCAAACTCAGAGGTGATTATTGATGCTGAAACTGGCTTCGTTACCCCCAAGAGCACCCAATACCTGGTCGCAGCCTTGCGAAAATTAATCTCTGACAATGAACTCCGAGCGAGGTTTGGCTCGGCAGCATCGACCTATTCGCATTCGCGATTTTCAGTAAAGAGAATGATCGACGAGCATAGCAACCTCTACGAGTCTCTCGAAAATCTAAACTAAGGTTTATATATGCGAGTTCTCATAACGGGGGGTGCCGGTTTTATCGGCTCTCATCTGGCCGATGCAATTTACGCTCGAGGCGATGAGGTAATTGCACTCGACAACTTCTCAACTGGCTCGACCTTAAACCTTGACCATCTCAATGGCAAAATCCAAATTGTCGATGGCGATATTCGCGACACTAATCTCATCGATACGATCACAGCTGAAGTTGACCTAGTGCTCCATATGGCCGCGGCACTTGGAGTGAATACGATCTTGAATTCGCCTCTGGAATCGATTTCTACCAATATCATGGGCAGTGAAGTCGTTCTAAACTCCGCCGCTCATCACTGCAAGAGAATTATTATTGCCAGCACTTCAGAAATCTATGGGAAAAATCCTAAGCAACCGCTTTCTGAATCCGATGACCGAGTTGTCGGGCCTCCACAGATCATTAGATGGTCCTATTCGGACGCTAAAGCCATAGAAGAGGCCATGGCAACTGCTTTGCATCAGGAGAGGAACTTACCTGTCACCACCGTCCGTCTTTTCAATACCGTCGGACCACGACAGACGGGACGATACGGAATGGTCGTCCCACGATTCGTGTATTCGGCGCTTAAAAATGAGCCACTTATTGTGTACGGAGATGGTCAGCAATCTCGGGTCTTCTGCCATGTTATGGATGCGGTTGAAGCAATCTTGACTCTATCCTCGCTCGACTCGGCTATTGGCCAAGTATTTAACTTGGGCGGAGAGGGAGAAATCTCAATAACGGATTTAGCTACAATTATCATCAAAACTATCGGGTCGAAATCGACAATTGAGTATCTCCCTTACGACAAAGCGTATTCGGTGGGGTTTGAAGATATCCAACGGCGAGTTCCCAACATTTCCAAAATTCAAAGGATGATCGGATGGAATCCCTCGCGCGATCTTGAAAGGATAATTAAGGATGTTGCCCGGAGTCTCAGCTAAATGCAAGGGACCCCGCTGATCTTTCCGGTGCAATCAAAGACGTAATTTGCCGCTCGTAAAATATCCTCAATCTCTATCGCATCATGTTTGGTCACCACTATCGCGGCATCAGCCATATTCGCCGCTAATTTCGTCGAAATATCTCCTCGCCACACGTTTACCAACGGATCATGCCAGGAAACGATCGCGCCCTCACGCTCCAACTCATCAATAATTAGCTCAGCAGGAGTTTCACGCGTATCAGCCACGTTGGACTTGTATGAGACTCCGACCACGACTACTCGCTTGCCTTCGAGCCCTCCCATATCGGCCTTCACCCGCGAGACGACATAGGCAGGCATTTTATTGTTTACTTCGTTGGCTCTGCGAATAAATGTGGCAGGCACTCCCGCGGCTTCGGCCACACTTGCCAAGTAAGTTGGGTCAACGGGAATACAGTGTCCACCCACGCCGGGTCCGGGCGCGAATGGCATAAATCCATACGGCTTAGTCGACGCCGCATCGATTACTTCACGACTGGGGATCCTCAAAGCATGTGCAATCTGGGCAAATTCATTTACAAGTGCGATGTTTACTTGCCTAAAAGTATTTTCAAATAGCTTTGCCGCTTCAGCAACTTCGGGCGATGAGACTTCAACCAGATTCTCACAAAAGGGCGAATAGAACTCTCGCGCTAATGCGGTCGCTTCGGGTGTGAGGCCAGCAATCAGCCGTGGAGTCGACTTCTGCCCCCACTCAGAATTTCCGGGGTCAACGCGTTCGGGGGATGCCGCATACATGTGTGCGATCGGTGTAACCGACATCGCCTCAATGGATTTTGCGATGAGATTCCGTAAGGTGCCCGGAAAAGAAGTGGATTCGTTGATAACCAATATGGGCTGCGAAAGGTGCTCCGCAATGGTTCTGCAGGCGGCCTCTATGAAGGATGTATCGGGATTGCGGTTGGAATCCAGCGGGGTCGGCACAGCGATAACGACTACCTCTGCACGTCCAATAGCTGATGGCGTGGCGGAGATCATGAGGTGTCCAGCCACAAAAAGGGATTTCAATTCTGAATCAGATACACCTTCGACGTGCGAGCTCCAATTGTTTAGGCGTTCAACGAGATCAACGTTGACATCAAAGCCAACTACATCATGGCCTGCTTTGGCTGCTTCCACCGCGATGGTGAGTCCAACATAACCTTGACCAATGACGGCTACTCGCATGGGCACACACTACCGATTGGCAACAGCGACTACTTCAGCTTTGGGTTATATGGATCGAGCAGCTTCATATGGGTGAAGGCATCGCTCTTTTGGGCAGGGCTTGCAAGTGAGTTGACGCTTATTCCCTGCCAGGCATAGTAATAGCGCGGATCGCGTTTTGCGGCGAAAATTTCGAGTTGCAGTGCTTGGGCGTCAAGTTGCCTACCCGCCAATATCTCAACAGCGTGAAGCATTCGGGATTCGTCAATCGGCCACTGCTTCACCGATTTCACCAGAAGGATCGGATCATTTCTTTGTAGAGCTGTGCGAAAACTCGCATCTGCGATAAAAGGAGGTAAACCTAAGGCAAGTCCAACTACGATGCTGGCAAAGACAGCCAGTGTCGTACCGGGAGTCACGCCCTGTTGTACTTTCACATTTCGACCTTTGCCTTTCGTCTTGGCAGGCATTTTGGTCTCTGGGCTCTGTGTTCGGGTTGCAATTTCATAGGCTACGAGTGCTCCGGGTAGGACCCATCCCCAGATAGCAATTCCGATTTGATTCAAACTAATAATCGACTGTGCTAAGTAGCCGATCCAGGCGCCGAACAAGGCGACATGTACTGCATCAAAGCCTACTGTGCGCCGAATAACTTTTACCGCGCTCAAGAATGCATACGCAACGATCAGCATATAGGCGACAAGTAAGGGAAATCCTCCACTAGCCGAGAAGTCCAAGAAGACATTGTGGGCGGCGTTGCTGATGACTTCGGGTCCACGTCGAAGCGTCGCAGCAAGAGTACGTGTCGCACGGTACCAATTGCCGTATGAATCCAGACCCACACCTGTGAACGGATGTTCAGTAGCCATCTTCCATCCTGCATGCCAATAATCCCCACGGTATGTCACGGACACCTTATACAAATAGTGAGCGAGAGGACCCTTATTCAATGATCCAAACAGGACAAGAACTCCTGATAAGAGAGCGATGGGAAGGTAGGCAAAACTCAATTTCTTGGTTGACCTATTTTTAAAAAGCAACAAGAAGAAAACTACGGCAGCACCCGCAAAAAAAACCAAGAATCCCTGTTGCGCCTTCGTCTTAGCGATCACGTAGGCGCTTAGAAGTAGGTATATGCCAAGGCCAGCACGTATTTTTGGATTAGTTTTTAGAGCAACCAAAAGTGAAAGTGCTGCGACCGCACACATGCCCAAAAAACTTGACTCGAAGTCGGGATTTCCAAGGAAGCCCATAACCGGGCTGTAAAGATTATTCCATTTGAACGGATCGTGCCCCATGCTTTGCACCAACCCATAGATTGCCGACAATGCGCCAATCACAATTAGACCCGTAACCAACTTCTCTGAATTATTCCGGTCCAGGCCAATCGCTGACGTAATGAAAATTACTACTAAGCAAACGTAGGTGAGAAATCCCGTATTGCGACCGCTGATCCCGAAGAATTGCTCGTTGAAAGGACTTGAACTCGAAATCAGTACCAAAAGCAGATCAATCGCAAATATTGCCGACAAGATCACCACTATCCGATAACGCGACTCGAGTAAGACCCGAAAATCTGGAAGCAAAAGCGCCATAAGGATTGCAGCGCACAGTACGAGCGCCGACATTTTCGGGATATCGATTCCTTGATATGAGATCTGGGGGCTCATCACGAAAGTCACGAATGGGGCCGCAACAAGGATAAATGGACCCATCTGATTCCTCGAAGTTGAATTTGCCACGGCCAGAGTCTACTTATCCAAATGCCAAAAACCCGGCCCCTGCCGAAGCAGGAACCGGGTTTTCAGTTAGTTAGTTAAGACTAACTGGTCGGCTTAGAAGTGACCCTTTTTGATGATCCTGACAAGCAGGTTCGACAATGAGGTCATCTGAGCGTGTAGTGCTGAGTACAGCACCTCGAAGCGGATACCAAGAGCAACAACGGCTGCAGTAGCAGCATCTGCTGAATCTTGGGCTGCTTGTGCAGCAGCGGTTGCTTCCTGAGCAGCTGTTGTAGCGGCATCAGCAGCATCAGCAGCGTAGTTAGCTGCATCGGTTGCTGCGTTTGCTGCATCAACTGCGGCACTTGATGAAGAGTTAACTACATCGAAGGAGGCGGTGATTGTGGCAGCTGTTCTGCCAGCAATGACGTTGTCAGTGCTTGAACCTTCAGTGCCCGTCAAGACCACTGTTGAATCTGAGGCTGGAGCATAAACCGTGAAGGTAGCTACGCCACCAACGAATGCAACAGCAGAGCTTGGGAGTGTTCCCTGAAGCAGAAGGTTGCTGGTAACACCAGTGGAGCTGAACGCGTTTAGCGTTGCATCTCCGACGGCGGTTCCATCAGATCCCTTTGCAGTAACAGTGACAACTACCTTCTCACCTGCAGCATAGGAAGACTTATCAGTCGTAATAGTGAGAGTCTTGATAGTTGCCTTACCAACAGTGATTGTGTAACTCGTTGTGATTGTTGGTGAAGTTAAAGCATTGGCAACGGTTATTACCGAGGTACCAACGCCAGCTCCAGTTACGTTGAAGGTTGCGCCGGATTGTGCAGTTGTGGTAACTGTGGCTACCGCAGTGTTTGAGCTACTCACATAGTAAGTACCCGCATTTGAGGCAATCCCAGATGCATCCTTACCAGAGATAGCAACTGCATCAGTTGTTCCGATGGCAGTGACTGTCTTAACTGGTGGTGTTAGTACGTATGACGCAACTGCGCCAGGGAAGGTAACGGTGGCAGTAGCAAGTACCGCTCCGCCTGGTTCGGTGATGGTGATTGTTGAAGTACCAGTGGTTCCATCGGCATATACAGCAAGTGAGTAGTCGCCGGCACTTGTCGAGTTAATCGCACGACCAGTAGAAGCTCCACCTGTGCCCGTACCCCATCCCATTGTTCCAGGACCTGCAACGGTCGCAGTCAACTTAATGGCGGTAGTCAGAGCCGTTGTGGTTGGCTTTCTCGGAACTACCACAATTGTGGCAACTTGAGTACCGGCAGTAGTTACGCCAGCAACCGAGGTATGGGTGCCCTGCGTTGGAGCCGCAGCTCCAGCAATGATGCCCCATGTTGAGTCTGCAGCAGTTGGAGATGCTTCTGCAGCAGCTGCAGCAACTGTTACGGTCCATGTAACTGCCGTAGCGTTTAACGTACCAGCAGTAGGATTACCCGCAAGAACTGCAGGAGTGAACTTAATTACATAAGTTCCTGCGATCGTTGGAGTAAAGGATGCTAGATAAACGCCCGATGCCGAACTATAAGTAGCGGCACTGCCTGTATCGCTGGTTTGCCCAACGAGACCAGTGACTGCTGTTGAGGCGTTCTGGTGATCCTGCCCAGCAACCGACAGAGTTGGTATTACCGCATTGCCCGTAGGGGCACTGCTTATTGAAGCAGTTACAGTCAAAGAGTCGCCAAGAAGGCCTGTGAAGGCTTGGGTAACGGTAGTTGTCGCCGTTGCTCCAAGGGTAATACTTGCTGATGCTGATGAGAGCGTTAGGGTATCTGCCTGTGAAGTTGCCGATGACGGCACCACAGAAAGAAGACCCAAGCCCATCGCAGCAACAGCAACAAGCGCTACGCGCTTGATTGTTGTCTTTGTAGACATTGTTTTCCTTTCGATTGTCGCTCTCGAGACGTTCTCGAGGGCGGCTTTTCGATGCATCGCACGTGCTGATGCATCAAATCCCCCACCGTGTATCCGGACCCGGCGAGGAAAGTTAAATGGAAGGAAGGTCATGGTGTGCCTGCCTTTCCTGTATTAGAAACTAAAATAGCCTGCGCAAGAATCTGTGTCTTGCCCGCAGTGAGAAGTAGGCGTGTTGTAATCGCCTTTGGGGCTACCGTTAGATCATACCCATTTCCAGTGGTTGGAAATAGGAAATTTGACTTGATAGCTGAGTCAATGACCATTGTCACAGTCATCAGGTACTGCCCATTGGCCAAACGCTCAGTATTTGTTGTCGTTGAAGACAGCTTAAGCGAAGTCCAGTTGCCATTGATCCCCGCGGCTGGTAGGGCTGAATAACTGGTGCCGGTCCCATCGACAGTGATCGATTGGGCGAGAAGAATATTGGGACCCCCACTTAAAGTCATTGCTTGATTGCTAAGCACAATTCCCGAATCAGTAAGTACGGGGGCATCTTTTCCTACGAAAAGTCTGCCAATTCCACTATTGGAATCGGTAATTGTATTGCCAGTTGGAATGCCCTCTTTATCAAGTCCGGCAAACGTTAACGGCGCGGCCTTGACCGCAAATCCACTAACGAGGCCGTTAACCTTTTTAGAAGGGGTGGAGGCTACCGCAATCGGTGTCTGAGGTCGGGCCGAGGTCTCTGGTTTTGCAGACGCAACGGCAGGGCTGGAAACAGCAGGGGTGGTCACTTTTGTTGGCTGAGTTGTTGTTCCGCTCGTTGCTGTTGTCCCATTCGTTGTAGTTACGGCAACAGGACCAGACGAAACCTGAGTTTTTGGAGCTGCAAGTCGATTTTCGTTGCCGGTAATGGAATTGAATCCAAGAAATGCCGCAGCGACAAGAAGAAGGGAGAGGGCAACTTTGGAAGATTTCTTGGCGAATTCGGATGACTTCTTATACGTGGTGGAGAGAAGATCAAGGGCAGTCAAGCCACGCGCTTCGTCGATAATAAACTCGGAGAGAATGCGTCGAAGGGATGCGCGAGCGCGCGAGACAGTGTGGCGAACCGCAGCGGTTTTGATGCCGAGTTCGGCGGCAATCTCCTCGGTGGAACGACCCTCGACCTCCCACATAACAAGTGCGGCCCGTTCTGCAGGCGAGAGCATTGCCAGTGCCTGGCGAACAATGGCCGCATCTTCAGCTGCACTCAATACAGCAGAGTGATCCCCATCGTCTTGCCACTGCGCTTCGATTTCGGCGGTGGCATCATCTAGAAGAACTAGATTTGGGCGCCGTCCTTCAATACGGAAGAGATCGATGCAGAGGTTTTCTATGGTGCGGTGCAGATAAGAGAGTGCGTGCTCGTCGGAGGCGAGTTCGGGAGCGGCGAGCATGAACTTTATTAAAGCATCCTGAGTAATTTCCTCAGCCTTGGCCAAATCTTTGAGGACTCGATTGGCGTGCGCAAGAAGCTCGCTGCGGTGCTCTGTGTAGAAAGCGCCCAGCTCAGTAACAGTCCAGACCATCGGACCTTCCTGAACGAGATTCTTGGCCACGCGAGATTCCTTACTTCTAACCGGTTTTTATTACAGGTGCGACCGTCGTCGCCTCTACTTGCTACTACGAATCTAACCGCAATTTGTCGCGTAGGAGCGACAAAACGGACATTCCACCGAGAACCCACAACTACCACGAGACTTGGTAGTTTATGCACTTTAACGCAGATTACCCGAGAACGCCCATCCTTTTCCATCATATATACCAAAATCTGCGCTATTCTGCGGATATGAAGGAATCTGTGAGTGAACGGGGCAAAAAAAATCAAAATATGAATCATAGTGCAGATTTGATGGCAGAGTTTCTCCGGGCACGAAGAAGGGCTCTTGGGTTAACGCAAGAGAATCTCTCTGACATTTCCGGAGTTAGTCTGCGGCTGATCCACGAACTAGAACATGGCAAGGAGACTGTTCGATTAGCAAACCTCATAAAGATTCTCTCAAGTTTGGGGGTCCATCTTGAGCTGACACAAGGAGCCAGCGAACATGTCATGCTTGATCGAGGGCTCTGCCCATTAACTCGAGGCAGAAAATGAGTAGCCGTGAATTGGCGGGACTTCGTGATGTAAAAAAGGCCAATGTTTACAAACAAGGGCGCCTAGCCGCCACTCTTGAGCGAACACCAGAAGGGATCACATTTCAATATCTGCAAACATGGCTGGATGAGGGTGGGCTAGCAGTCGCGAGCACACTCCCACTCACTCCTTCTCCAACAATGCGAACAGGGGGTGCGCTACCCGCGTATTTCTCCGGCCTGTTGCCAGAGGGTCGAAGACTTGGGGCGCTGCGCCGAGAAATCAAAACTAGCGCAGATGATGAACTCTCATTATTGCTTGGCGTCGGAGGGGACGTTGTTGGCGATGTACAGATTGTGCCGGCCGGCTCGAAAATTGAAGAAATACGCCCGCGCGTAGAAGTCAGTGAATTCAGCGAAATTAGTTTCACGAAGTTACTTCAGGAGCAAGGATTGAAATCAGAAAGAATCGGTTTTGCCGGATTCCAAGACAAAGTAAGCGCCGGCGTCTTAAATCTGCCCGTCGCGCAACGCGGCGAACGCTACATTCTCAAACTGAATCCGCCGGAATACAGACACGTTGTCGAAAATGAAGCCTTCTTCCTTCACGCCGCAAAAATCAGCGGACTAAATGTCGCGAAAGCGAAGGTCGTCACGGATAGGGAAGGAGAAAGTGGATTGCTCGTAACAAGATTCGACCGAATACCAATCGAGGGCGAATATTCGATAGCACTAGCAGTGGAAGATTCGAGCCAAATACTTGGAAGGCCACCGGCCGACAAATACATCATCACAACTGAGGAAGCATTTAAAGCGCTATCTGATCTCTGTCTCGCTCCCCTACCTGCAGCGCGCAACTTCATCGGTCAACTTGCCTTTGCATATCTAACGGGAAACGGCGATGCCCATGCAAAGAATTTCTCTGTACTCCGGAGTCCAGACGGGGAATGGCAACCGACGCCCGCTTACGATCTTCCTTCCACCTATTTCTACGATGACGATTCGATGGCGATGTCATTACGTGGAAAATCAACAGACTTCGCAGGATTGGATCTTGTCTTCCTGGGTGCCCACTTGGGACTTCCAGAACGGGCAGTCCGACGTATTATAAAAAACATTAATGATCGAGTGGACCTCTGGTTGCCTAGTATCGAGGGACTTCCATTTCCCGACACCATAAAAGCAAAATTCATTCGCCATACAAAGTATCGTCGGATGAGGCTCTTTCAATAGAGTCAGACAACCTCACCTGATGGTGAAAACACGCCTATAGACGACTTTGTCGTCAATGGTGATTACGATCGAGGCAATTCCCGGTTTCACGGTATTTTTGCCAACTTTGGCCGGCTTACCATTGATAAAGACCAAAGCTTTGACCCCAATAGCAACGACGGTAAGCACCCGCCCGCTGGCGGTGACCTTGATTGTGGTGTTTATGGCAGGTGACTGAGTCGGGGTTGGTTTGGCTGTCGGCGTGGGAGTTGGTTTGGCTGTCGGCGTGGGAGTTGGTTTGGCTGTCGGCGCGGGGGTTGGTTTGGCTGTCGGCGTGGGGGTTGGTTTAGTTTTGACCGTCAACTGCAGTTGGACGATATTGGACTGCGAATAAATCCCGGCTGGTGCCTGAATCGCAGATATCGTCGCGGACCCCGTTCCGACAATCACTAATGAGGAGCCTTCAATGGATGCCACTTGTGTATCAGAAGAAGTGTAGGTCCAGGCTCCGGTCGAATTTGAAGTAGGTGCCTTTAAGTCGATTGCGGCATCACCAACGGTGGCCACAATCGAAGCAAGGGTCCCGACTGCCGGCCTTGCGCCATAGACGGAAATAGTTATGTGAGCCGAACCTTGGGTAAATATCGGCGTGGCATTTTGAATCGCAGAAATAGTTACAACTCCTACTGCCTTAACTTTCACCATGCCGGCCACAACGTCAACAATTTGAGGGTTTGAGGAGGTATATGTCCACAAACCTGGCGAGCTCGACGTGGGCGGAATCAACGCAGCATCCGGGTCGCCGATGGCCTTTTGGATATCGGCCCAAGATCCGATTTGTGGATTACCAACAACGGTCAACTTCATTGAGACAGGCGCAGGCGACCCAAAAGTAGCGGATGGTGCCTGAGTTGCAGTAATCGTGACAACGCCGGGCTTATAAAACGTAACTATCGCTCCGTTGTTCACTGCGATGGTGGGATCCGAGGACGTGTAACTCCATGTGCCGGTTGATGTTGATGTGGGTGGCACGATCACTACATAAGGCGCGGTGGCAATTTTGGCTATCACATCGAGAAAGGCCCCCAGCGTCGGTAGCGGTCCCTGCATCGTTAAAGTCATGGTCGCCGATGCTGCCGCGAAGTCGCCAGAGGCGGCCTGCTTTGCAGTAATTGTAGTTGTTCCAAACGCTAATGGCGTGACGGTATTTGATACTACCGATGCAACGCTGGGATTTGATGAGGTGAATATCCAATATCCCGGAGAAGTTGAAGTCGGCGGATTTAGATTAAAGCTACTCACGCTATTTTTCATTACCGTAACATCACCAAAATTCCCAAGCACTGGAGTGACCGCAAGAATGCTTAATTGCAGTGAAATGTTGACCGATTTCCAGTTTGGAGTACTCGCTTGATTTGCGTAAATCAGAACTGAACCACTGGTAAGAAAAGATACTTTGTTGCCTATGACGGATGCCACGTTTGGATTTGATGATGTGAAACTCCAGTAACCATCAGAGGTGGAAGTCGGTGGGACGAGTGTGTAGGTCCGTTGCGTTATTGGTACAGACTGAGGACTAAGAGTGCCCAGCGTGGGGGTTCCTTGGTTCACGCGGATCTGGGTCAATCTGGTACGCGCCGTGTACTTACCCGTCGCCACTTGTGAAGCGGCTATGGTCGATGTTCCTGCCCCAACAACATTTATAACTTTGCCAGTAATTGTGGCTACCTTGGTATTAGAGGAAGTAAAAACCCACGGCGCCGGCGAATTAGTGGTCGGCGGGACTAATGGGACGCTACCTACACCGTATGTCGTCCTGATTATTGGAAATGGTCCCAGGACCGTATATGTCGCCTGCGCCAATGACGGCGCTACCGTGGAGATCAAGACAAAACAGAGCGCAAATAATGTAGGACGCCGATTCTTCTTCAATTTTGAGGCCAACTTGGCAAAAGTTGCGGTCAACATAAATTCAATATACAAGTGAAATTAGTCGCATATGCCAGTTCTGCCTTGCGTCTGCCCGAAATTAGGAGAAGGCTGAAGGCGTTCTTCGGTGTAGGGAGAGGCCACCAATGTTTCAAGTGCGTATTCATGGGCGTGGTGGTCAGGGTGTGGTTACTGCCGCCGAGTTGATCGCCCAAGCCGCTTTCGGTGCCGGTCGACATGCTCAGGCTTTCCCAAGCTTTGGCTCCGAACGCACAGGCGCCCCTGTTGTCGCATTCGCCCGAATATCGGATATGGAGATTCGAGTCCGCGAGCCGATCATGGAGCCAAATGCGATCATCGTTCAGGACGAGACTTTGCTGGGTGCGATTGATGTTTTTAGCGGGCTTAGTCCCTCTGGTTACGTTCTAATTAATTCGACCAAATCGTTAACTGAGTTGGGTTTGAAGGAGAGTGATATTCAAAAGATCCGTTCGATGACGGTGCCGGCCACGCAATTAGCCATGGAATATCTGGGCCGTCCGGTCCCAAACGCGGTGCTTCTCGGTGCCTTCGCCTCTCTTACCAACGTCATTTCGTTGGAAGCCGTCAATAAAGCAATTACCGAAAGATTTAGCAGCAAATTGGCAGCGGGCAACTGCGCGGCTGCGACCGCTGCTTACGAATTTGTGCGAACCCAATTAAAGGAGCCGACTCATGCTTAAACAGGTCGAAGGATCAAAGGCAGTAGCTGATGCCGTTGCCTGTTGTAGACCTGAAGTTATCTGCGCCTACCCGATATCTCCCCAGACTCATATCGTCGAAGGATTGAGCCGGCTGGTGAAGAGCGGGGATTTGAAGAACTGCGAATTCGTTAACGTGGAATCCGAATTCGCTGCGATGTCAGTAGCAATTGGCGCGAGCGCCACCGGAGCGCGTACATACACCGCGACCGCGAGCCAGGGCCTGTTGTTCATGGTGGAGGCCGTCTTTAATGCATCTGGACTCGGTCTGCCGATTGTTATGACGGTAGCCAACCGGGCAATCGGTGGGCCGATAAATATATGGAATGACCATAGTGACTCAATGTCACAGCGCGACTCTGGCTGGATACAACTCTATGCCGAGACCAACCAAGAGGCCGCAGATCTACACGTACAAGCATTTCGAATTGCCGAAGAGCTTTCCCTGCCCGTCATGGTCTGTATGGACGGATTTATTCTGACGCACGCGTCCGAGCAGGTAGATATTCCTGAACAAGAACAGGTAGATGCATTTCTTCCTCCTTATTCACCGCGTCAAGTCCTGAATCCTGATGACCCTGTTTCTATAGGCGCGATGGTCGGACCAGAGGCCTTTATGGAAGTTCGATACATGGCGCATGCAAAAACACTTCTGGCACTGGAAAAGATCCCAGAAGTTGCCCACGATTTTGAGCAGACCTTTCATCGCAAATCTGGAGGTCTTGTAAGACCATATTTCTGCGATGACGCCGAAACCGTGGTCATTGCTCTCGGATCAGTTCTGGGGACAATTAAAGATGTCGTCGATGAGATGCGCGCAAAGGGGACATCAATCGGGGTACTCGGGATTATCACATTCCGACCCTTCCCCTTTGAGGCCGTTAGAAATGCACTGAAGAATACAAAGCGAGTCGTCGTTATCGAGAAGGCCTTCTCAATTGGTATTGGTGGAATTGTTGCCGAGAACGTTAAATCTTCAATCGGAGAGCAAAGGACAGCCATATATACAGTTATCGCCGGACTTGGTGGACGACCGATCACGATGACTTCACTACATGAGCTCTTTGATCAAGCTTTGCGCGATTCACTTGAACCGCTCACCTTCCTTGATCTCGATCGAGCACTAGTCGAGCGCGAAATCATCCGTGAGGGGTCAAAACTATGAGTACGGCACCCGTTAAGTTTTACCAAGTCGGTAGTTTCGCCATTGGTAACCGACTTCTGCCACCAGACCAGCGATCGATCCAATCCGACTCCGAGCGAACAAACACTCTGACATCTGGTCACCGCGCCTGTCAGGGTTGTGGCGAAGCCCTTGGCGCGCGATATGCACTTGATGCTGCCATGCGCGCCGCAAACGGAAAGATGATTGCCGTCAACGCGACTGGATGTCTAGAAGTTTTCTCAACACCGTATCCAGAAAGTTCCTGGCGAATTGCCTGGCTCCATTCGCTCTTTGGCAATGCCCCAGCGGTTGCAACGGGCGTCGCCGCCGCGCTAAAAGCAAAGGGCAGGACTGATATTCGCGTTGTGGGGCAAGGCGGAGACGGTGCCACCGTTGATATTGGGTTCGGCCCTCTTTCTGGAATGTTCGAACGCAACGATGATGTCCTCTATATCTGCTACGACAATGAGGCATATATGAACACGGGCGTACAACGATCGGGGGCGACACCACCGGCCGCACGAACTGCGACGACGCAAGCGGTCGGACCCGAGCCCGGTAATGTATTTGGACAAGGAAAAAATCTGCCGCGGATCGCCATGGCTCATGAAATCCCTTATGTGGCAACTGCAACTGTGGCAGACCTACGCGATCTTGAGGCAAAGGTCACGCGAGCTATGGAATTTCGAGGAGCGCGGTATCTGCATGTACTCGTACCATGTCCGCTGGGATGGGGTTCGGCATCGTGCGACACCGTACTCATTGCGCGTTTAGCTACACAGAGTGGCCTATTTCCAGTCTTTGAAGCAGAGCACGGAGAGGTAGTTGCGACCACTCCAATTAGACAGAGAGTCGGCGTAGAAGAATATTTAAAGTTACAGACCCGTTATGGCCATCTCTTCTCGCCTACACGACGCGATGATGTTATTGACCATCTACAATCAAATGCCGATCGAAATATCGCGCGATACAACTTGGTCAACAACGATACAAAGAATGCTGATCTGTCAGATAAGGGCGTGAAGTAATGGAGAAACCTTTTGCTATCACGCTCGAAGTTGAATCCAGCCTGGCCAATCACACGGGTTCGTGGAGAGTCGAACGTCCGCAATATGTAAATCTCATGCCGCCGTGCAACAATGCCTGCCCTGCTGGAGAGAACATTCAGAACTGGCTCTACGTTGCCGAAGACGGGTCATACGAGGCAGCGTGGCATGCTCTAGTTATTGAAAATCCATTTCCGGCGATCATGGGACGCGTCTGCTATCACCCCTGTCAGACCGCGTGCAATCGTGCCCAACTTGATGAGGCGGTAGGAATCAATTCGGTCGAGCGATTCCTGGGTGATCTTGCTATCGATAAAGGTTGGACCATTCCTGTCACCGCTGCGCCTTCGGGTTTTCATGTTCTGATCATTGGCTCTGGTCCGGCGGGCCTTTCAGCGGCGTATCACCTGCGCCGACTTGGGCATGAGGTAACCGTTCGCGAATCCGCCAACGCACTCGGTGGGATGATGCGTTGGGGAATTCCGAAATATAGATTACCGCGCAATATTTTGGATGCCGAAATTCAGCGCATCTCAGATATGGGCGTTAAGTTCGAACTCAATACTCGCGTGGATGATGTACAGGCGGCACTCAAAGAGGGCTTCAATGCAATCTTCCTTGCTGTAGGTGCCCACATCGGGAAGCGCGCTTATATCCCAGCGGGTGAAGCCGCGCATATTCTTGATGCCATCAATGTTTTGCACGATGTAGAAGATGGACAGGCGCCAATGCTCGGTCGCAAAGTCGTTATTTACGGCGGCGGAAATACCGCAATCGATGTTGCTAGAACAGCAAAGAGACTCGGAGCAGAAGAGTCGATCATCGTGTACCGCCGAACTCGCGAAAAGGCTCCCGCGAACGACACCGAGATTAAAGAGGCACTTGAGGAGGGCATCCTCATCAAGTGGCTCTCAACGATCAAGCATGCCGAAGTTGGAAAGCTTCAGGTGGAAAAAATGGTCTTAGACGAGAAGGGTTTTCCGCAGCCCACCGGTGAATTCGAAGAGCTTGAAGCCGATTCTCTTGTTCTCGCCCTCGGTCAAGAATCTGATCTCTCTCTATTGAAGGATGTGCCAGATCTGGAAGTAGAAGATGGTGTCGTCAAGGTAAATGCAATGATGATGACCGGCCATCGTGGAGTATTTGCCGGAGGTGATATGGTTCCCGCCGAACGCACGGTCACAACGGGCGTGGGCCATGGCAAGAAAGCAGCGCGCAATATCGATGCGTGGCTGCGAAGCGTTGAGTATGTTGCCCACGACAAACATGACATCGTCGAGTACAAAGATCTAAACCCTTGGTACTACTCCGATGCTCCCCATGCCGTGCGTCCACGATTGGAAGGCGCGCGCCGTGCATCCACATTCGACGAAGTAGTACAGGGGCTAGATGAGTCCACCGCGCTTTATGAAGCGCGACGGTGCATGTCTTGCGGTAACTGTTTTGAGTGCGACAACTGCTTTGGAGTCTGTCCCGATAATGCCGTTATCAAACTTGGCACCGGTAAAGGCTTTGAAATTAATCTCGACTACTGCAAGGGCTGTGGCATATGTGTCACGGAATGTCCCTCAGGGTCGATCGTCATGATTCCAGAAAAGAATTAGGGGAAAATAAAGTACCCCTGTGGAGAGTCAAGCGTCCACAGGGGTACTCCCCCTGGATTAATTGAGAAACTCTTACTTCTTTACTTCTTCTTTTTTGCAGCCAGAGTGGCGTTCGTTCTCGCTACCTGACTTACGGCAGTCTGAACGTAGGCGTTAGTAAATGTGGCATTGAGGTTCACGCCAGCTTGAACGCTCTTTGAGTACCCGTTACCTCTTGCAAGAACTCGCAAAATGTTGGCAGGTGCCCCAGGAACCATCCGACCTGAAGGGTTATACATCGCCTTCTCGTCGTCTAGAGCTTTCGCATACGCATCGATGCCAATAGCTGAGTAGTAATCAACTGGCATTTGTTGCGCAATTTGCAGTGCGGTGTGGGTCTTGATGAACTGCATGGTGTCGTAGAAAGCGTTGACGACTTTCTGAACCGTGGCGGAGTTCGCCTTTACCCAATCTGACGTGCCGTAGACGCAAGTTGCAACATATGGACCACCGAGAGCTGCGTGGGTGAGGTTGCCGTAACGCATGTCTACGAGCACGTACCCCAACCCGGTCGAGAGGACTCGAGAGATAGTTGGTTCAGTCGTCATTCCGCAGTCGATCGCCTTCTGCTGCATTGCGGCAACAAAGGTGTTTCCAGCCCCCACCGCTAGTGAGTGGACCTGACTAAGGGGAACACCAGCGTGGCTGGCCAGCGCCTTTGTGAGGAAGTTGGTCGAAGACCCGAGCCCGGTAACCCCAGCATTCACACCATTCTTCCAATCAGCCGGAGATTTGATCGTGTCTTTCAAGTCCATCCGGCATAGCTCAACTTCGCCAGGTGCTTGAAGAAGAGTGGCAACATCGATGGTGCTCTTTCCCTTTGTTTGAAGATCAATATTGTGATCGTAGAAACCAAGAACGAGGTCAACTTGGCCGGAGAGCATTGCAGTTTCTGCATCTACGCCAGCTGGCTCATCTGAGAGTTGTACGTTGACACCATACTTTTTGAAATTACCCAAAATTTCAGATAGTTTGGCGGGCAAGTAGATCTGCTTGTTCAGTCCACCGACCATGATTTTCACGGTAGGGATACTGTCGGCAGCCTTTGCCACAGTCCCCGTTGCGAGCATTAAACAAAGGGTTAGCGCACTAAGGAGTGCGATCTGCCGATTTCCTCTTTTCATTCCATTTCCTCCTAGTTGTCCATTTTTCTGGATATTCATATTTCAGTTCCAGAAACTTGTGTTGGTCGCCAATTTAAAAGGCGATCTTCTAGTTTGGTTATTAGCCATTCGGCGGTAAGAGCCATAACCGCAATGATCACCATCGCCGCGTAAACTCCGTTTGGATTGAAGGTGCCTTGCGCGGTGGCGATGATTAAACCCATACCGTGTTGTGATCCGAGAAATTCACCAACGATTGCGCCGATAAGGGCAAACCCAAAACTCACATGCATACTCGCTGTAATCCACGAAAGCGCCGAAGGCATCACAACATGACGTGTCACCTGTCTCTTCGAAGCACCAAGTAGGCGTGCATTCGAAATCAATTTCTTATCCGCCTCCCTAGTTCCTTGAAAGGCGTTGAAAAAGACCGGAAAGAAAACCAGGACGAAGGCCAGCGCGACTTTCGAAATGGTTCCAAGTCCAAGCCACACTATGAAAATTGATCCCAAAACTACCCGGGGAATTGAGTTTGAGACCTTGATGTATGGGGCAAACACTTCTGCGGCCAAGCGATTTCGACCCAGAAATACTCCAAAAATGATCCCAAGTAGGACACCAGAGAGAAAGCCCAGTGAGGCCTCCTCCAGTGTGACCCAGGCATTGAGCCATATCGAACCGACGTCTGTTCCATGCTGCATCCAATAAATGAGTTGATGCCAGACGCCAGTGGGTTGACCAAAGAAAAAGCGATCGATGATTTTTCGATCCGTGAGGAATTGCCAGGAGCCAAGCAATCCAACGGCAATCGCCAGTTGGAGGGCGTGAATACGTATTTTCTTACTACGAGAATTCCGCTTAATCTGCCCTTCCGATAAAAAATCTTCAGCCATCTTGTGCTCCTGAACATCTGTCACATCAATCATGTTTTCCTGAACGCTCATGATTGAACCGCCAATAATTGGCGCTGATATGCAATGTCGACTTCATCGCGAAGTTCGCTCCAGATGTTCTGATAAATATCCAGAAACTCCTTTGTAAATCGGATATCTCGAGCTTTTCTGGGTCTTGGAAGATCAATCGTGAAATCAGCTTTCACACTTGCTGGACCTGCTGTAAGAACTATCACTCGATCTGATAGTGCGATCGCCTCTTCTAAATCATGCGTTACAAAGAGAACAGTTGCACCGGAGCTTTCCCACAATGCAAGAAGTTCGTCTGTCATAATCGCTCGGGTCTGCACATCGAGAGCACTGAAGGGCTCATCCATCAGCAACAACTTCGGCTCGTTGATTAACGCTTGGGCCAAAGCGACTCGCTTCTTCATTCCACCCGAGAGCTGGTGTGGAAAGTGCTTTTCGAATCCGGAGAGTCCAACTTTTGCAATCCATTGCGTGACGCGCGCTTCGTACTGCTCTACAGACGCACCACGAAATTTTGGCCCAGCTGCAATATTATTTTTCACATTCATCCATGGAAAGGTGGCATCGTGCTGAAAAACAAATCCGGTACTAGTGTCGATATCAGTTACGTCTTTCCCATTCACTGCGACTGTTCCCAAACTTGGCTGCTCGAGACCAGCCAAGAGAGTAAGAGCCGTCGATTTGCCACACCCGGTTGGGCCAACAAGTGCTACAAATTGCCCCGGCTCGACTGTGAAGTTGAGATTAGATAGGGCTTGATACCAGTCGCCTTTCGGCGTCCGAAAACGCTTTGAAACATCAGTGAATTGAGCGCGTAATCCCATTGACATGGTGGCACATTAGGGCGCGATGTGGATCACCATGCGATACTCGCGATTACTTCAAATAAAGAACTTTTCTGGGCCTTTTACTCATTAATCTCACCAATTACCTAAAGACATTTCGAAGGATCTAGAGAAGAATGCGATCACTATCTTGGAGAGGCGGGTCAAATGGTAACAATGCGCCAGACATTGCTCCGTCTTGGTTCCAACCGAATTCTTGTGATCTTGATAGCTGCACTAGTAGGTATTACTTTAGCTTTTCGTGTCGCGCAAAAAGCGGAAGATAATCAGTACCGACTTCGGGCATTAGCCATTGCGAATGCAACCGCCGCAATGCCTGATGTCGTTACTTTGCTCATCGTCGGAGACCCCACACACGAATTGCCTATCATCGCAGAGCGGATTCGGAAGAAAACTGATGCCACATATGTGGTAATCGCCGACAAAAACGGGATTCGTTTTTCACATCCTAACCCCGCATTGATCGGCCATCGATTGGACGGCCCCCTTCCTGCCCTTCAAGGAATTTCGTCGACAAGCATCAACGAGGGAAGCTTGGGTCGCTCTGCAAACGGCAAGACCCCTGTATACGGTCCCACCAATCAGATCGTTGGAATGGTTTCGGCTGGCATACTTCAAAGCAAATTTGCTGCCGACAACACTTACCTTCAACATGCATTTTTCGTCTTCGGAGTCGGTTTCATTCTCCTAGGATTCTTACTTGCAGAGCTTCTCTCCCGCCGTCTTAAGGGTCAGAAGATCGCGATGGAATTGGAGCGAGTAACCTCGAAATACCAAGAGCATGACGCGATGTTGCATGGGATTAAAGAAGGGGTACTGACCTTTACTCCGCAAGGAAAGATAACTTTAATAAACGATGAAGCCCTACGACTGCTCAATCTGGATGAAGGGGTTTTGGGCAAACAGCTAAGTATTATTTTGCCTGCGGGAAGACTCCTTGATCTACTGCTGGGTCAGGTCCAACAGGGTGACGACGAGATATTGCTAAATGAAGATTTCTCCTTGAGAGTGAGCCGTCGACGAGTAAAACAAATGGGTCGGGATTTTGGGACAGTAGTCACCATCCGAGACCGGACAGAGCACATTGGGTTGCTACGCGAATTAGATAGTGTGCGCAATTTGACCGATGCATTAAGGGCTCAACAACACGAGTATTCAAATCGAATGCACACTCTCTATGGGCTGTTGGAGCTTCGCCGGTACGAAGAGGCCTCTGAATACCTGGGAGAAATTTCCACCATCAGCGCCGATCTAGCTGAAATTCTGCATGACAACATTGCCAATCCAACGATCACTGCTCTCCTCATCGCAAAAGTCTCGATCGCCCGAGAGCGAGGTGTCAAACTCTCGATAACTCCAGAAGTATCGATGGATGATTTCGCAATCGATCAGAACGCACTGGTCACCATTGTCGGAAACCTTTTGGACAACGCAATAGATGCCGCCGCCGGTTCAAAGTATGCCGAGGTATCGATAAGCATCACTTCCCTTGAAAGTAGTCGAAAGTTGATTCGCGTGCACGACACAGGTCGAGGTCTTCCAGATCCAAATCCGGAAGTGATTTTCGAAGATGGATACTCGACAAAAGCGCCACGATCTGGTGGTCATCGAGGGCTGGGACTTGCCATTGTGTCGCGACTTGTTAGGCAGGCAGGCGGCGAAATCGCCTGTTTCAATCAGAGTGGTGCGACCTTTATAGTCGAGTTACCAACAACGTCCAAGGTAACGCAGTTAGCCGCGACGTGATACGCACGCTTATCGTCGAAGACGACTTTCGAGTCGCCGACATCCACGCGGCATATGTTTCCAGAGTCGCTGGATTCGAGGTTATTGGAAAAGTACACACGAGTGCTACCGCGTACGAATTCATCCTAGCTCACATACCCGACCTTGTTCTGCTCGACTTGTACCTACCCGATGAACACGGACTCGAACTTTTTTCTCGCCTCCAGCAGTTACCACGTGGGTCGAAAATGGATGTTTTTATTATTACCGCGGCGCGCGACTCGCAGAGTGTCAGAGATGCCCTTCAACTAGGTGCCGCCAATTACATTGTGAAACCTTTTACCCACCTCCAACTTGCAGAACGTTTGCTTGCATACCGTGCCGCCCGAAATCGGCTCGCAGATACAAGAGAAATCTCACAAGAAGAGGTCGACCGCGTATCGGTCCTAATGCGCGGCGCGAAGATTGATCTCTTCAGAGGCGACAATTCGAAGAACCCAACGACAGATTCCATTTTGAATTTCATCAAAACCGCAACCGAACCGGTGTCCGCAAGCAATATTTCAAGCGCGCTGGGCTTAAGCCGAGCCACGGCCCAGAGGTATTTGTCACAGATGGTGGAAAGCAGAATGCTCGATCTGGAGCTCCAGTACGGAACCACGGGTCGCCCAATTCACAAGTTTCGACTTCCAAGAAAGTCCCTACGCTGAGAGAATAGAGCCTCAACTTCCGGTGACAACTATTTTCCGTGATTAGAGGCAAAAATGATCGTTTGTGCGCCAGTGACAAAGGATGGAAATATCGACCCTCGATGGGGGCGCGCCGATTGGATTGCAATCGCCGACGTTTCAGATAAAAAGATTAAGACATGGCGAGAAATCGAAGTTTCGTGGAGCCGCCTCCATGACGAGGGCACCGATGGTTCGCATCACGCGCGGGTAGTGAAATTCCTAAAAGAACACGGCGTAGAAGCCGTCGTTGCAAATCACATGGGCGATGGAATGACACGGATGCTCAAGACCATGGAGATCCCTGTTTATCTGGGTGCTCAGGGCGATGCCCGGGTTGCAGTTCAAGAACTAATGTCGTGAATCCCGTGCTTTTTATCCCACCATTCACGAGCTAATGCCAGTAACTGTGGTTCGGTCATGCTCGTAATATCCACGTCAAGCACTCCGGCTACTTTTTCAGCAACTAGCGGATACTTCTTCTCGAAATAATTGGTTAAGGCAGGCACCGCGTTTGCCTTGCCTTTCCCATGAGTGATCAGCAGAATTTCACCGGCGGGTTTGAGCGCTTCGGATATTGACTCAAGGTAGTCGGGCATGTACTCGTCAATGTCATGACCGCCATTGTGCTGAGCCATTCGAACATGGTGATGTCGATCAAGGGGATTTCGTTCTTTAACGCTCTCGTGTTCAGCGTCTGGATCAATTCCCGAGAACCACAAACGAGTTTCCTCTTGGGTGACAACTGCAAGTACGAACGGACCGGATTTCTTAGACATAATTCGCCTCCATCGCCTATTTCAATCTTGACTCTACACTCGGCCGGGGCAAATAGACTCACTGGGGACCAAACTCACATTCGATTGAGCACCAGTCGATAAGGGTTAGCGCGAAACCTTCACCGTGACACTGAATCGACTATTTCTCGCCGTGCATTTCATTGCTTCTCCGCATGTTGTGCGGGTTGCAACCAAGTGAGTGAGCCCAACTTTGGAAGCACTAAATATCCACGTCTGCGTTCCGCATCCACTGCCGGCGATTCTGCATCCAACGGGAGCCGAAGGACTGGGGAAAATAGGCTTGAGAATCGGTGCACCTTTGGAAGTAAGAGAGGCGCTTTTCGGAGGAACCGTTATTTGCCAGTACATGGAATGCAGCGCCAATTCAACGCGACTTCCAAGTTTTACCGCGACGGTCTTATTGGCGTGCTTCTCCGTCAAATTTGTCGTGGAAGTAGTCGCGTGGGCCGAATTGATTCCAAACATAAGTAGGAGAATAGAACTGCCTAGCATCACAGATTTGGCGCGTTTCACAGCAAGTCCCCTTCGAATCGACGCCAAGAATAGCCGAAGTTGCTGGGAGATTTCGTTCCTATTTCTTCCCAAAAAGCTTAGTGAGAAAATTAGGTCCAGCAGGCTCCTTGGCGTGGCCTTGGCACCGCTGGGACTTCGGCACTCCTCGAAGGACGATTTCAACGTGGTTTCCGCAACCGCTCCAGGATGCCTTGCCACACTTACGACATGTTGTTCGACTGCACATAGTCTTCTACCAAACCCAATCTCTCTTTAATGGCGGAGTATTTCAATTAGCAGGAACAACGGTCTTGCTCGGGAACACCTGCCAGCGCTGAATCAATGTGATTGCCGCAGCCCGACCAGGTGGGCTTTCTGCAGATATGACAGGTAACGCGTGAGCACATTTTTAAACTCCCTAAATTCGCTTCCTAACCGATTAAGGAACTATACCCCTGGGGGTATAGCAGGTCAAATCCACCCTCCGCCAACGCGCTGCCCCTCGAGCGGCCAATTCCCCATTTCACAGAGTGCTCCCATCTCTTGAAGTCATCACCGTCGACCAGCGCTACGGCTTCATAAACAATCTCTCCATCGTGCACATAAAGAGCCATCGCTAACGAAGCATCCGCTTTGATCAATCGAGACCTCTACTAGAACGCTGTCGGACTTCATTGTCTGCACCGATTACCAACTCGACGTCCAAGATTGTCACTTCTGCCCGCAGACTTTTGCAAAGTAGCTGCTCCTACTTAAATAGACATTCTTCCGGCAACTTAACTAATGGGGGCCAAAAGTGAAAGAAGTCCCATTGCCTCCACTGTCTCATATGCGATTGCCGTAATGCCACTTTGCACAATTGCATCCGTGCACTCCTTCAAAGCCGCCAGATACAAATTCGAGCGCCAACTTCTTCGGTATTCCAAGGACGACGATAGAACCTTTCACGGTGGGCGACGGTTGACTTCTAAAACAGTACCCCAATAGCTATTTTCCCTCACATAAACAAAAGTTATTAAAAGTGCGCATAGCGGTAGGAATTCTTGATTCAGGCGGTTTATCGGCGTCGCAAGCTCGTTGACACCACTCTCATACGAACATAGGCTAATTTGAAAATTGGTGCGCAACGCGAACTATTCTGCGAGGAGCGAAATTGACGATCCCTACTCTCGATACGGACATATCACTCGTAGATAAGGGACGTGTGCTTTTGGAATTGAGAAATGTTAATAAGAGTTTTGGGAGCCATAAAGTGCTCCGCGATATAAATTTATCGATTCACAAAGGGGAAGTGGTCTGCATAATTGGACCGAGCGGATCCGGGAAAAGTACATTGCTTCGATGTATCAATTTTATCGCTCCTCCGGATTCGGGAGAAGTTGTTTTTGAAGATCGTAGTTGGAAAACTTTTCACGCTAAGTTTAATATTTTCGCCAATAAGCGATACGAAAATACCCTTCCAAATCTCCGTTCTGATATTGGCATGGTTTTCCAACACTTCAATGTATTCCCTCACATGACCGCGATTGAGAATGTAATGCTCGGTATGACCAAAGTGAGAAAGATTGACAAGAAAGTTGCCCGTGAGGATGCTCGAAAGCGTTTGGAGCAAGTCGGGCTGGGCGACAAGATCGATCAATACCCCGAAAAACTTTCTGGTGGGCAAAAGCAGAGAGTCGCGATCGCGCGGGCGCTTGCACTAAATCCAAAAGTTATGCTCTTCGACGAAGTTACTTCGTCGTTGGACCCAGAGCTTGTCAGTGGGATATTGGATGAAATGCGCCGCCTAGCCAAGGCAGGCATGACGATGATTGTTGTAACTCATGAGATGAATTTTGCGTTTCAGGTTGCAAATCGGATTGCCTTCATGGATGAGGGGAAAATTATCGAAATCGGAACGCCAGAGGAAATTAAGAATTCTACTGAAGTTCGCACCAAAGCTTTCTTGAGTTCGATATTGGCCTAATCATGGGTACCTACAATTTTAACTGGCATGTGGTGCAGGACAACCTTCCGCAACTAATGCATGGTTTGGTGATAACGCTGCAAATATCGGCGGTCGGGATGTTTCTAGCCATTCTCTTTGGCCTATTTTTGGCAACTATGAGACTAAGCCAGTACAAAGCAATGAGTTCCATTTCCTACGGAGTCACGCAAGTCTCACGTTCCATACCTCTCTTTGTTCTACTGTTCTGGGTTTATTACGGACTTTCTTTGAAGTTCGGCATCAAATTTTCCGAATTTCAGGCGGGCGCCGTCGCACTGGGCATTACAGGTGGGGCCTATATGGCAGAAATTCTCCGCGGAGGAATCATGGCTGTGGATCCAGGCCAGCAAGAAGCGGCGTTAGCTATCGGCCTAACGAGGTTTAAAGCTTCACAACTCGTCGTACTTCCTCAGGCGATAAAGATTGTCATCCCGCAGGCTGTTAACGTGTACGTCGGATTACTGAAAGGCGCGACCATCGTCTCGGTTATAGGCGTGGCCGACATGATTTACGTAGCCCAATACGTGTCACTTCAGACATTTAGGCCCTTCGAACTGTATTCCTTTGCGGGAATTGTCTTTATTTCTCTCACCCTTTCAATCGCTGGATTTGCATGGCTTTTGGAGAAGAAGTTGTCGCATGGACGAGTAAATGGCTGAATCGAAGCCCGCCTTCGATTTCCAGGCAATTTGGGATTCTAGATTGATCCTGCTAAAAGGTTTCGGAATCGCCATGTTTTCGGCTTCGGCCGCAATAGTCTTGGCAATAGTGCTCGGCTTGATTATTTCGCTGATGCGACTTTCTCGAGTGAAACCTCTTCAATATTTCGCATTTTGCTACACGCAACTCTTTCGAGGAGTTCCCTTATACGTCCTAATTATCTGGGTTTACTTCGGGTTGGCGATCGTGGCCAATGTAAACATTCCTAAAATTCCGGCGGGAATCTTGACATTGGCGCTATTGAACAGTGGCTACTTATCAGAAACGTTCCGATCTGGAATTTTGGCAGTTCCAAGTGGGCAAAGGGAAGCCGGAGAAGCCCTCGGGCTAAAACGAAGGGAAATCACCAGATTTATTGTTCTTCCGCAGGCTTTCCGTATCGTCGTGCCTCCGACAGGTAATCAGTTTGTCGACGCGATAAAAGACTCGGCGATCTTGAGCATTATTGGCGTTCCCGAACTTATGCGCATGGCACAGCAACAAGCAAATGTCTTGTATCGACCCTTTGAATTTTACACTGTGGCTGGACTTCTTTATTTATTGGCCGTCTTGATTGTTTCAAAGTTTTTGACCAGGCTCGAGCAGAAATTGGCCGGTTACTCAAAGTCGACCAAGAAAGTAAAACCTTTTGAGATGGTTCAGGACACCACAGGATCGGAGGTGGTCGCTTAGATTGCAAACAAGGACTGGAACGCTATCAGGTAATCGCAAAGCATCGGGTTGCACATCGTGTGTTATCCGGAGATCACGAAAGGGACCTTAATGTCGAAGAACAGCATAAATACCGAGGTTGAAAACTCAGCTTCGCCCATTGCAAATCGCAGAAACTTTATCAAGGGCGCCGGAGTTGCTTTAGGAGCTACTGCGCTATCATCTTTTGCATCGCCTGCTCAAGCCGTGACGGCCCCAACCGTAAATCGCGCAGCAAATGCAACAGGTTCGGGCTCGATCCTTGACAAGATCATCTCAACGAAGAAGATTCGTTTTGGTGTTGATCTCACCTTCGCGCCACTTCAATTCAAAACTGCCGCCGGGGTCCCAACCGGCTATATCGTTGATCTGGCTAAAAGACTCGCCGCCTCTCTTGGTGCAACTCCAGAATGGGTCGAGATCCCATTTGGAAGCCTCTTCGCCGGCCAAGCCGCGGGTAAGTTTGATATGTCAGGAATTGCGGCGACAATTAAACCCGAGCGAGCGCAAGTAGTGCTCTTCTCTGGTGCACCAGCATTTGTAGAGTCCAACGTCGTCCTACTGGCACCATCCTCAACGATAAGGTCACTCGCTGCTCTTAACAGTTCCAGGGTCACTATTGCTGTCGTTGTAGGTTCTTCCCAAGAAGCTGCTGCTGCTCTCCTTTACCCCAAAGCCAAGCTCAAGAGGCTGGAGAATCAGGCCGCCCTGGCCGATGTTGCCGCGGGTCGATCACAAGCAATGATCGTTGGAGAATTTGAAGTCGCCGGTGCGATTAAGGCAAACAAGAAACTGAAGGTGCTTAAAGTGGCCCCGGTCTTCGTAGATGAGAACAGCTTCTTTATGCCGGCTGGCGACTACGACATGAAAAACTATGTGGACACATGGCTTCGCTACGAAACTTCACACAACACCTTGGCGGGTCTTTGGGATAAATATGTCGGAAATGACGCACGAAAGCTTGGTTTACAGTCAGTATCCGTCAAATCCTCATGGACATAAATATCGATTAGAAGAAAATAATGCCCCCGACATTGGCGTCGGGGGCATTATTTGTTAAAAATTAACTTTGAAGCGTTTCCAATTCCTGGCTAAGTTCAGCGATCAAGACTTCAATCTTCGCGACTCTTCGGACTCCTTCCTCCCCGAGCTGCGCAAATGTCGTTAGTGGTGCTCGCACATCGCCAACGGGATACCCTCGTAATGCAGAGAGTGCCTTGGAATAGCACTGGTGTCCGTAGGTCGGGTGGCCCTCAGCGATGACATGATCTATCTGGTTGATATATCGTCCGAGAACCTTGGCGTCCTCAATTCGACCGGCCGCAAGGAAATTACAAATCTCTGTAGAGGCCTCCGGAATATAGTTGGCGTAAGGGTTTACGTATCCCGTAGCGCCTAATAAGTAGGACTCGATGACTCTTTCGCCTGCAAATACTTTAACTAATCCATCAGAGGCTTCGATAACATCGGAAACTCGTCCAACATCCGTGCTGGCTTCCTTTATATAACGGATTTGCTCGAAGTTCTTTGCCAGTTTTGCGACAAAGGTTGCGGGCATATCGACATTTGATGTGAACGGGTTGTTATAAATCATTATGGGTATTGAGATGGCTTCGCATATGGCCTTGTAATACCCAAATATTTCATCATGGGTAGGCGTGTAGTAATACGGAGGAAGGATCATCAATCCATCGGCACCCAGATCTTCTGCCTCTTTGCTGTATCTAACCGCGCGCGGAGTGTAGGCATTCATAGTTCCTACCAGCACTCGGATTCGACCATTGCAGTGCTTAACGGTTTCTTCTACAAGTTGGTGACGCTCTTCATCGCTGACCGCCAGAAATTCTCCGGTCGTTCCGAGAACAATTACTCCGGGGGATCCGGATCTAATCTGCCAATCAAGAAATTTTCGCAAGGCGGCAACATCTATCGCCGCGCCACCTGAAGTGAAAGGCGTTACGATGACACCATAACTACCAACAAAATCTTTGCTCATTAGTTCTCCGTTTGTCATTCAAATAGTCAGCAAGACAGATTATGATACTAATGTGAATACTGAGCAATTCCAATCTTTCGATACCAATACTTCTCGCAAATACCAAACGATCATTGTGGGAGGCGGCATCACCGGAACGTCAGCAGCTTATTATCTTTCGCGAGAGAGTTCGGATATCGCACTTATAGATCAATTTGATTTAAACACTCAGGCATCCGGTCGAAATGCAGGAAGTCTTCACGGTCAAATTCAATTTGAGTCGTTTCACAAAATGGGCCTGCAGTGGGCAAAGGACTTCTTGCCCGCACTTGCCTTTCTCGCAGAATCCCTTCATCTATGGGATTCGCTCTCTGATTTACTGAATACAGATTTGGAAGTAGTTAAAAATGGCGGTCTTATGGTTGCCGAAACCGTTGACGATATGAAGAGGCTAGAGACAAAAGTCGCTTTGGAGAACAGCATTGGAATTGAATCGTCAATTCTTTCGAGTCAAGAGTTGTCTAAATTGGCGCCATATATATCCCCAAGAATGAAGGGCGCTGCCTACTGTCCCATAGAGGGAAAGGCAAACCCTTTACTCACTGCGCCGGCCTTCGCCAAGGTAGCTCGAGACAATGGTGCGTCAATCCATTCAGGAATCGAGGTCAAAGGAATAGAGAAATCTCAGATTGGATATCGTCTCCTCACCTCTGCCGGATCTTTTAATTGTGAAAAACTGGTACTGACCGCAAATGCGGGGCTGTCACAACTGGGTTCACAACTTTCACTCAATTTTCCTATATCTAACGAGCCGGTCCAAGTGAGTGTTAGCGAACAACTAGAACCTTTCGTCAAACATTTGATCTACTTCACGACGGAGAAATTGACCTTCAAGCAGGCAAAATCTGGTTCCTTGCTGATTGGCGGAGGGTGGCCCGCAAAAATAAATGAGAAAGGAATTCCTGTATTGAATCCGGACTCTCTCCGAGCCAACCTCAAAGTGGCACTAAAAGTAGTGCCGTCCGTATCCAAAGTTAAAATAATAAGAACCTGGATAGGCGTGGGCAATGGCACCTTAGATCAGCGCCCCATAATTGGAGAACTCCGAGAAAGTCCCGGATGTTTCGTCGGCATGTTTCCTTACATGGGGTTCACTGCTGGACCACTCGTGGGAAAGGTACTCTCCGAACTGATATTGACTGGTGATTCAAATAGAGATCTCTCCGCCTTCCAGCCTGAGAGATTTACCGCCTAATTATTGGGGCGAAGGCCTGGGTTTCAGTCTTCTGGCTCGCTCTAATTGCAATGGCCATTCAATTCGCTCACCCAGCTCTTCAGCTGCTTGCATGGCCCATCTCGGATTTCGCAACATTTCCCTGGCCAACATCACAGCGTCCGCTTGACCCAATTCGATGATATCTGCCGCCTGCTTAGCGCCAGTAATTAAACCAACCGCCGACGTTAGGATTCCAACTTGCTTCTTAATTTCGGCAGAAAATTGAACTTGGTAGCCAGGGCTAACTGGGATCGTTGCGTTGTGAACGAGACCTCCGGAGGAAACATCAATTAAATCAACGCCTAAATCTTTGAGTTTAAAAGCTAATTGAATTGACTGGTTGGAATCCCAACCCCCCTCGACCCAGTCTGTGGCAGAAATACGTACGAACAAAGGCATTCCCTCGGGCATACATTCTCGCACCGCTCTGACGACGTCCAACAAGAGCTTTATCCGACCATTGAAGTCGCCACCGAAAGAGTCACCTCGTTCATTGCTTAACGGCGAGTAAAATTGATGCAATAAATAGCCGTGAGCAGCATGGATTTCAAGCACATCAAAACCCACAGAAATCGCTTTTTTTGCGCCATTTACGAAGTCAGCAATAACATCTTGGATATCTGACTCACTCATTTCCCTCGGCCGAGGGAAATCTCGAAAACTGATCGGGCTGGGCGCGACTGTTTGCCATCCGCCATCGTCCTTGCTTGCGATCTCGTGATCGGCCCAAGGAATCATGGTGGAACCTTTGCGTCCTGCGTGGGCTAATTGAATTCCGATCTTAGTTCCCATGATATGCGCGAAATCAATTATGGGTCTAAAGGCATCAGCTTGCACTTGATTCCAGATCCCGGGACAGCCAACACTTATCCGCGCTTCCGCGGAAACACCGGTCGCCTCAACCATCACGAGGCCACTGCCGCCCGTTGCAAACGAACCTAAGTGAATACGGTGCCATTCTGCGACAACGCCATCAACGGCAGAATATTGGCACATTGGACTGACCCACACTCGATTGCGAAATTCAATCTCGCGAATCTTTAACGGCTCGAAAAGTTTCACCAAAATATTTCTCCAATTAATTATTATGCCCTTGCGAATGTTACCTCAATTTGAGAAACTCATCTCATGAAGCAATCGAAATCAAATCGACTCGATCTAGATGCGAATATTTCACGCGGACCAATCGTAAAATTCTTTCTCAACGGCGAAGAAGCACAAGCGTACGTGGGTGAAAGTGTGGCAGCCGCATTGATGGCGTTGGGAATTGTCGCAATGCGCACAACTTCAATCGGGGAACCGCGCGGACTTTTTTGTGGGATGGGTGTCTGCTTTGATTGCCTGGTAATTGTGAATGGAATACCCAACACCAGGGCATGTATGACGTGGATCGAAGAAGGCTTAGTCGTTGCAACCCAAGCGGGCGAGATGCTGTTTACTGAGCCACACGCGAGTTAACGAACTAAATTAGTAGGAAGATTCCACCAAAGACACATACTGATCATCGGGATCTTTGAAGTACACGTATTTAAATTCAGATACTCCAACATCTAGGGTCTGCACATCGCTATGCATTTCTATGCCCATACTCTTCAGGAATTCAACTCCCTTTCGAATGTTGGGTACACCAAGTCCGAAGTCCATCGGACCCACATGACCCCATTCTCCGCGGCAATCCTCCCAGAGAGGCGTGAGCCGAACTGGCTCAATGCCCGCCCCCTGGCCCGCCATGTTAAGAGTCATATGGTGTCCCGGGAGCGCGCGACCAGGTTGATACCAAGGCGCCATCGGTTCAAAGAATTCTTTTGACTCGAATATTTGATCAACGAAGCCAAGATTCTTGTAGAAATCTGTCGTTAATTTCATATCGTGCACTCCAAACGCAACATGATTAACGCCCTCGACTCGTGGCGCTCCTGGGCGGGGCGTCCAAAGTCCGGTCCAATCAATGAGTTCAACTTTGCCTCTCCAAGGGTCAGCAACATAACCGATCTCCAGAGAAATATCGTGTGGGGGTACTGCTGCAGTCAGCGGAGTCATGAGCGGCTCGCAACCCAATTCTTCAACCAACTTTCGGAAAACTGCATGAGTATCACGAGTGTGCAAACAGACTTCAGCTAGTCCAATTTCCCCATAACCGATACCTGCCGGAAGTGGTGGTGCGCCCGCGCCATCCAATCGTTGAACGAGTTTTACTTTTCCCGGACCCAATCGAGTCGTGTGTTGATTGCCCAACATGACGATTCGAGCGCGCACGCCGTTCTTCTTTGTTATCTCTTCCAGTCCAGGCACGGGACCGGTGTAATCAAAAAATACTTCGGTGAACCCAAGTTTTTCGACCCAGAACTCGAAGGCTTTTTCCATATTTGCAACGCCAATGCCGGCGTGATCAACTCCTAGAAACATAATTTCCTCAACATTCTTTAGTCCTTAACCAACTACCGGAATATCGCACTCTTGCAATATGGTTCTAATTTCTTCAATTGCCTTCGGATCCGTAACCGGCAATCGAGGAGGTCGGACCTCTCCGCCCGGTTGACCTATTAATTTCATTATGAGCTTGAGCTGACTTTGATACGCCCCCCATTTGCCCCGGAACCCCCCGGGGAGCCAGAGTCGACTTTGCAGAATTTCATTTGCTCGAGCGTGGGCAAGCGCAGCTTCGAAGTCCCCCTTCCAAAAATCTTCGTAAAACTTTGGATCTGACCTGCCATAGATGCTTCCTCCACCAATGGTGCCATCGCCTCCCACTGCTTTCATAAATTCCATGGTGTGTGGAAGCATGAAATTTCCAAATATCCGAACCTTGCTTATGAGATTACGCGTCGTCTCTTCAAATTGTTCACCGTTTGGTGTGCTGTCCTTAATAGCCACTACATGATCGAGATCGGCCAGTCGGAGCGCTAATTCACTTTCAATTTCAATCGATGTTCCGTGTGGCCAATTGTAAACCATGAGAGGCGCATCAACGCTTTCTCCCAACTGTTCAAAGAAGAAGACGGTTTCGTCCGGCAAAGTCTTTGCATAAGCTGGGGCCGATGAGCATATTCCAGATGCCCCGACGGCCATTGCATGCTTTCCCAATTCTGAAGAATCGCGCGCGGTGAAAGTCGTGACACCGACTACGACAGGAACCTGCCCTTCGACTCGCTTTACCACGAATTCAGCCAGTTTCATCCGTTCTTCAGTGGTCTGTGAAAACCACTCACCCGTAGTGCCATTTACAAATAGGCCGTGCATGCCCTGTGCCAAATACCAATCAATCAATGTGCCAAAAGTCGCAAGGTCTAACTTGCCTTGAGTATCGAATGGCGTGGGACTTGCCGCCCAATAACCCTTCCAGTCAATTGAAGTGCGATCCACAATCTGCCTCCTTATGTTTCAGTCTCATCACGCTTGGCCCCGATCGGGATTGAATTCTTCGGGAATTGGGTTTGAACGGCCATTGGAAACCATATATTCCGCCAGTAAAGTAGCGACCATAGGCCCAAGAGTAAATCCTGTCGGGACCATGGCAACGTGGTACCCCGGAATTTTCCGTGACTCCCCGAGAATCGGCTTAAAATCTGTTGTAAAAGCCCACACACCGGTCCAAGTTCTCACCAATCGAACGTCTTTTAGCATGGGCATCACACGTACCGCAACGGCCGCGTTTCCCGCCGCACTATTCCAATAATTCGAGTAACGTCTAGGAAATACTTCAGGTCGCGCCGGCCAACCACCCCCGATAATAAATGTATTGTTGCTGGTCTGTTTCAAAGTAAGTCTCCTACCGATATGTTGAACCATCGGTTTAAGAATTCGCTCTCGCGGTTCAGTCACATTTACATGAAGTCCGCTTAATCCCATCGGCAATTTGATTCCCAACGTCCCCGATATTTCCGTAGCCCAAGCTCCAGTTGCATTTACAATTCGATTGCAACGTATACTTCCCCGATTCGTTTTAGCCGTGAAACGGAATGGATGATCTACCGCATGAACTTCAACCTCAAGTACTTCACAGCCGGTCCGAATGGAAGCCCCCATTTCATGCGCTCTATACGCATATGTCGGGCCAACGATTAAGGGATTGGCGTGACCTTCAGCGGAGCAGAAGGCGATTCCTGATAAATCTGGTGCCAGGTACGGGGCAAAGTTACGCATCTCATCCCCAATAAATACTTGAGTCTCGAGTCCCGCTTTCTCCTCAATTTCTTGCTTGTCGCGCAGGACTTGAAGTTCATCTGTCGTTTCTGCCACCATGATTCCGCCCGTAAAGTGCACGCCTAAATCTCTACCTAATTCACCTTCCAGTCCATGCCACAATTGAGACGCATCGAGTTGAAGTCTTACTTCGTCAAGGAGTCGTTTCTTCTGCTCCGAAGAATTGCTTGACGTGAGTTGATGGAGAGCTATTTGAAAATGAAAACTTCCTGCATTTGTGCCAGATGCTTCCCGATTCAGTTCTCCTCGCTCAACAAGTAATACTTCGACTCCTTCCTTGGAAAGATAGTAAGCAAGGGCCGCGCCCAATAATCCGCCCCCGATAACAAGCACGTCCGTGGACGTCGGCAATTCAGACTTACAAGTAGTATCGGTAAGAAATTTAGGAATAGAAAGTGCGGCCATATTATTCAACATCAATGAAGAACTTTTCATTTTCTACGGACGCGTCGGCAATCGCACCCAAGGGTGTGGGCCTTACCGGGAATCGCGGAGTCGCAAAAGGAATCTGAGAAATTGGAATATTCTTTTCCTTAGAAATTAGGGCCGAGATTTGCATTTGGCAATTGCGTCCCTGACAGAGCCCCATACCCGCTCGAGTAAAAGCCTTAACCACGGAAGGATCAGAGGTCGTATCAATCGCCCTGCGAATCTCAGAACACTTCACATTTTCACACCGGCAAACAATTGTATTGTCATCTAGTATGGTGAAAATTCCGTCCCCAATACTAAACATTCGACCCAATGCTCGCTGAAATGCTCTCCTGTCTCTCATCTCCCGGCGAAGCGACTTGGCAAATTCATTTCCTTCGGACTCTGAAATCGCGCCCACGTCGATTGCGATCCCGATCGCTGCCAGACGACCAGAAGCCATTGCAATATAGGAGCCCTCGACTCCAGCCCCGTCTCCCGCTGCAAAAATATGAGAATTTGAAGTTCTGCCCCAATTATCTACACGCACCGTCAGCCCTCCAACGGTTTCATCGAAATTGACATCGCAGTTGGTCAACCTAAATAACTCGAGCGATGGTAAAAAGCCATACCCTATGCACAGCGTATCCACGGCTACGCGCTCCTCCGTTCCGGGAATCGGGCGCCAACTCCGATCTACGGCCGCATGAGTAACGTATTCGATTCTTCCATCACCTTCTGCGCGAACCACGATTCGCCCGTATCTCACAGGCACGCGGCTCTTAAAGAGCAAATACCGGTAATTAATCGCGTCCATTATTAAATTCAGGTTTCCCTTTGCAGCCATAAGCAACCGTGCCAGATCGCTCATCCGGGGTGCAGGACCTGCTTCCAAACTCGCAACTATATTGGCGCCATACTTCGAAAGTTGCGCTGGAAATGCCAGCGCTACTGGACCACTGCCTGCGAAAAAAATTCTCTCCCCGGGAAGTATGCGTTGAGTTTTTACGAGTGTTTGCGCACCACCGGCTGTTATAACGCCGGGAAGTGTCCAGCCCGGGAAAGTAACGGGCCGATCGTAGGCCCCTGGCGAAATTAGTAACCTGCTGAAATAAAGTGAGTTCGTGGATTTTTCCGCACGGACGACGAGGACACGATCCTCCTCTATGTCGACAACAACGCTCTTCAAAAAAACAGTGATCAGCGGATTTTCCGTTTCGCGGATTAGCGCCCTACCTCGTCTAGCATCCTTACCTAATGACTTCTCGGAATGAATCTCAAATCCAACACCTAATTGCTTGTAAATCTGTCCACCCAAGGTCGGTCGTTCATCCACCAACGCGACTGTGAGTCCATGACTGGCTGCTTCAGAGGCGGCCGACATTCCTGAAGGACCGCCCCCAATGATTACTAGGTCATACCGAGATGCCCCCATCTGAGCCTTCACGGACACGTCCATTTCAGTTTTCCCTCTCGGATTTCAAAGTCGAATGATGGGCGACTCCATCAACTGAGTCGCCCATCATCCGGTGAACCTTCCGGTTCACGCTTTTAGGAACTACCCAAATTTCAGCACTTAGGCAGTGCTGGTAGTGGATAGCCCATCGTCTTGAGGTGAATCTTGGCCAAAGTTCCATTCTTCTGATTTGTACAGATGAACTTGTTTAGGGCTGACTTCAATGAAGTATTTCCTAACTGAACTGCCCATGATCCATAACCAACATCAATGAGTTTTGGGAGAGCAACATTTGCCAATTGTCCAGGGTTGGACTTGATGTAGTCACCAGAGAGATTTGCCTCAACCACAATTCCATCGGCGCGACCCGACGCAACTTCAAGGAATGCTGCTGATTGCTCTGGAAATTCGACCAGCGTGGCATTTGGGAAAGTGCTCGTTACCAATTTCGCAGCTGTGGAACCTTGCAGGGCCGTAATCTTTATTCCGGCTTTGTTCCAGGCTTCGAAGGTTTTCCCTATGGTTTGTCCGACTTTGGCGGTCAAAACGGTGGCATAAGGCATGTATTCACGTGAAAAAGACATGGACTTTGCGCGCTCTGGATTGTTGGTTAGTCCTACAGAGAGCATGTCAAATTGACGAGAAATTAGCCCTGGGATCAGACCGTTAAAATCCATGTTTTTGATGACGAGTTTTAGCCCTAGAGACTTAGCAAGGGCGCTAACAAGCTGCACATCGTAACCAGCCGGCTTTCCTTTAGAGTCCAGATACATTTCTGGCCTAAATTGGAGCGTCATGCCCACGATCAAATTGCCCTTCTTAACTAAATGATAATCGACCTTTGCCGCCTTATTGAAGGTTGCGGCTTGAGCAGCTCCTCCAATAAGAACAGAAGAAGTCGCAAGTACCGCCACTAGAAGGAGTGATAACTTCTTTCGCATTTCTTTACCTTTCTTTCGTTTTGGAGGGGGACTGCAAATTTCTAACCTGGAATCGGGCGTTCACGGTTTAACTTGCCATCAGTTTTACCATTCTTGCTTTCTTTCCCTTAGTTAGAAATTTCGCTATTTTCCCGGTAGGCGGGTATGAAAAATTCTTTTCGATGACGCGGAAAATTTGATCCACGACAAAGGCAACAAATACATAAAGGAGGGCTGCTGCCGTGTACAGCACAAATGGTTGGAAATTCGCCGAGTTTAGATTTTGAGTAACTCGTACAACCTCCGCCAAGCCAATTACCGCAAAGGTGGAGGTGTCTTTCACCATTCCTATATACATACTTCCAATATTCGGCAGAGCAATCTTTACACCTTGAGGCATAATCACCGAGAGAAATATCTTAAGTCTGGTCATGCCTAAGGCGAGCCCTGCTTCGCGCTGACCTTTCGGAATAGCTTGAAGGGCAGATCGAAAAATCTCAGAAAAAAACGCCGAGTAGAGCAAAGTGAGCGCAATGACGCCGGCTTGAAATACCGTAAAATTATGCCCAAAGAGCAGAGACCAGCCGAAGTAAACCCATATGACACTGACCAGAGCTGGAATCCCTCTGAAAAGATTAACGTAGGCAGAGGCTAGTCCCGAAACAACGCGGAATCGACTCATACGTGTCAAAGCAAAGAAGAGGCCAAGGACGAGAGACAAAACCAACGCAATCGCCGAGACCGAGAGTGCCGTGAGGAGACCTCTTAGAAGTATTCCTCGGTTGTCCCAGACCAATCCCCAACGAAAAACGACGGGCGGCAACCCCTCATGAAATCTCATAGTACTGACCCCACAAACTGCTGCGCACGCGCGCTCAAATTGCCCGACCAGAATTCGCGTCCGCCGATCTCCACGATATTGCCGGCTTCCATAAAAACATTTAAATCGCCAATTTCTCGGGCGAAATTCATCTCATGCGTTACAACAACCATGGTCATTCCACTTTCTGCAAGCTTGCGCATTACAGCCAGGACTTCCCCAACTAACTCGGGATCAAGAGCAGAAGTTGGCTCATCAAATAACATGACCTTTGGATCAAGACTAAGGGCTCGAGCAATAGCCACCCGTTGCTGTTGGCCACCAGAAAGTTGGGCCGGAAAATTTTCCGCCCAATTCAGGAGTCCGACATTCTTGAGTTCAATCGCCGCGCGCTCTTCAGCGGCCGCAAGGGAAACCCCCGTTACGGACTTTAATGGCATTGCGATGTTGTGAAGAGCCGACAGATGAGGAAAGAGATTGAATTGTTGAAAGACCATTCCCACCTGTCTGCGTAATGCGATGGGCTTACCGACCGGCTTACTCGAATCACCATTCAGGCCCGGGCCATATTCAATTCCTAGAAAATTTATTGATCCGCAATCAGGTTCTTCCAGTAAATTCATGGTTCTCAACAATGTAGATTTTCCCGACCCAGAAGGGCCAAAAATTACAACGTGATTACCTTTTTCAATTGTGAGATCGATTCCGTGTAGCACTTCGGTGATGCCAAAAGTTTTTCGCACGCCGACTAACTGCATCAGAGAATCCCCTGGAGTTTTCGCATGCGTCATACCTACAAACCAACCTTCTCCAAATCACGCGTAGCGAAATACTCACATACTCGCGTGGATATATCTAGGAGGTTGGATTCGGTTTGCGACTGGATTTGTTCATATATCGCACAACAAGCGACAGCGCTCTGGCCTTGATTGTTACAATTTCTTTATAATTCAAATATTAGTTGAAGGGAATGAAAATGATTTCAGGGACAAAGTCATTTACCGCTCTTGAAAGATTGTTGGCTCGAACAGAAATCCAAGATTGCATCGTTCAATATTGTCATTATTTCGATAGCAATCAGCCAGAGAAGATTGCCACGCTTTTTACCGATGGGGCAAGCGTGGATTACGGCCCCGAAGTCGGGCCAATCATCGGCATCGACGCCATTGTGAAGAGCATTGAGTCAGGACTGACCAACACCTTTACGGCTACTAGCCACCACGTTTCTAATTTTCTCTGTGATTTCGCAGGTGATGACGACGCAAATATGGTCTGCTATTTGTATGCATGGCACACGTACAAGAATCGTCCTCAGGTTGGACACTTATGGGGTCAATACCATCTTCAATTTCAACGGATTGGGGGAATCTGGAAAATAAATAAGTTGACACTTAAAGCGACAGGGATGTCTGATTTTCATCGCGCAACCATGTATCCCACTGGACGTCGTTAGGCGCCTTACTATCGGATATAACTTGCACCGTTCATATCTATCGTTGCCCCCGTTAGGTGTCTGGACAATCCGGATGAGAGAAAAACTGCTAGCTCGCCAATTTCTCTAGGGGTCACCAGTTCACCGAGAACCAAGGCGGCTTTTACTGATTCTTCACCGCCACGCACGACTGCGGCAAGATCACTCATACGAGTCTTCACAATTCCTGGTGCAATGATGTAAGCAAGTATGCCGTCCTTTGCATAATTGAATGCAATGGTCTGGGTGAGCGCTTTGATGGCAGCCTTGGAGGCGGCATAAGCAGGCAAGGTGGGAAGTGCTGATCCCTTTTGACCAGACCAACTCGACATCGAAATGATCGTACCTCCGCCGTTTGCCAAGAAATGTGGGATTGCCTCGCGCATGAGATTGGCGGCCTCAAATACATTCACTTGAAATGTCGCACTCCAGCCGTCCTCCCAGATTTGATCGGTTCCATCGAAGGGTGTCTCAATATTTACCGCGGCATTGCAGACCAAGATGTCGATCTGGCCCGTCTTTGAAACTGCCTCCGTCCAGAGCGCTCGGGAAGATCCTGACTCCAGCAAATCAGCCTGAATGAATACCTTCTGCTCATGCGGGATATCCGCCAGCGCCTCCTCTGCCCCTTCTTTAAACGAATTAAAGTGTGCAATAACCTTGGCCCCTGATTCTGCTAAAGAGAGTGCAACAGCCGCACCGATACCGCGTGAGGCACCGGTAACCAGTGCCGTTTTACCTCTTAAATCGATTCCGTTATTGCTCTCCACCTAGATCACACCCCCGTCGACGTGAATTAATTGCCCGGTGATCCCCGATGACAATTCCGAAGCTAAGAATTCGATTGTGTTTACTACTTCCTCGACCAAGGCAAGTCGACCGAGAGCGGTCGCCTTTGCCATTCCCGTTAATGCCTCATCCAAAGATAATCCGGTTTCAGGGGATCTGCTGGTGATTCTTTGCGTTAATGCCGCCGTCGCGATCGGCCCCGGTGCAACTCCATTAACACGAATACCCTGTCTTCCCAAATCCAGCGCCGTGGAACGAATAATGCCCAGTGCCGCGTGTTTGCTCGCCACATAAGAAGCGATATTTGGGTCGCCCTTCCACGAATTCATGGAACCTGTCACTACAATCGAACCTGCCCCCGACCGAAACAATTTTGAACCATGCTTTATTGTCAACATTAAACCCGTTGCATTGATTGCCATAACTCGATTCCATGTCTCAAGATCAATATCTTGAGTCGCTTTCCAAGAAGGCACAATGCCAGCATTTGCACATAAAATATCAATGGATCCAGACTTGCTTGCAATAAAGGAGAAGGCGCTTAGTATGGAGTTCTCGTCTTCAATATCGCAATGTACATATTCGCCCACACTATCCACGCCTTCGCTCTTTATGTCTAAAATAAATATTTGTGCGCCATAAGAATTAAAACGTTCGGCCGTTGCTAATCCGATGCCTTGCGCACCCCCAGTAACGACGACGACCTTACCGAGCATTTCCCTGTGCGTCATACGAACACCAAACTTTCCAATTAAGTACTGGTTATCTTTCTAATTCTTTCAACAGATATTAGACTAACCAGAAATTCTGAAGATTAAAAGAAATGAGTGAAAGCGTTGCGTAATCAATGAATAAGTTTATGGCGCTTGCCGGGGCCATTCACTCATACGTTTGCGATGGCGACACTATTGCCATGGAAGGCTTCACGCACCTGATTCCTTTTGCGGCGGCGCATGAAATAATCCGCCAGAAGAAGCGAAACTTAACGGCGGTCCGATTAACGCCCGATTTAATTTATGACCAAATGATAGGCGCCGGGTGCATTAAGAAATTGGTTTTCTCTTGGGGCGGAAACCCTGGGGTTGGTTCGCTCCATAGATTTAGAGATGCGACCCAAAATTCTTGGCCAGTAGCACTCGAGATCGAAGAACACACGCACGCGGGTTTAACGAATCGCTATATAGCTGGTGCCAGCGGTCTTCCATTCGTTGTTATGCGTGGTTACCGTGGAACTGATCTCATGAATCAAACTGAAAATGTTGCTCTCATCCAATCGCCTTTTGCGGATGAAGCTCTCACGGCTGTGGCGGCGCTAAATCCGGACGTAACAATCATTCATGCGCAACAAGCAGACCGACTCGGTAACGTCATGCTCTGGGGTATTACTGGAATCCAAAAGGAAGCGGTGTTTGCGGCCAGCAAAGTAATAGTCACGGTAGAGGAAATCGTCGAAAGTTTCGAACCGAAATTCAATTCGGTTGTCTTGCCCTCGGTGTTAATCAATGCGATCTGTGTGGCGCCTGGCGGGGCATCGCCATCATATGCAATGGACTATTACGAACGCGACAATTCTCAATATGTCGCTTGGCAGGAAGTGGGCAAGAATCGGGAAGATTTTGAGAAGTGGTTACAACGGGAAGTTTTCGCGGGGGGGAGCCCTTCATGAGTCACATCGAGAGTAGTACTCTGACTTGGACGGCCGATGAAATGATGACAGTAGCCGCTTCTAATTCGCTCAAGGATGGAAACACCTGTTTTGTAGGCATTGGGATTCCGAGCACAGCTGCGATATTGGCAAAGTCAACCCACGCCCCCGGATTGATCCTCATCTATGAGTCCGGCACTTTCAATACCAATCCGCAGAACCTACCACTTTCGATTGGAGACGGAGAACTAGCGACTAAAGCGCTCACCGTCGTCTCCTTGCCCGATGTCTTTAATTACTGGCTGCAATCGGGTCGAATCGACATCGGATTTCTAGGCGCCGCCCAGATCGACAAGTTCGGAAATATCAACACAACTTTTATTGGCAATACCTACAAATCGCCAACAGTTCGCCTGCCTGGGGCTGGTGGCGCACCCGAGATAGCTGGCAGTTGCAAAGAAACCACCATCATTGTTCGACAATCAAAAAGAACTTTTTTAGACAAAATTGACTTTATAACATCAGTTGGATTTGGAACTGGTCCAGGATACCGCGAAAGAAATGATTTGCGGGGGAAAGGTCCAATGAGGGTCATCACCGATTTAGGAATCCTAGAACCTGATCCCGTCACTTGCGAACTTGTTTTAACTCATCTCCACCCGGGTGTAACCGTTGAGCAAGCCATAGAGAATACTGGCTGGAAATTGAAGATAGCTTCCCCGATAAAAGTGACTGCCGAACCGACAAGTGAAGATCTAATAAAGGTTAGAAAATTAGTTGCGAGTTCTGCGAATAGTTGATCAGCCAGGACGTCGATAAAATTTGAAATAACGACTCTCTTTTATTAACTTAGTAATCTCCATTAACGCCTTATCCCGTAGCCGCACGTTGGCCGCCCATTCTTCATTTCGAAACACTGGTTCTACCCCGTTGGCGACTTTGTTAACCAGATCGGGAGTCCAAGGATCATCTTGCCCGCGAGCTACACCCATTCGATAATAACTTTCGGCCATCCGAGCGGCATGGGCTCGAATCCCTCCTTGGACGTTTAGTGCAGAGGTACCAAAAGGCCCCAAGATCGCCCAACGCTTACCTAATCCCTCCGTCATCACTAGATCGATATCAATTGGATCCGCTACTCCATCGCGTACGAGGGCGTAAGCCTCGCGTAGCAATGCCCCTTGCAGCCTGTTAAATACAAACCCTTCCACTTCTTTCTTAACCAAAATGGGTCGCAGCCCGCAATTTTCAAGAAATTTAAGTGTCGTGGATACTATTTCGGGTCGCGTGAAATCTGCTGGCACAACCTCACATACATCCAGTAAATAAGGAGGATTTCCGGGATGAACCACGATACAACGTCCGCGAGTCCGCATACTCGAAGCAAAGGAGGATATTTTCAATGCCGATGACGAGCTCGCAATAATCGCCTCATCGGGGGCGTCCACTTCAATCGACTGGAAGAGCGCTGCTTTGAGTTCAATTTTCTCTGGTGCACATTCCTGAATGTAGTTGGAATCGTTAACTGCTTCCTTTATATTCAATGTGGAAGAGATTCGAGCCACTAGCACATCAATATTTTCGTCCAATAACTGACTTTCATCCAAGCTGTTAAGGCGATCTAACAATTCTATCCAGAAGAGATCCAGGCGTGATTGGTCCACGTCATAAACTTTGACGCAATGACCGGCCCTGCTAAAAACGATGGCCCAGCCGAGCCCAATCGTGCCCGACCCAATTATTGAAACATTCATGCGCATACCTTCCTACACAACATGATACTTTCGCTTGTAAGCGCTCCACGTTGTTGCCCATTTGGCTGGATCATTTAAGTTGTTTCCTTCAATCTTATGGATGACTTGGTTGTGCGGGGCGGTTTTGACTAATTCGGGGTTTGACCGGGCTTCGTTACAAACGGTTTCTAGGATGTCAATCCAGTAATCGATATCTTCAATTGACCAAAGTTCGCCTGCCTCCGGTGTAAATGGTTCGGGAATAAACCAGGGCTCATGGCTCAACCAAAACGCATCAATCCCGTAATCGGTCATACGATTTTGAACATCCACGACGGAAACGCCTGTTTCCCTGGTCAAGTCCTGCAGACTGTAGCGAGTCATTTCTAAACGGCGCAATCGTAACTCAGGTAAACCTTTTGAAACTCCCGGAATTTGCAGAAGCCGCTTTTCCATATAATTATTAGCTAAAACTGAAATATTCGCGGCATCACGCAACCCATCTATACCCATCGCTCGTGTCCAAGAATAGGCTCGAATGACGGTTGGTACATTCCCCCAAAATTCGCGCACTCTTCCTATGCTCAGCGGTCCCGCATCTCTGATTTCGTATTCTCCGCTATCAGAGCGCTCTATAAGGGGACCTGGAAGAAATGGAATCAACTTGTCTGAGCACCCATAAGCTCCAACGGCCGGCCCTCCACCACCCTTAGGTCCACCAAAAGTCTTGTGAAGCATGAACATACAAGCGTCGAATCCCAATTCAGCGGCACGAATTCGAGTCATAACGCCATTGAAGTTGGCGTGATCGTAAAAACAAAGTCCCCCTGCCTGATGAACAATGTCCGTCCACTCCTTAATATGTGGATTGTAAATTCCGATGTCATCGGGGTTATTGACCATGAGGGCAGCCGTTCTATCCGAAACAGCTGCTTTCAACGCTTCTACCGATGCGTAGCCATCCTCTTCTAAAGGCAGAGTTATAACTTTGAAACCGGCAGCTGCCGCAGTAGCAGGATTGCACGGATGTGCTTGAGCCGTTGTAATAATTTCATTGCGTTGTGAAAGCTCTCCACGCGAAGCGTGATACGCGCGAGTAATGCAAGCTTGAGTATAAGCCGCATCAGCGCCGCCACCAGCCTGAAACACAAACTTATCAAATCCGGACAATTGTCGGAGCATGAGATCAAAACGACTGATTATCTCCAGAACTCCCTGAAGAGTGCTCGGGTCCTGATGCGGATTAAGTTCGGTCACGTAGGGTTGATACACAATCTTCTCGTTCACCCTCGGGTTGTACTTCATAGTACACGTGCCAAAAAGACTTATGCCCATCATTCCCAGTGTCTGTTGTGAGAGATGAAGATAATGTCGCTCGACTTCAAATTCGGAAAGTTCGGGCAATTGTAGTGCTGAGACTCGGCGCAGTGACGCGGGAATCAATTCCTGCGCACTTCCAACTTTTTCAATAACTGCAGATTCACTAGGAGAAAAAGCTACGCCAATACGCCCTTCGGCTCCAAGTTGCATCACAAGGGGTTCATCCCAAACTGGCGCATGGTAATTTCGAATTTTGGATTTGATCATTTTGTTACCTCCGATAATGCAGAAACCAGTCTCTCGATATCTTCTATTGTGTGCACTTCCGTGACGCAAAATAGTGCGGACTGACCTAGGGTAGGAAAATCCTGACTTAAGTCCTTACCGCCAAAGATTCCAAATTCCAGCAATCTCTTATTGATTTCAGCGACTGAACACTCTGTTTCGGAGAAATCGACGACAAACTCCTTAAAGAATCCCGTTTGCCATCTCGTTCTGATTTTGGGTATTCCAGAGATTTCCGCAGCCGCAAAATGTGACTTCTCAATTATTAAGTCCCCAAGTTTTGCAAAACCGGTAGGCCCCATTAAGGACATATATGTCGCGTTCGCAACGGTCCAAAGGTAAACCGAGTTACCGGTCCAATCTTTGCCGTGTTCGCGTGATCCATATGAAGATTGCTCAAAGAGAGTCAGGCCGAAAGCCATTTCCCCTGGAACGGTCGTATTAGTTAGGCTCACCTGCAACGTCGGATATTCACGAGCATATTTCTCCTCGTCGCGAGTTGCGATAAATCCACCTACACCTCCGCCGCAATTCATGTGTACTCCAAGAGTCTGTGTCGTGCCCACGACAATGTCAGCCGAATACTCTTGCGGAGAGGAAATGACACCTAATGTGATTGGATCGACTCCAACAATGGCTTCTGCACCAAACTTATGCGCCAGTTCTACGATTTGAGCCGCATCCGATTCTAAGACGCCCAAGTAATTTGGATTCTCAAAATAAATACTCGATACGTCGGTACCCATTTCAGCTCGTAAAGCATCCAAATTGACTCGCCCCGTCATAAAGTCAAATGCGACCGGGACGATTTGAATAAAGTTAGACAGTTCAGGAAAACCACAGTAAGTCTGGATGACCGCGAGTCGCTCAGGATCAAGGGATGTTGGAACAATTACTTTGTAGCGTCGGTTCAAACGTGAGGCCATTCTGATCGCATGACCAGCGGCGGCTCCGAAGCTGTACACGGGTAGACCAACAAATTCCATACCTAGGAGCTCTCCAAGCATGCTTGCAAATTCAAACCAAACTTGATTTCGCCCCTGATCTGATGACGGCGTTCCCCACACAGGTGTCAAGAATTCAGCCCTGGTTACCATTTCGTCACAAATTGCGGGTACATAGTGTTGCCAGCAGCCAGCTCCCAAGAAATTTAGATTATCTTCACATGAGACGTTCCTTTTTAGAACGTCATTCATGTGACGGTATAGTTCGGACTCGGCCTTCAATGTCGGCGGAAAATTCCACTCCCCTTGAAAGCGATGACTAGCCGGTATCTGTTCAAACAACTCTTCGATGTCTCCAACTCCAGCCACCGTCATCATCTCTGAATAGCTATCCTTCGCCGAGTTCGCCATAAAGGGGTGTGGCGTTGGCCGATTTGTCTCATTCAATTTCATTGTTATCTCCTTTACGCGATGACCGATGGATCCTAAGCAACAGATTGAATTTGGGAATTTTTGGAAACAAGTTTGCACATCATGATTCTTCCCGGAGCCGTGTGCACGCCGAAGTAAGTTGGAAAGATAATTTCACCATCATCTCCTTCGAGATCAACATATAATCGAGCGGGAACCATGGCCGTGATCTTCTGAGAGCCGGCAACGATATAAATGTTCGTGCTTCCAATCGATTTGAGAATTTGAGACGTTAGCTCCTGATTGCCTCGACCGAGTATGAAACCTTGCCCGCCAATCACTCCCAAGACCAGAGTTACCAGAGCAAATTTGGTCAACAATTGCAGGATGTCCACTTCAGTTAGATTCTGGGCAATTAGTTTTCCATTGTAAAAGGCATCTATTCCCAATCTAGATCCCGATACCCCCAATACCTCGAGAAAAAGATGTGTGGTTCCTCCTGGTCCAAAAAGATAAAGCCGGTCGGCTTCCATGTACTCAGCAAACTCTGCTGCAAGGGCAGAAAGGCCAGCATCATGAATTGTCCCGGTCGACTTGGGACTCTGAAGCCGAACGCGAGAGTTAATGGTTCGGGCAACTCCATAGAATGTAGATGCGTTCTCGTTCGATCCACCCGACAGTTCAAGAACGTCCAGAATCTCTCCGTTTACCACCTCGGTTTGCAAGCCTTTCGCCATATCAAGAAGTATGTCGCCAGCGCCTTCAGGGTATTTGGCAAAAACGCCACTTCGCATTTTTACTCCGCAAGGGATACCTATGATCGGAATTCGGTTCTCGACTATCGAAAAAATATCTCGCGCCGTGCCGTCACCGCCCGCGAAGAGACTCAAATCCACATTCATCTCCTCCATCTTGCCTGCCAACGAAATCGTGTCCGAAGCAGTTGTCATCAGCGGACCTAAATTGATTAATTCATTGCCAATATTGACGTATTCGATTCCCAACTCGGTTAGAAGCGCCCCGCCCATTTCGCCATCGGCGGCATAGAAAAGCAATTCATCGGGAAAATTCCGTAACTGTTTAAGGGCCCTCCGTGCTCGATCGGTAGACGTCGGTGTCGCTTTCGCTAAGCGGGCGAGCACTCCTTGATTCCCGTCTGTGCCGTGTAAGCCCAGCCTGCCTCCCATCCCAGCGATTGGATTGAGTAAAAATCCAATCTTTCTCGCCGTAACGGAAGGAGACATGAACTACATTCGTCCCAGTTCTTTGGCGATGTCATCCGCAGCCTGCCTTGTTGCGGTGACCATCTGATCAATTTCAGATTCGGTAACTGTAAAAGGTGGTGAGAATGAAATGGTGTCTGCCGCCGGAAGTGCCCGTGTGATGACGCCTAATTCGAGCGACCTTTTTGTGATTCTCGCAGCAACTTTTTCGCTCGGATCAAATGCCTTAAGAGGTACTTTCGATGATACAAATTCCACCGCACCAATCAACCCTTTACCCCTAATTTCGGCCACTAACGGATGTCCGGCAAATTCGGCTTGCAGGCGCTCATGAAGGTAGGCACCTCGATTCTTGGCCTGATTAACGAGGCCCTCGCGCTCGATAATATTGAGATTTGTAAGGGCGGCGCGCGCGGCTAAGGGGTGTGAGGAATAGGTATATCCGTGTCCGAAGGTCCCATATTTTTCACTTCCATCAGCTAATACCTTCCAGATCTTTTCAGAGACGAAGGACGCCGATAAGGGCACATAGGCAGAAGTTATTCCTTTGGCTACTGTAATCAAATCTGGTTCCAGGCCGAATACCTGCGTTCCAAAATTTTCTCCCAACCGACCAAATCCTGTTACAACTTCATCTGCGATAAGTAACACGTCGTATTTCTTCAAAACCTTCTGTATCGCGGGGAAGTACTCAGAGGGAGGCACGATGACGCCCCCAGCAGCCTGTACTGGTTCGGCAATAAATGCCGCGACAGTATCTGGCCCCTCCGAAATAATTATGTTCTCAAGTTCATCGGCAAGCGATTGGGAAAATTCGAAATCCGTCATCCCGGCTTTCTTTTCCCACAATCGGTGGGGAGGGCGAGTGTGGCGAATCATAGGCAGCGGCAAGTCAAAGCCTTCGTGGAGATTGGCTAACCCCGTTAACCCAGCGGATAATACGGTCACGCCGTGGTATCCCCGCGTGCGGGCGATAATCTTTTTCTTCTGAGGGCGATTCAATGCATTGTTATAGAACCAGACTATTTTCGCATTCGTATCGTTCGCATCTGAACCACTATTTCCAAAAAACACTTTTGCCATAGGTACTGGTGCCATGGAGATCAAACGCTCGGAGAGCTCTGCTGCGAGATCGGTCGACATCGATGAAAAAGCGTGGTAGAAACTCAATCGCCGAACCTGATCCGACAAAGCTTCTGCCATTTCTTCATTTCCATACCCAATGTTCACGCACCAAAGTCCCGCCATCGCGTCCAAATAAGAATTACCTTCTAAATCAATGAGGGTTGAATTCTTCCCTTGCACAATTATTTTAGGACCGTTCTTCTCGTGCGATTTGAGGGCGGTAAACGGATGAAAGAAAAAATGCTTATCTTTTTCGTAAAGGGATAAATCTTCGTTCATTCCTAGGACTCCGCTCAAAAAATGTTCGTTATGCGAATTACTAACTCCAATAAATCTACAGATTGTAAGTAACCCTGTCTACACTAGACTGTAATTGTTGCGCAGCGAGAAAAGAGAAAACAACAATGTCTGTTTTAGAGAAAATCGAACTCAATGATCCATCGTTGCTAAGGGACGAATTGTTCATTGGCGGTGCGTGGACTCCTTCTGGTGATAATGGCCGAAAGGCAGTTGTGAATCCCGCAACGGGCAATGATATTGCGATGGTTTCTATGGCAACAATTGAAGATGTCAAAAGAGCAATCGAGGAGGCCAATAAGGCCTTCAAGCCATGGGCCAACTTGACGGCCCCTGCACGAGCAAAAATTCTTAGAGCTTGGTACCAACTTATCGTCGACAACGTCGAAGATCTGGCACGCATTCTCACCTGCGAACAAGGCAAGCCTTTGTCTGAAGCCAGAGCGGAAATAATCTACGGTGCCGGATTTATTGAATGGTATGCCGAAGAGGGCAAACGTCTGTACGGAGAAACGGTACCTACCAATGTTGTTGGGCGTCGAATTTTGACCATACGCCAACCAATTGGAGTCACCGCCGCGATTACCCCGTGGAATTTCCCAATGGCGATGATCGCCCGTAAGGCTGGGCCTGCTCTTGCAGCTGGATGCCCAATGATTATCAAGCCAGCTACCGACACTCCCCTCTCTGCGCTCGCGATGGCAGTACTCGCCGAACGGGCCGGACTACCAAAAGGAGTTCTCTCCGTCCTAGTTGGCAACCCAAGGATGATCGGGGCAGAAATAACATCTAGTTCAATTATCAGAGCGTTGAGCTTTACTGGATCAACCGAAGTGGGCAAGCAATTGATGGCAGATTGCGCTCAGACAGTAAAAAAGGTCGCGATGGAGCTCGGAGGCAATGCCCCTCTCATTGTGTTCAATGATGCTGATATTGAGTTGGCAGTTGCTGGAGTTATTGGTTCGAAATTCAGAAATTCGGGGCAGACTTGTGTATGCGCCAATCGAATTCTTGTTCAGTCATCGATACATGACAAGTTCGTGGACGTATTGAGGTCAGCTGTCGCCGGCCTTAAGGTTGGCAATGGACTACTTCCCGATTCCACACAGGGACCATTAATCAATGAAAGTGCCATTACCAAAGTAAATTCGCATGTTGAAGACGCAATTTCAAAAGGCGGAACCCTAATTTATGGTGGGAAGCGATCCAACATCGGAGGGACGTTCTTCGAGCCAACGATTATTACAAACGTGACCGACCAGATGCTGGTTTCACAAGAAGAGACTTTCGGACCCTTGGCAGGCATCATTAAATTTGAAACAGAAGAGGAGGCAATCGAACTAGCGAACAACACCCCGTTTGGTCTGGCTGCATACTTCTTCACGCAGGACCTAGGCAGAACTTGGCGCGTTGCGGAGGCGCTGGAGGCGGGAGTTGTAGGGATAAATACTGGACTGATTTCTTATGAGGGTGCTCCATTTGGAGGGGTCAAGGAATCGGGAGTGGGACGCGAAGGTTCCTTACATGGCATTGAAGAATTCCTTGAGATCAAATACATGTGCATAGAAGGAATCTCTAAGTCGTCGAACTAACAATTTAGGACTGAAGAAGGAAATCCTCTTCGATTTCCACGGCACATTTTTGAAGTTTCGGAAGGAATTCACTCACTAGCCGTTCAATCGGCACGCGAGAAGCATGAGCGCTTACATTTACTGCGATAACAATTTTGCCTGACTTATCATGGACGGGTACCGCTACCGACTGTACGCCCTCTTCTAATTCTTGCTCATTTACCGCCCAGCCTTGCTTGCGGACTTGAAGAATAACCTTCTTTAGCTCTTCGGCATCAGTGATGGTCCTTGACGTCAACTTCGGACGTTTATAAGTCTTTAAAAAAGAATCGAGATCTTTATCGCTCAGGGCAGATAACAGGACTCGTCCCATAGATGTGGCATAAGCCGGCAAACTATGACCGACCGAGAGATTAACCGTCATAATTCGATTTGTTGCAGCTCGGCAAATATAGATCACGCTCTCACCCTCGAGCGCCGAAGCCGAGCAAGATTCGCGAAGTTCATTGGCTAAGGCTTCTAGATGGTTCTGAGAAATTGAAACTAAATTATAGGACGAGAGAAATGCAAACCCCAATTCCAATACTTTGGGGCGAAGAAAGAAATGCCGCCCCGTACTTCCCACATAATTCAACGATTCAAGAGTGAGGAGGAACCGTCGCGCGGTTGCGCGAGTGAATCCTGTTAACTCAGCGACTTCGGAAAGTGTCAGGCGAGGATTATCTTCGTTAAAGACTTTCATGATCGAAAAGCCACGTTCCATGGACTGGACAAAATCTTTGGACTTCTCGTGTGGTTCGTCGATCATCTTCTTACCTCTCATTCAACTTTCTATTATCCGCAGAAAAGTATCCCGTAGAAATCGATAGGTACGTGCCAATCATAATCAGAGGCAAGCCAACCAAGAGTCCCGTAGTCAGTGGCTCGTGCGCCAAGCGAACTCCGACGACAACAGCAACCATAGGATTCGTGAAAGCAAGAAAACTGGTTCTAGACGGGCCGATTTCCTTTACCAACTCAAAGAAGATCCAAAACGCAAGGCCGGTGCAAATAATTCCGAGCGTCAATGACGCCACAATAACTGTAAGCCTAATCCTTTCATGTGGCCAAGTTAAAATGCCGGGTCCGGCCCAGGCCAGGCTTGAAAAGAGCAAAATAAAGGTAACCGCAGAGGTCGACGACACTTGTTTGAGATGAGAGTTCAATACCCTCGGTGCGTATGCGTACCCTAAAGTGGAAATGACTAATAGAAGGATGGAAAACAGTGAAATGGATCGGGAGTTGGAATCTATCCCGACGAGTAGTACCACGCCTAAAATGCCCGTTGCAACGCCAAATGCCCTTCGCCCGGTTATAGCGGACTCTTCGGATTCAAAGAATGCAAAAGTTAGGGAGAAAATTGGGATTAAAGTCATCATTAGCCCGACCACACTTGAGGGCAAATGCTTTTGAGCGTGCGCCGTCAACCACCAGGGAATAATCATTTGAACCAGGGCAAAGACAAATAGCCAATGCAAATGCCGCCAGGGGACTTTCATTTCACCAAGCGCAAGGGCGAGACCAAAGGCGAAGATCGCTCCGATGCAGGATCGCAAGAACACCGTGGTTTCTGGTGAAAACTGAGTTAGGAGAATTTTGCTTAACCAAAACGGGATTCCCCATATGAGGCTGTTCGCGGTAAAAAGAAACAGACCTCGTTTAGTCAAGTTGTTTCATCATCACTGGAATACGCCATCAAACCAATTTCCGTAGGTCTGAATGGTGCTTGCGGTGCGAATCCTGAAAATTCGTTCAATGGTTCCTTCGAAATGGCAGACGCCAATCGCGCCGTATACCCAGCACAGTACCTACCCTGACATTTCCCCATTCCGACCCTTTTTAGGCGCTTAACCGCGCCAGCTGTTTTCAAGTCTGATTGGAGATCCTGAGAAATATCCTCCCGGGTCAGACTAAGACACCTACAAATAATGGTGCTCGGCTGGCTCAACTGTTCGGTCAAGATTGGAGTCGAAAAAATCTTCCATAAATTTCTCTGAAATCTCAAATTCCTGCGCCTGGTTCGAAATGCCTTTTGCTGCTGGCTTCTTTGCGCATGATTCAGTTCAATTCCTAGGGATTGCATTACAGAGAAGGCAGCCAAATAGCCCGAAGCTACGGCCACTTGAGCTCCCGAGATTTGCCCACTATCACCCGTTATCCAAACTTCTGGAAGGCTACTGCGACCGTTTTGATCTACCTTAGCAACAAGGGAATTACTCGCCACATTGAAAGTGTGTGCGCATCCGAGAGCGCGCGCAATCTCATTTGAAGGGATAAACCCAAAACCCAGAGCTACAGAATCCACTAAATATTTTTTCTGAGGCCTATCCAGAGCAAAGCCGGATTTATCGATTTTTGAGAACCTGACAAGTTCGACTCTATCATCGCCGTTCATTTCGGAAGCCACCCAGCCTGCCCGGAACGGAGTTCTGGACTTCCAGATGATTTTGAAATATCGAATTCCGTCGAATGCAAGTTTTGGAGAGTTGAAAAACAATGCCATCACGCGACCGAGATTGTTCAATCTAAAGATTCGGGCAGCTTCTGCAATTCCAACAACCTGCACTCCACACTGTATGAGCTCGGCGGCCAACTGAATATTGAGGGGCCCATTTCCTGAAATCGCTACTTTTTGGCCCAGGGAAACTTGATACGAGCGAAGCAGCGTTTGAGCTGCTCCTGTCGTCATGACACCCGGGAGCGTCCAGCCTGGAATGGGAAGACCCTTTTCATATGCCCCCGTCGCGATAATGGTACGACGCGGAGAGACCACCCATCTGCGATCTTTTCCCGAGAGCATAAAATGATTGATGCCGAACGCGGCCCACAGCCGAACTCCGGTGAGTACCGTTACGCCGCTGTTTATCACTTCAGTTATGAGTTCCCGCCCCTTGCGAAATTGAGAGTCAAGACTTTCGTCTTCAATCGCAAATTCTTTGGCAGGTTGCTTAAAATATTGTCCCCCTAGGGACGATCTCTCATCTATGACCAACACACTTAAACCCGATTTGGCCAGTGTGGCTGCCGATGCCAAACCGGCTGGTCCACCACCAATCACCATGACATCGGGTGCCAATTTTTCTTCGGTAATACCTTTCGGATCGGAACTTGGAATTTTCTTTATTTGCCTCTGGGTCTCGATAACCATATTTTTGGCTACCCGAGTCATGCACGCCAGTTTGCCCTCCTCACCATTGACAGTTACTTCGCATTCATTGCAGACACCCATTCCACAAAAGAGTCCGCGTTTCTCCCCCTGAGCACTCTGGCGCAACGGGTAAATTCCTCGATTGACCAACGCTGAAGCGATGGAATCACCTTCGAGCCCTTCACACGTTGCATCGTCGAAAATAAAGGTGATTTTTTGAGAATTAGTCTTAATGCCTTTGTTCACAACTCGCACAAAATCCTCCAGATAAGAATTGATTGAAGGATACATCTCCTTTCACAAATTTACCGAGATGAGTACCGTAGATTATTAACGTTTGACATATATAGGAGGCACAACGTGGGGACATTATCTGGAAAGACGATACTCATAACAGGCGCCTCAAAAGGAATAGGAAAGTCCATTACCCAACTTCTCGGCGCTCACGGTGCGAACGTAATTGCCCAATATAGTTCTGATTATTCTGGTGCATTAGAGGCAACGGCACTGATTCCAGAGGAACGAAAATTGTTGATTCAAGCAGATTTCGCTGATCCGAATGCCTATAAAGGACTTTGGCAAGAAGCCGTTACATGGAAAGGACATATCGATGTTCTCATTGCGAACGCGGCCATGATGCCAGAGGCGGCTATTACGGATTCAGACGAGGCCTGGATGGACACTTGGATGAGTTCATTCCAAGTTAACTCGACATCTCCTGCATTTCTCATTCGAGAGGCAGTCCTACATTTTCTCCAACGAGATGGCGGAAATATTATCGGGATCTCAAGTTGGGCGGCCCAACGAGGTTCGGGGAATCCAAAGCTCGGGGCTTATGCATCATCCAAATCTACGATTTCGACATTCCTTAAAACAATTGCGCGGGCGTATGGAAAAAATGGAATCTATTGCTACATAATCGCTCCTGGAATTGTGAGGACCGCGATGTCGGAAATATCGGCACGATCCACCGTTGGTGAAGCTGCGATCACCGCATCTTTGGCGATGAAGGAGTGGGTCCCACCCAGCGATATCGCCGAATTGATTGCGTTTTTATCGACCGGAAAAAACAAGCAACTCACCGGTGCGACCTTCGATATAAGCGGGGCTACCTACATCAGGTAGATATTAAAACGGCGATCCCCTGTCCCACACCGATGCATGCAGTTGCAACACCGAACTTTCCTCCTCTTCGCTTGAGTTCGCGAGCGCAGTCAATCACGGCTCGGCCCGCAGATGCGCCTATAGGGTGTCCAATCGCTATCGCGCCACCATTCACATTTACTTTGTCCAACTCAATTTCCGGGAATTCTCGCAACACCGTCAATACCATCGCGGCAAAAGCTTCATTTATTTCCCACAGATCAATGTCGGAAACCTTTAAGTTATTCGCATTGAGCAATTTTCGTATAGCGAAAATTGGAGCGGTTGTAAAGCGCTCCGGACTTACCCCCACTGAACGAACCGAGATGATAGAAGCGATCGGATCTAGATCCAATTTCGCGGCATCCTGCTTGCTGGTAATTAAAGCCAGAGTGCTCCCATCATTAATCGGGGAAGCATTGCCCGCCGTTATTGTTCCATTTTCTGAAAAAGCGGACTTTAGCCCGGAGAGAATCTCCATAGAGGTTTCCCTCCGCAAGGATTCATCCTCTCGCAATGTTGCTGGCGAAGTCACCCATTCCCCATGAAAGCCCGAGTCCCATGCTTGTGCCGTTTTCTGATGAGACCTCATGGCCCACTCGTCTTGAGATTGCCGCGAAATTCCGTATTCGGTAGCAACATCCTCAGCACAAATTCCCAATGATTTTGTCCATTGATCGGGCATCATAGGATTGATCAAACGCCACCCAACAGTTGACTGGTGAAATATCGAATCTGCGCCAGGCTTATTCTCATTACGCTCTACGATCCAGGGGGCGCGACTCATGCTCTCCACGCCTCCCGCCAAAACATATTTTGCGTCACCCGCTGTGATCAATCGTGCCGCGAGGCCGATCGCTTCAGCACTTGAACCACACAATCGGTTGACGGTCATGCCAGGTACCGATACAGGGATACCAGCCAGAAGCGAACTCATACGAGCGATGTTTCTATTATCTTCGCCGGCACCGTTGGAATCTCCAATAATTACGTCATCCAGTTCTGATGGATCAAGTTGCGGATTTCTTTCAAGTAAAGATTTCATTAGAAAAGCCAGAAGATCATCCGGACGTATATTCGCGAGCGCGCCCCGATACTTCCCAAAGGGTGTGCGCAATGCGGTCGCGATTACCGCTCTATTGTCATCCATCTCAGCAAAATACTTCAGGGGTATTGCGAAGTCAATTTTGTTCGCACTGCGCGCAAATAGTTGTCAATTTAGATGTACTCGTCATCACCATCTTTGAAGGCTGGTGTATTCATTACCAAGTATTCACCTACACCCCAAAAAGAGTAAATTGTGGATTGAGGCAAGGTTAATAAGTCATTCTTACTTAACAGGACCTCTCGACCTTCATCCACTATAAATGTAAAGGAACCCTCTAGAATAAAATAGAGACGCATTTTTGAATGAGTCTTCAATAGAAGGTGTTTACCGTCTATTTTGACCCAAACAACGCTGACGGAATCTTCGGAGTCCTCGGCTGAAAGCATTTTCTTCATTATGAGGTTGTTGCGACCTTCAGTAATTATTTCCGTTCCAGCGAATTCGTACTTTTCAACAACGCCCGTCATTTCTCAATATCCATTTCGCGAATCCATTCTATTATTTTGGACTTTCTGCCATAATTCTAAACGTACCGCTCGTCTCTTGTCTCGAAATATCTTTCGGATTGGATGGCCGTGAGGATAGTTAAGATAGAAGTCTTTCAAAAAACGTATTCAATGCGAGGTGGATCTTTCTCCATTTCGGGAGGCAAAGTTGCTACGACGCAAGATGCGACAATAGTTCGAATGGAAACGGATTCTGGAATTGTCGGTTGGGGTGAACAGTGCGCGTTTAGCCCCAGTTACTTAGTAGCTCATGGTGGAGGAGTTCGTGCTGCCTTAGAACTTTTGGCTCCCGCTCTTCTTGGAATGGATCCTTCGAAGATTGAAATGATCACTATTGCCATGGATTCAACGATGAAGGGTCATCAGTATGCGAAATCTGCAGTTGACATTGCTTGCTGGGATATTTTTGGCAAGTTTACGAACATGCGAGTCGGCGATTTACTAGGTGGAATACACCGCGAATCCATCCCAGTTTATGCTCCCATTAGTTTAGATACGCCGACTGCCATGAAAGAGAAATGCGTTAACGCGACCAAGGCCGGTTATCGAAGATTTCAATTGAAGGTCGGAAGTGACTGGAGAACAGATATCGCGAGAATTCAACAGTGCGCGGCAGTCTTGCAAGATGCAGAGAAAGTAATCTTCGATGCAAATGGCGCCTGGTCGCAATTGGATGCAATTAGAGTGATAGCCGCTGTAGATCACCTGGATATCTACATCGAACAACCGTGCGCGAGCGTTGAAGAATGCGCCCGAGTCCGGGAACGATCCACACGACCTTTCATCATTGATGAAAGCCTTTCGAGTCTTGCCGACATACTCAACGCCCACCGACTTAATGCCGCCGATGCCGTGATGCTCAAGTTATCTAGATTCGGTGGAATCACGCCGATACGGCGTGCTCGAGATTTATGTGATGCCCTCGGATTGTCGATGACCATAGAGGACTCAGGGGGTGGAGATATCGTCAGTGCGGCGATGGCTCATTTAACCGCCAGTGTTCCAAATCGACTCATGGTCAACGGATTTCTCGTAGGTCAGATGGTTAATGAGCACGTTTCGGATTGGTCGACCGAACACGCTAATGGCTTTGTAGAAATACCGACCGGACCAGGATTGGGAATTCAGGTTGACGAAAATGCCCTCGGAAGTCCGGTGGCCTCTTATCACTAGTTCCAAATCGACCCAACGAACCTTTCAGAAGTCCTAGTGGTTACCGGAAAAGCCCTCGGCTACCTTGCCGCGCTAACGAGATGGCCCGCGACGGATTGGATTTAATATACCCCCAGGGGTATATTAGGGCAAATGCCATCTCCCTCCGTCTACGCTCCTCTTTAGGAGGATTTTCATGTCCCTCACAATCATCAACCTGGATACACCGACTCTTGGTGATCGCTCCTACATTGCCCATGACGGCACGACCGCAGTTGTGGTGGATCCGCAACGAGATATCGACCGAGTCGAAGCGATTCTTAAATCGCAGGACGTGAATATCGGCGTCGTTGTCGAAACTCATATGCATAATGATTACGTTAGCGGTGGCTTGATTCTCGCCCGTAAATATGGCGCGAAGTACATCACCAGCGCCGATGATGATGTGAAGTTTGATCGCATTGGCGTTGTGGATCGGGAAATCATAAATGTCGGTAATTTTGCAATCCAGGCACTTCATACGCCTGGTCACACCTTCACTCATATGTCATACATCTTGTTGAAAGAAGAAAATAGCGCACAAGCAATATTTACAGGGGGTTCCATGCTCCACGGTTCGACCGGTCGTCCCGATTTACTTGGGTGGGATCAGGCAGCGACGCTTGCTGGATTCCAACATGGCTCCGCGCATCGAATTATCGAACTTCTCGAAGACACTGTTTCTGTGCATCCGACCCATGGTTTTGGTTCATTTTGTGCGGCGACTTCTACTTCGGGTGATTCATCTTCTCTTGCCGATGAAAAGAAAACAAATCCTGCGCTACTTCTAAGCAAACAAATTTTCATTGAACAAACCCTTGCTGGTCTTGATGCCTTCCCTGCCTATTACAAGCACATGAGTCCTGCGAACTACGCCGGTGCTGGTCCGATCGACTTATCCGAACTAAAGCAAATGACAACGGATGAGATTATGAAAGCCATCGCCTCTGATCTGTGGGTTGTCGATCTTCGTCCAAAGAATCTGTATGCCAATGGTCATCTACCAGGTTCAATGTCATTTGGAATAGATGGCTCATTCGCTACATATCTTGGCTGGCTTTTCCCATATGGCGAGAAGTTGATGCTCGTCTCGAACAGGAAAGATGATATTGCATATGCCCAACGAGAGTTGGTTCGCATTGGAATCGACCGTCCGGATGGCGCTCTCGTTAGCGACCTCAAAAGTGCGCCTGAATTAGCAACCAACAGAACGGTCACCTTTAGCCATGTTCCTGCAGCCCTTAAAGATCCAAACATCGTTGTGCTGGATGTCAGGCGAAATAGCGAGCGCCATGCCTCCCATATTGAAGGGACGATTCACATCCCTTTCCATGAATTGAAATCACGAGTATCTGAGTTGCCAAGAGAGAGGGAAATATGGGTCCACTGCGCGGGCGCATACCGTGCTGCGGGTTCTTTAGGAATCTTAGAGAGCGCTGGATACAAACCAATTCTCATCAACGAAAACTATGACCAGTGCCTTAAAGTTGCCGCGCTTAATATCATTGTAGGAGTTGCAGATGCTGGACCAGTTGCGCCTTCGGATGTAAGAGCGATGGTCTAAATGGAAAAGAATCTCTCGGTTCGAGCGGCGTTCGAAATGATCAATAATGCAACGGCATACGGAATCGATGTGAGAGAGCCTAATGAATGGTCGGCGGGTAGAGCCATCGGCGTTTCTTGGAACCCGCTCTCGAATTTCATTGTCGAGAGTTTGCCAACGGATAAGCCATTGATATTCATCTGCCGATCTGGCAATAGATCAGGACGCGTCTGCGAAGCACTCGAATCCAGCAGGGCCGATATCTACAACATGGTTGGTGGCATGCAAGCGTGGCACGCGGCAGGATTGCCCATGGCTGGCGACCTAGGAGATCCAAGAGTTGCATAAATGCTGATATTCGAAGGTCTGTTACTCGGCATTGCTATTGGCACGGTGCTTGGAGTAGTTGGAGCAGGTGGCGCGATCCTCGCAGTTCCGGGGTTGGTCGCCGTCATGGGTTTGTCCGCGCGGGCCGCAACAACATCATCCATAGTGATCGTAGGCGCGGCTGCGCTTTCAGGGGCCGCACGTCGTATTAAGTCTAAGAACCTCGATGTCAAGACCGGCGTCACTTTCAGCCTGTTGGGATTTCTCGGAACTCTTCTTGGATCAAGGCTCGTTCCCTTATTCAATGACCGATTCTTGATACTCCTCTTCGCCCTGCTCATGTTTTCCGCTGCAATTGGAATGTGGCGCAATCAAGTACACAACAAAGAGATCACCTCAGCATCCTGGCCGTTGGTCATTCTCACTGCATCGGGGATCGGAGTTCTCACGGGCCTGTTTGGTATCGGTGGCGGTTTTCTCATTGTGCCCGCACTCGTCTTAATCCTCGGCGTGAAGGTGAAACTGGCCGCTGGAACTTCCCTAGTTGCAATTACCATGAACTCAGCGATCGCCTTCCTTATGCGACATCAATACTGGCATCTTGTTCCGTGGAGTAGCGTCCTAGTTTTCACGGCTGCGGCCGTCATCGCCTCATTTGTAACCGCTCCATTAGCAGTCAAACTACCAGCAAAAGAGTTGGCCCGCGCCTTCTCGATCCTGGTTGTAATAGTCGCGGTCTTCATGGTGGTTACCCAGGGGTTTAAATAAGCAAAAAAAATTCTGGGTGGGCCCCGTCGGGATCGAACCGACGACCCACGGATTAAAAGTCCGTTGCTCTACCGACTGAGCTAGAGGCCCTCGTCGCACTGACCAAGACCAATCGCGACGGGTGAAATCTTAGCCTGTTTTATTGAACCTACCGCCCGCGTGAGGCCCGCTCTAGGCGGTCTCGAATGGCGATTGCAAGACCATCACCATCAGGTGGCAGTACACCAATCGTCTTGATCCCTTGAACATCGGCAAATCGCAGAGCTGCATAAAGTACTCGTGCATACTCTTCAATTGTCCCAGGTGACGCCAGTCGAATTGCTCCAACTGGAGTTGGAATTGATGCCAGAGCGATGAAACCTTCACCTGCCTCCGCAATTGCATTGAGAATTACTTTCGCTTTGGGTGAGTAGTGCTTTTCCATTGAACCCGAAACTCGAATATCGGTCTCCTCGTTTTGACCTACTTTAAGGCCCGAACTTTCTTCGATCATCTCCTTCGTAATTGCCCCATACCGCAAAATGCATGGCGTCTCGCCCGTGCAATCAATAATCGTTGACTCAACTCCTACAAGAGATGGACCCCCATCCAATATGAAATCCGCTGGAGAAAGATGGGCCCCAATTTCTTCTTCTACTGCTTGGGCCGTAGTCGGTGACACTTGTCCGAATCTATTGGCACTCGGCGCAGCGATACCCAGACCGCCGATCCGCTTAAATGCGTGCAACAAGCCAAGCGCCAATGGGTGTGCAGGCACGCGAACTCCGATGGTGGCTTGCCCTCCAGTAATGAAATCCTTCGCGACCTCGCTGCGAGGAAGTACTAAAGTCATTGGCCCCGGCCAGAAATCGCGTGCCAGAGAAATCGCATACGTTGGAAAATCACTTGTCCAACTTTCCAAATCATATAATCCGGGGATGTGAACTATTAATGGGTGATGCGTGGGTCGTCCTTTGACTTCATAGATGCGCGCAATTGCGGCTGGATTGGTTGCATCTGCGCCAAGTCCGTAGACGGTCTCCGTCGGAAAAGCGACGAGCGACCCATTCTTTAGTGCTAACGCCGCTTGATGGAGGGCATCAACGCTACAATTTGAAAGAAATTGGGAGTGGGCGGACGGTGGCATGTATCAACTCTCTCACTACATTCACAGAAATTGTTAACTAGAATCTCATCTATTGCAGGATACTTGATGTATGAATACAAACCTAGTTAAGCGGATCTCAATATTTTCCCTCTCAGTCGCTCTAGTTGGAGGTATCGTGCTCGCGCCATCGAGTACTGCAGCGACGCCAATTCGTTACATGACTATTTCGGCAGATGGCACAGTAAAGGTCACACCGGACGGCGTTCGAATTGACGCGGCGGTCTCAATTGTTGGTGCAACAAGTAAGGCAGCGATGTCCTCAGTTGCCGCATCCTCTGCCGCAGTACGTAGCGCATTTCTTACAAATGGAATAGCCGCGAAAGATATTGCCACTCAGAGTGTGACGGTTTATCCGGAATATCAATACACCCAAGACAAGGGTTCTGTACTGATCGGGTACCGCGCGACTCAGAATTTCGTTGTCATTGTTCGAACCGCCGGTAATGCTGGAGTCGTCGTTGATGCAATCGTGAACGCGGGTGGAGATAATTTGCAACTTAACGGAGTTACTCCCTTCGTGTTAGATTCCACGAAGTCCACAATCGCAGCACGCACTGCTGCGGTTAAGAATGCCAAGGCAAAAGCCTCCTCTTATGCCTCGCTACTGGGCATCAAGCTTGGCAAAGTCAATTACCTGATTGAGAATTCATCTCCAATTTCCTATCCACCAATGATGTCTCCAGTAGCCAAAGACGCAGTCGGTGGTACTCAGATCGATCTGGGACTCCAAGATGTGACCGTCTCCATCACAATTCAATGGGCCATGTTGTAGTCAATTTTCAAGTCAAACCGCCCCATAAGCCTCTTTTAATGGGGCGGTTTTGCGAGGCAGAGTAATGAAGGTACGATTTGCAAGCCTCAAACGTCCCCATCGTCTAGGGGCCTAGGACATCGCCCTTTCACGGCGGTAACACGGGTTCGAATCCCGTTGGGGGCACTGGTCTCTATTTGTTGTAGTTGCGCGAGCAATTACAAATAGAGCGAGGCCTGGTAGCGCAGTTGGTTAGCGCGCCGCCCTGTCACGGCGGAGGTCGCGGGTTCAAGTCCCGTCCAGGTCGCAAGAGTTTGGCGCCGGAATACCCGACGCTGAAATCTTGGAGGCTGGGTAGCTCAGTTGGTACGAGCGCGCGACTGAAAATCGTGAGGTCGCCGGTTCGATCCCGGCCCTAGCCACTTATCTCGCGAATGGAAATGTGCAGCTCCACAACCCTTAGTGTGTGGTTTTCGATTACTGGGACCTTTAACAAGCGCACCCTAATCGTCGGATAGGCTTTAATCGATGACTAAGCCAATGCGCCAACTGGGCCGCCCGAATATGCGAGCATGGCGGTGGGCAATTCTCCTGACCGTGGTTCTCGCAATCGTGTTGATCAATTCAGGAGAAATTAACCACGCCCGTCTTGGTGTATCGGCTACTTCTACTCTGAGACCGTCGCCTGTGGTGCCGAGCAAATCAACCCCGGCTTCGAGCCCAGTGGCACGAGTCATGAGCAAATCGAACCCAATCCGTATCTTTATTCCTTCCATAAAGGTTGATTCGCCCTTAATGAAGTTGGGACTAATGAAAGATGGGAGTCTGCAAGTTCCACCAAAAGGATTTCCAGCTGGTTGGTACACGGGATCACCGACGCCAGGAGAGCTCGGCCCCTCCGTTATTGCCGGTCATATTGACTGGAAAGGGCCAGGGGTTTTCTACCATCTTGACCGGATGGTCATCGGAGACAAAGTCATGATTGACCGAGCCGACGGAACTACCGCATCCTTCATCGTCACCAAAATTGCATCGTATGCAAAGAATGCATTCCCGTCCCAGGCTGTCTATGGCAATCTCAATTATTCAGGGCTTCGCCTTATCACCTGTGGCGGCAACTTTGACACGCGGTTACACGAATACGTAAACGATCTGGTGGTTTTCGCCAGATTGGTTTAGAAAGCGGCTAATTTCTGGCACTTAGCTGGGCGGCTTATTTTCGCAGGGAACGGCTATATCGGCATCGCTTCGCATATCCCCACGTGTGAAACTATCAGGATTAAGCGTAAGAAAAGGGATTCGCCCGAACCGACCATCACAAAAGTTTAGGCTGTCCACACAATTGGTCATAACGCTCTTTCACGACGGTTGAATCGCCGGCGATCATGACGCGCTTATCTCGCCCCGATTCACCAGACACAATCGTGAAATCGCGGAGGCGCACATCGAAGGCTTTGGCCAATTCCTTAAGAACGGCCTCATTGGCTTTACCGTCCAAGGCCGGAGCCTGTACGGCGACTATGAGGCGGGCTGGATTACCAGAAATGCCGCCAACTTTATTGCGAGAAGCGTTGGGTCGAACCCGAATCTCCAGAATATAGGGCGGAGACATCAATAGCCTAGGAGGAGCCGGACTTGCGCTGGAATCGCTTTGGGGAACCGCCCCCGGTTGCACCCCCAATTTTGGAACCTACGTTCGGTCCGACGCTCGATCCTGCACCATTTATCTTCTTCTTTTTCTCGAGGGCCTCTAAGAACTTGGCACGAGTTGCGTTTTCATTCTTTTTTTCGACCATGGAAGCAAGGCTACTACCCTTTTGGCACCGTAGAATCTGCGCTTGGAATGCGCAAGAAAAAAATTAGAAGGAGAATCCAACTCAAAGCACTAATTGCCATCACAGGGTACCCAAATGAATGCGGCCATTTGTAAATCAAATCGGCAAACACCCCGTAGACGCAAGCAAGCGCCCATAAACTTACAGCCGCTTTGTTTCGAGGAACTCCTAAACGCATCAATCGGTGGGAAAGATGGTCACGTCCGCCTTCAAAGGGAGAAAGCCCGCGACAGATTCTAGAAGTAACTGCCACGGTAGTATCAAGAATCGGCATAGCAAGAAGAAGTAGCGGGATCGCAAGGGATTTAGTGCGCGGAGCAATCGCGGGATTCAAACGGATTGTCAGAACGGAGATTATAATTCCAAGAAATAATGCTCCAGCATCACCCATGTAAATCTTAGCCGGAAATCGATTCCATATGAGAAAGCCGGCAGTTGCACCAGCAGTCACGATAGCGAGGGCACTTACTAGGATCTGCTGGCGGTCATATGCAATGTAGAACAGAAAGAAGGATGAGATAGCAATTGTTCCTGATGCGCCACCATCGAGATTGTCAAAGAAGTTAATGGAGTTACAAACCCCTACGATCCAAATAATCGTTATTAGGCTGTCCAAAAATCTATTGTTTAGTGGAGTGCCAATCGTGTGAGTGGAAACTAATACCGAAGCAACAATAATCGCTGCCATGGTTTGTATAACTAATCGGGGCCATGGCTTCAACCCGTTCAAATCATCTATGAGACCCATGATAGATATTGCAACTGCCGGCAGAAGAACCCCACTTGCGAGTCGAAAAGTTGTCATGGAGAAATCTGATGCCAAGAGCGAACCGTAGGACGCGAACAGTACGCCAAGGGCTATCGCAATTCCCCCCAAGTATGGGACCGGTTCCACGTGGATTTTCCGTGGAAGGTTGGGAGAATCAAATGCGCCGACTCGTATCGCCAGCTTTCGCATGAGCGGCGTGATTGCTCCGACGAAAACGAAGGTGACGACCCCAAGAAGCACGTACTGAAATATTGAATAGTGCATTTGGACTAGTGAAAAAGTTTCTTCTTAGTTTCCGGCTTTGGGACGGTTCTGCAACAATTCTTTAACCTCAGATTCGCGGTAGCGACGGTGACCCCCAAGGGTCCTGATAGAGGTCAATTTCCCTGCTTTTGCCCACCGCGTAACGGTTTTTGGATCGACTCGGAAAAGCGCGGCAACTTCAGCCGGAGTGAGAAGCACCTCTGCATCAGTAAGCCTGCTCATGCTCTCGCCTCCAGAGATGTCCGTTTCGCACCGATATGAGAGGAAGTATCCGCCTTTGCGACGAATGGCGCAAGAGGTCTCGGCTTACATTGCTTGTTCAAAGGCTGCCACTTTGCGCCAGCGAGAGACCAATTTTTCATAGCCCAGTCCGGCAACAGAGGCATCGCTTGAAGCCAACCCCGCTAACGAACTCTGCACATCTTCAACTGATGTGTCCGCATCCAAGCCATTCTCACCTTCTGCCAGAAGTAATAATTCCAAATATCCCGCTAGCCCACCATAATCCAACTCGAGGTATGACTTCGGATGAAAAATTTCCAACCAGTTTCCCAATTGCGCGATTTCTTCTTCGACTTGGCCATTTCCAAATGCCATCTGAACCACGGCACGTGATTTCTCACTCCGAATTTTCGCGTTGGCAATTAAAGTGCGAATTACAGTGAACGCCCCTTGGCTGTCACGTCCCCTGACTCGCTCATCCGGCGAAAACAGTGAGAACCATCGTGGTGGAATGATCCATGTTTGCGTGAGGATGTGAGGAGTCTTCTCGTTTGCGAATTCAATTCCGGAGGTGATCATTTCTTCGAATCCCGGGGGAATAAAAAGTGAGCCCACTGTTGAAGGTAGTGTGGTTTTAAATTCCTCCATCGCTGCCCAACACCGAGTCGCAGTCGACCAGGGGCAGACATAGCGAGCGCCATCGATATCTAGCACGTGAGCGCCATCGGGACGAAGGGCTGGGTTCACTGGAAGGATAACGCGACGCAGAGCTAGATTCTGTTCGTCCAGATTGGTGTTCGCGGTTGGATTTATGCCAGACCACCGCAATTGATCCACGGGATCAAATGCAATAAGAGGTTCGTAGACCCGCAACGATGCGACGTAAGGCGTCGGGCGCAAAAGTGGGCCTTACGCCCGTGGGATGTAATTGCCCTCAGCGAATGGATCGTGGTCATCACGATCTTTAGCCGGGTCAGGTTCTCCGTGAAGTTCTTTTGCTAAACGATCTAGATCCATCTCCTGCGATGAATACTTCAAATCTCGAGCAACTTTGGTCTGTTTGGCTTTTGAGCGGCCGCGTCCCATGACGTGACCTCCTTACCTATGTTCATTCAGAGGGGAAGGTTACCGTGTCCGCCGGCGAGGTTCCAAAGTGGCCCGCCCCACACCCCCCGAGAACCGCTCCCTTAGGCCAAAATACCCCGCAACTTGGAGAAATAGGCTCAATCCCATCGTAGGCAGGCGGTAACGATGATCGCCGATGGTGCCCACCGAAATGAGCCAGGCAAGCAGTATTGGGGTTCCGGCCAGTATGGAGAGTTCCCTTTCGACTCCCCTCATCCGCCAAAGCCATATGAAGCCATAAAATACCAGGAATAGGCCCAAAACGATCCAGATCCATGAGAGGACCTTGCCGAACCAGCCAAAAACCAGACTGTGCCCGGCTTGATTGGAAGCAATGCTTTTAATTGGATCGATTTTGAGCCACGGGTTCCGAGCCATCGTGCCGTTAGCAAGGGGACCAAACCAGGGCGACCAGAAGTAAATGGATTTCTTCACTAGCAGAACCGCAGATTTCGTTGGATGCTTCAAGTACCACTTGATCACACAACCGACCAATTGGTTATCGCTAACAGAGGTTGCCGGGGCCTTGGGAGAACACGGAACTCCGTAATTCGTGCTTCCACGACTAGGGTACCCGCCCGTAGCGTTGTCGCCAGCTCCACCATTCATCGTAGAACCCAAGTTCGTGGAAATCGACACGGTGTTGTTCGCCTGAACATTTCGGAGAACGAGTACCGCTGGGAAAACCATAAGTACACAGGTGCCAATGAGAACTGTCGTGAGCATATTTTTCCAACCGCCGTTGAAGATACCCCAGAGTACAAAAACAGTTATTCCTAGAAGGATTCCCCTGGGCTGCATGAAAGCGGAGACGCCTTGGATGAGACCCACCAGAAAAACTGTCCTGATCAAATTCTTGCGCGATTTATTTTGTTGATAGCGAAGGATCAACGCCGTCGTCAGCAAGAAACAGGACGCAACGGCGCTTTCATATCCGATTGCCAAGGAACTCAACGAAAGGGTTGGATTAAGTCCGAGTATAAGTACGAGTGGCAGTGCTAGTTTTGATAGACGTGTCAGCCTAATTCGCTCAACAAAAAAAGCCGTAGCAACGAAATACAGAATTGATTGGGTAAATGATAATAAGAATACAAATTTGGAGATACTAACGAATGTAAGCATCCAGAGAAGAATTGGGTATCCGGCCGGCCAATAAATTAACAATGGCTCTTTGGACGCGAAACCGCTCTTGATTAGCCCGTTAAGGCCCGTGAGGTAGTTTTCACCGTCAGCGCCGAGCCAACCACCATTTTTGATCGAGAGGATTAGTACGAACTTGATCAGCAAGACTGCCAGTGAAATGAGGATGAGATTCCTTTTTAGTTTTTGATCGCGAACAACCGCTCTCTGCTTCACACGTTTGGCCATATATCCGCGCTCCTACTTTCGATATTCCCCGACTAGTGATGCTTGATGGCTAGTTGTATCAGGAAAGATCTCGCCCGCGACCCAGGCTCGCATACCCCGAGCAGCGAGGGTTTTAAGAGCAAGGTCTGCCGAATTCGCATTAATAATCGCGACCATTCCGACTCCACAGTTCCAAGTACTCTCAAAGCCAACTTGTGAAATATCGCCAAGATTGGCCATAAATTGAGTGGCTAGCGGAAGCGACCAGGTAGAGCGATCAAACTTTGCGATCAAAGTGGCAGGAATTACTCGGGCCGTGTTATTGGCCAGGCCACCGCCAGTGATGTGAGCAAAGGTTCGCAAATTGACGCCCAGAGCCTTGATGAGAACTAGGCAATCCCGGGTGTATATCTCTGTAGGCGTTAAAAGTTCCTCACCTAAGGATTTACCGAGATCCTGATATGTATGCGAAAGATCGAGTTTCTTAGCGTTGAGGATATGCCTGATAAGTGAGTACCCATTGGAATGGAATCCGCTAGCTGGCATCGCTAATAGGAGATCGCCACTTTTTACTTTCTCGGCACCCAGAAGGTTGGGGGCATCCACAACTCCGGTAGCAGCTCCGGCGATATCGAATTCATCCTCTTCAAGAAGACCGGGATGTTCGGCAGTCTCGCCCCCGATTAGAGCAGTATTAGCTTTCTCGCACCCAGAAGCAATGCCTTTAACGATCTGCGCAATTCGCTCTGGAAACACTTTACCTACAGCGATGTAATCTGTCATGAAAAGCGGCTCGGCACCACAGACCACAAGATCATCAACAACCATTGCCACAAGATCTTCACCGATGGTGTCGTAAATTCCCAATTGCCGTGCGATCTCAGTTTTGGTCCCGACACCATCAGTTGAGGTGGCCAGAAGTGGCTTTGAATATTTTTTTAAAGCGCTTGCATCAAAAAGTCCAGCAAAGCCCCCGATTCCACCAATAACTTCTGGTCGAGATGCTTTAGCTATTGATGACTTCATCAATTCAACTGCGCGATCACCTGCCGCAATATCCACGCCTGCCTCGCGATATGTCGCCACTACATAACTCCCTGCGCTGGCGTAATCTCCAAGCGCATCTTTCCCTCAGACATGTCCAATGGGATCGAAATTGGATACTCACCAGTGAAGCAGGCATGGCAGAGTTTGGATTCAGCAATCGTCGTTGCTTCGATGAGGCCCTCGAGAGAAACATAACCGAGTGAATCCGCACCGATAGATCGGCGAATCTCCTCGATCTCTAACCCGCTAGCGATCAACTCTGCGCGCGAAGCAAAATCAATCCCGTAAAAGCACGGCCATTTCACTGGTGGACTTGAGATGCGCACATGAATTTCGCGCGCCCCGGCTTCACGCAACATGCGCACGATTGCCCGTTGTGTGTTTCCACGAACAATGGAGTCATCAACGACGACAATTCTTTTTCCTTCAATGACATCTCTTAATGGATTGAGTTTGAGGCGAATTCCGAGCTGGCGAATCGTCTGGCTGGGTTGAATAAATGTACGACCGACGTAGGAGTTCTTTACAAACCCAGCTCCATACGGAATTCCGGAAGCTTTCGAAAAGCCTATGGCAGCGGGAGTTCCCGACTCTGGCACTGGAATAACTAAATCTGCCTGAACTGGGTGCTCGGCGGCTAAACGCTCTCCCAGAGCGACTCTGGTCACATGTATGCCACGACCGGCAATCGCAGTATCCGGCCTGGCCAAATAAACATATTCGAAGAGGCACCCTTTGGGTTCGGGCCTTGCCCAACGTTGCGAGCGGATGCCGTTCTCATCAATTGCCACAAACTCACCAGGTTCAACTTCGCGAACAAAGGATGCACCAACGATGTCCAAACCAGCAGTCTCAGATGCAACCACCCAGCCACGTTCGAGTTTTCCGATCACCAGTGGACGCACTCCATGTCGATCCCTTGCGGCGTACAGAGTGTGCTCGTCTATGAATACGAGGGAGAATGCACCTTCTAATAGTGGTAGGACTGCTATGGCGCTTGCCTCCAAGTTTTTTTCGTCTTGACCCGCAATGAGAGCGGTCATCAATTCCGTGTCAGTTGTGGCGCCGCGATCCTTCGAACTCGAAGGAGTCCCTTGGCGCTGAAGGTGTTCAACCAAATCCCCCGTGTTTGTGAGATTGCCATTATGTGCCAGAGCTAACGTTCCATATTTGGTTGGACGAAGTGTCGGTTGGGCATTTACCCAAGTGCTAGATCCGGTTGTTGAATAGCGGCAGTGTCCGATCGCTAATTCGCCTTTAAGTGATTCGAGATCACTCTCATTAAAAACTTGGGAAACAAGACCCATGTCCTTATAAACAAGAATTCGTTCGCCGTCACTAGTAGCAATGCCGGCAGATTCCTGACCGCGATGCTGAAGTGCGTAAAGTCCATAGAAAGTTAATTTCGCTACTTCTTCATCCGGTGCCCATACTCCAAAAATTCCGCAGGCATCTTGTGGTCCTTTATCTTCAGGAAAGAGCTCGTGCGTCAATTGACCATCAGGGCGCCGCGTCATGCGCTTATCCTAATTTCTCGGAAGGTAAAGGAAGAAATGCAGAGATATCGGCGCGCACTCCCGATGCACGAATTTCGCCAGCGGACATCGCCTCTTGCCAAGATCGCGTTCCTTGGGCTAAGGCAAGCCATGTTTGAGCGTTCATTTCGATGGTATTTGGGGGAGTGCCACGAGTGTGAATCGGGCCGACACCGCACTGAATTGCGGCGAAAGGAGGAACGCGTACCTCGATGGCTCTTCCTGGAGCCAATTTTGCAAGTTGATGCAGCGTGGCCTTCACCGTTTCACCGATTGGGTCAGCGCGCACGTTCTACCCGAATAATCTCGGAATAGTATCGGTGTAGACCGACCGCAAGTCTTCTAGCGTAATATCCGCATCGTTGATAACTAGTGAGCGACCACCAGTCACTCCGATCTGAGTTATTAGGATGTCATATTTCTCTCCGACCCTTTTAAGGTCATGTGCGTTTTCCTTCTTTACCGCCACCACAACTCTTCCCGGAGTTTCGCTTAATAATTGCACTCCGATATCACCTTCCAAAAGGATGGTGGCGCCAATATTGTGGCGGAGCACCATTTCAGAAAGTGACGCGGCTAAACCACCTTGACTCAAATCATGGGCTGCTTCGAAAAAGGCTTGGCCTTCAAGCAATGCATCAATTAATCGCATCTCGCGTTGTAGGTCGGCCGTTGGCGCGCATCCACCACGGACTTGATGCATATACGCCCATTCACTTCCGGCCAAGTCTTCCTCAGTCTCGCCTAGTAAATACAAATTCAAGCCCGGGCTGTCAAATGCCATCGGCGTGCGTGTACGCACATCTTGAATGACACCGAGTACTCCGATTACGGGAGTCGGCAATATCGCAATATCACCGGTTTGATTGTAAAAGGAGACATTGCCTCCAGTTACGGGAAGACCCATTTCAAGACATCCATCGGCCAGGCCGCGTACTGTCTCGGCAAACTGCCACATAACCCCTGGGTCTTCAGGGGAACCAAAGTTCAGGCAATTCGTGACTGCCAACGGTCTGGCACCCGCAGTAGCAATGTTGCGTGCTGCCTCTGCCAGGGCCAACTTCGCGCCTTCGTAGGGATTCAAATATGACCACGATGCGTTTGCATCCGTCGAAATGGCGATACCCAAGTGAGTGGACTCATCGATGCGAATCATCCCTGAATCTTCTGGTTGGGCTTGGATTGTGTTTCCCTGCACGTACTTGTCGTACTGCGATGTGATCCACGATTTGTCGGCCATATTTGGACTCGACATCAGCTCAAGGATCGCAGAACGCACTTCTGTCGCCGTTTTTGGCATAGGCAAAGAGTGCTTCTCTGCATTGACCCGATCAACGTACTCCGGTTTACTAAAAGGGCGGTTATAGACAGGGCCGTCATGAGCCACAGTACGAGGAGGAACATCGACGATCGTCTCTCCATGCCATGTGATTACTAGGTGATCGTTATCGGTCACTTCTCCGATAACAGTCGCCGTGACATCCCACTTTTTGCAGATCTCCATAAATCGCGCGATCTTGCCGGGCTCAACGATGGCGCACATGCGTTCTTGCGATTCGCTCATCAAGATTTCCTCTGGTGACAAACTCGGATCACGCAAGGGAACAACATCTAGGGCAACGTTCATACCCCCCGTTCCAGCCGATGCCAACTCACTGGTGGCGCATGAAAGGCCAGCGCCACCGAGATCTTGAATGCCAATGACCAGGTCATCCGCGAAAATTTCCAAAGAGCACTCGATCAGAACTTTTTCAGTGAACGGATCCCCGACTTGCACGCTCGGCCGCTTTGTCGAACCACCGTCTCCAAAAGTTTCGCTGGCTAGAACTGATACACCGCCGATTCCATCGCCACCTGTCTTTGCACCAAAGAGGACGACGAGGTTGCCGACTCCAGATGCCTTTGCAAGTTTGATCTCATCATGGCGCATTACTCCGACGCAGAGCGCATTCACCAATGGATTGCCCGCATATGTCTGGTCAAAAACTACTTCGCCACCGATGTTGGGCAGTCCGAGGCAGTTGCCGTATCCACCAATACCAGCAACAACTCCAGGCAGTACGCGCCGCGTATCGGCGGCATCGGCGGCACCAAAGCGCAATGGATCCATCACAGCAATAGGGCGTGCACCCATCGTCAAGATATCTCGAACAATTCCACCAACGCCGGTTGCTGCGCCTTGATATGGTTCCACAAATGAAGGGTGGTTGTGCGACTCGATCTTAAAAGTTACTGCGTACCCTTGCCCAACATCCACAACTCCGGCGTTCTCACCAATTCCCACGAGAAGCGCCTCGGTCTTCGGTGCCTTTTCACCAAACTGGCGCAAGTGAACTTTAGATGACTTATATGAGCAATGTTCACTCCACATCACCGAATACATTGCCAATTCACTAGATGATGGCCGACGCCCTAGGATCTCACGAATCCGTGCGTATTCATCTGGTTTAAGGCCAAGTTCTGCAAAAGGCTGAACATGCTCGGGCGTATCTGCGGCAATATGAACGGTATCTAATGACATTTATTTGTTTACCATCTGACTAATGATTGAGGTGAAAAATCCCAGTCCATCAGCACTTGGCCCAGTCAGTGAATTAATTGCGTGTTCTGGGTGCGGCATCAATCCGACGATATTGCCACGTTCATTTGTTATCCCCGCAATCAAATTGCGGGATCCATTTGGATTCTCGCCAACATAACGAGCGACCACCAATCCTTCACCTTCCAGGCGAGCAAGGGTTGAATCATCACATTGGAATGAGCCTTCGCCGTTTTTGAGGGGAATCACAATTTCTTGGCCAACTTCATATTCGCTAGTCCAAGAGGTGGAGTTGTTCTCAATCTTTAGAGTTTGATCCGAACATAGGAAATGCAGAGCATGATTTCTAGTAAGCGCCCCAGGAAGAAGATGTGACTCGCAAAGAACTTGGAACCCATTACATATCCCGAGCACTGGCATTCCTTTCTTTGCCTTCTCGATGACAGCGGCCATGACGGGAGCAAAACGAGATATGGCGCCACAGCGTAGATAGTCACCGTAGGAAAACCCACCAGGAAGTATTACTGCGTCCACACCATGCAGATCGGACTCGCCATGCCACAAGGCGATGGCTTCAGCACCTACCGTGCGTACCGCGCGAGCCGCATCTCGATCATCAAGTGAACCGGGAAAGGTGATGACACCTATCTTCACTTAATTCTCCATTCTTACAGTGAAGTTCTCGATAACAGGATTAGCTAGCAACGTCTCTGCCGCCTTCGAAACTTGCGCAAGAATGTCAGGCGTTGGCTCGCCTTCAATTTCGATTTCAAATCTCTTTCCTTGACGCAGCGATTTTGCAAAAGTGAATCCCAGCCGAGGAAGGGCTGCACCCACGGCTTGACCTTGAGGATCCAAGATTTCTGGCTTCAACATCACGTCGACCACGATCTTTGCCATTTTGGAACTCTCCCTTATTGAAGTGATGTTAATCCTTAAACGATTGACCAGTCAGTCGCAGATATGCATCGCGATATCTCTCGGCAGTTTTCTCCACGACATCTGAGGGCAACTCTGGCGGAGCGGATTCGCGATCCCAGCCACTATTGACGAGGTAATCCCTAACGAATTGCTTATCGAAGGAGGGTTGCGCACCACCCGGTAGCCAGGTTTTAACATCCCAGAAACGAGAGGAGTCCGGCGTCAGCGCTTCGTCTCCCAGGGTGATGACATCATTTTGGTCCTTGCCAAATTCGAATTTGGTGTCGGCCAGAATAATTCCACGAGTCTTTGCAAAATCTGCAGCCGTCTCATATAGATCTAAAGTCAGTTTTCGCAGTTCAGCCGCCTCGGGCACGAGCTCCCGTGCCTGCTCGTAACTAATGTTGATGTCATGGTCGCCAATTTCAGCCTTGGTCGCAGGTGTGAAAAGATTTTCTGGAAGTTTCGATCCGTCGAGTAATTCCTCTGGAAGTCCAATTCCACAGACTGATTTTGTTTTTTTGTATTCGCTCCAGCCACTTCCTGTCAGGTATCCACGAGCTACACACTCAATGGGAAACATCGTGAGTGGGCGTACGATTACTGCCCGTCCGCGCACTTCTGCTGGCACATCAGTGCTGAGAATATGATTTGGAACAATGCTGGCGAGTCTTTCAAACCAGAAAAGCGAAAGTTGTGTCAGCACTGCGCCTTTGGTGGGAATAAGCGTCGGGAGAACCCAATCAAATGCTGAGATCCGATCCGAAGTAACCATTAGCAACTCGCCGGAATCATTACTGTAAAGGTCGCGCACTTTGCCTGTTCGTACATGTTTCCATCCAGCAATTGTCGGCGCTTGTGGCGGACCCGCTACTCCAAAACCACTCATCGGATTACTCCAGGTGTGTAATTGGCCGCTCTCGTGTTCGCAGAGGTAATCCTCTCAACTCGGGCAATAACTCTCATTACTTGCGCTCGCGCATCGCCCGTGAAATCCATCGGATCGCCAATAAGTTTCTTGAGATCCGATAAGTTCAATGGAAAACGAGGATCCTCTCCTAATGCCTTTAGCAATGAATTGTCCTTTCCCTTTCGCATTTCCAGAACCGCCTCCGTTGCATGCTCTTTAATAATTTCATGCGCTTCCTCGCGTCCAACGCCAGCCTTTATTCCGGCCATCAATATCTTTGTCGTAGATAAGAACGGTAGGTACCGCTCGATTTCAGTAGCAATAACAGCTGGAAAGATTCCGAATTCGCGCAAGACCGTCAGAATTGTTTCCAGAAGGCCATCAATCGCATAGAACGCATCGGGCACAGCGACACGACGTACAACACTGCAAGAAACATCCCCTTCGTTCCACTGATCCCCTGCCATTTCGCCAACCATCGATGCATAGCCGCGCAGGAGAATAGCAAGTCCGTTGATTCTCTCGCACGAGCGGGTGTTCATTTTGTGTGGCATGGCCGAGGACCCAACCTGACCTGCCTTAAATCCTTCCGTCACCAATTCCGCGCCGGCCATGAGTCGAATCGATGTGGCAAGAGAAGAGGGAGCGGCGGCAATCTGAACGAGCGTGCTCATAACGTCATAATCAAATGAGCGTGGATAAATTTGGCCGGTAGAGTCCATGACACTGGCAAAGCCCAAGTCACTAGCGATTAGCTCTTCCAGTTGATGATGTGCATCCGATGATCCAAGTAGATCTATTGAATCTTGCGCGGTACCGACCGGGCCTTTGATCCCCCTTATCGGGAATCGCTCAAGCAGAGAGGTGAGACGTTCATACGCAAAGAGCAACTCTTCGGCAACGGATGCAAATCGCTTGCCCAGTGTCGTGATTTGCGCTGGAACATTGTGAGATCTACCCGCAATGGGCTGATCT